>JBLHIH010000112.1:0-13014 GCA_047616645.1 Flavobacterium sp. | reverse complement strand
GCTCCGAAGATGACATAACGGTCACCTAATTTAGCAAATGAAGACAAGGGCATTGGAATATTTAGCTCCAACATTTCTTCCATCATTTCTGCACGTTTATCTGACTTCACTTCATTTTCAGCAAATAGATAAGTGATACATAAGATTTGGGTATCTGTCACAGAGACAAAACATGGCAGTTCTTCAAACTCCCGTAATGTGATCTGTAATACTTCCGTCTCACCTGGTATGGGCTGACAATCAAATTGGTAACCTTCGAAACTTGATAGATCTGAAATACGTAAGGCCAAATCTCTTGTGTCCATTCTTTTCTCCTCTTCGACATATTATGTCAAGTGATGCTCAGTTTATGTGTTTGACATAATATGTCAAACCTTTTTTTGTCTTTATAATATAAAATCGATAAATATTTTACATTTCACCTATTTCCCTCCTAAGCCCTAATTGCGATAAATGCCTAAATCTCCTCGCCAGGCCTCATCATGATAGCGATAAATACGATTGGTCCCTAAGTGATTCACTTCTATCTCATCTTTGTTTTGATAAAAATTTGCTGGAAACTCGAATGCTGCAACCAGTAAGTCCCGCGTCAGCCATGAATGTTTTACCGCCATAGTATCAAGCTCAATTATAGCGCTACGAACAGATTTTGGGCCATTGGTTGCGATGGTCCAACCCCATTCCCCAAAACTCGGTATATTTTGACGATATTGTTCAACCTGATTAAACCCAACAGCCTCAACTGTTTTGCCTATGCTAATAAATGCTTTCTTCGCATGGTATGGACTTGTTGATTGCGCAACTAATACACCGTTGCCACTTAACAGTGCTTTGAGTCTTGAGTAGAAATGATCACTATAGAGGCGATCAAGATCTGGGTGACTTGGGTCGGGCAGATCTACAATGATGGCATCATATAATTCTCCATCTTCAAGAAGCTTATTAATTTCAATAAAAGCATCACCATTAATAACTTTCACCCTATCATCATCAAAAGCAAATTTATTTAGTCTGACAAGAGAATCCTGCTGTGCTGACATTTCATTGCTAGATGTGAAAAGTTTCACTAGCTCAGCATCTAAATCTATTAGTGTGACCGATTCAGGTTCAAAATTTAGAACATCTCTTAATGCAAGTCCATCGCCGCCTCCGATTATCAATACCTTTGGATTCTTTGGCGCAGTGAGCAGGCTCGGATAAACCAACATGCCATGATAGATGTGCTCATCTTCACTTGAAAATTGAAGTCGGCCATTGATATAAAATCCATAAACCGGGCTATCCGAATCAGTGATATAACGTTCTGTAATGGTGAAATTTTGATAGTGACTTGAAGCGGAATAAACAACGTCATCTTCAAATAAGGTATTCGTCATATTTGAAGCCCAATCATCTCCAAATTGATAAACTGCAATCGCGATTACTGCAACAAAAATGTGCATGGAAAATAGGCGCCCTACCCTCCGGATTTTAGCTTTATAGCGAAATAGAAAAATCAGTCCTGCCAACAAATTGACTAAGGCCGTCATAACAGCTGCCTTTGTGATATCGATCGACAGCATGACTATCACCCATACAGCAGCGCCTATGCCCGCCCCAATATAGTCCGCGCCATAGATCGTTCCCGCATTGTGTTCCAAGTGCTGCCCATAAACCATTTCGCGAACCCTCGCAATTAATGGAATTTCCATACCAATGAGAAAACCAATGAGGGCACCAAAGAAATAAGGCGTAAAATAGGAAGCCGATCTGAGCGTAGCAAAAAAACCACCTTTAGGCCGAAGATCAGCCGGTAAATTAAAGACTTCTGCAACGACTTGAGGTAACAAACTACCAAAGGAGACAGAAGCAGCAATTATCAGTATGCAAGTGATTCCCAATAGCGCAATGATCGATTCGAGCCAAGCGAAGGAAGTAAAAGGATCTTTGAAATGTTTAGCTGCAAAAGAACCAAAACCCATGCTGACAATCATGAGCCCAATCATTGTATATATCGTTGACTCAACTACGCCTAAGATCCTACTCGCATAGTGGGACAGCAAGTATTCATAAATAAGACCACAGCCAGCAAGTATCGCCATAATCCCAATGAGGATAATGTCATCAAGCAAATAGGGACGCGATTTGAACAACTTCACGGGGCAGTCACAATGCTGGAATCAAGTGTAATCTATTTGAACTAGCTGAATAGTGCAGTAAAAAATAAACCAATAGCGATATATATCGATGCCTCTATGGCGGCGACACCGATGTTATTCTGCTTATTCACTTCCTCTACTACATCTATGCCCATGAGGATTACATTTCTTGCAACAATCGCTAACAAGGAGACCATAATGGCAAAAAATATTGTAATGGCTGACCACAAAACTAAGGCAGCAAGTAGTCCATCAGGATTATAGGAAACTACGCCAGACGCGGCCGTAAGCGCCAGTGCAACGCCAATTAGATGGCCAAAGAATCGAACAGACAAAGCAACTTGTCCTGATTTCAACGCTTGTTGCAAGCTCTCTCCTGAATGACGTTTAGAATAAACGACCAAACGATATTTGGTCACTAAGGCGAGTAACAATTGCGTCAGTACAAACGCAGCCAGTACAACTAAAATCCCATCCAAGGTATCACTCTCTACCCACAACATCACGGCACGCAATACTAGACCTGTTGCAATAGTATTAGCAGCATCCACTAATGCCGCCGCTAAATTTCCCGCTTTAATTTCTGATTGGATTTCAATTTCAGTAAATAACAATTTATCTTGAAAGTATCGTCCGACTTTTATCAAAATCAAACCCAATACACCGTAGGAGAGTACGCTAATGACTTCATCCAGATAAGTCGAACCAGGCTCACCAGATACCGCCCCAGTCAACATAAGGGCAAGAGAAACAATACCCCCAGCCATCGCAATCCCAAACGCCACATTATCTCTAGATGCCAATTCCTCAGCGCTATTTACATTAGCGACAAGACCCATGATAAACCTTAATCCAGCGATCATAATCACGGCAATAGTAAGATCGATTAGCAATATTTGGTAAATATAGATATCAACCGATCCTATATTTTGCAAAACTGAATCTATCAGGTCACCCATTGAATTATTCCTTCTTTTGCTAAGTAAAAAGTTTCGCTAAGTAAAAAGCCTCACTACTTAAAGTGTCTGACCCATTAAGTTTTACTACTTACCTCGTGATGTTCCACGAGAGGTTCTATGACTGCTGTTACGAGTACTACTTTGATATTTGCTTGTCGAGGATCCACTTTTAGCATACGGGCTCTTAAAAGCAGATTTTTGTTGTGCGACACTGGGCTTGCTCATGCCAGTTGCACCGGTTCTCGATTTTGCATAAGGGCTTTTAAACTTACCGCTTGAGCCAAATTGTTTCTTTGCCCGTTGCTGGACATCTCGTTGACCTGAACGTTGTGACCTAGACGTGTAGCTATTTCTGCCTATATCCGAATAGTAAGAATAGGATCGGCCGCCAGCCCAATCATTATAATAGTGACGACGTCCACCAAACATACTACTGAAGAAATGATATTGTCCATACCAAGCCCAGAATGATCCACCAGATCCGTGAGACCAATGTCCGTAGTGGGGGTTACCCATATATTGACTTCCTGCTCCGAAGTCCTTTGAGCTATTCATCTTAGTTTCGGTTTCTTTTGCAACTGCGTTCACCCGGGCAAGTTGACCTTGGGAAAGATCAGCAATCACATTGACGGTGTCAGAAAGCGCGTCGTTGAAGGCGGATACATTGGCAGCAGCTTGAATAAGTTTTAACTCTTCGACCTTTTCAACCCAGGAATCAAAATTCTCAGTATTGTCTCTGACAGCATCAAACCTGCCCTCTAGGCTTCTATAAATCGGGTTGGCTAGGGTCGCTTCTTTCTCGAGTTCTGATAGCAAAGGCGCTAACTCTGGCTTGCTCTGCCTGAGAATATTGCTGTACTGCTTGATAAATGAAGCATTTCTCAATGAGCCTACTTTAAGTGCATCTCCTAATTCTGAGAGACGGTTTTCCGTAGAGAGTAACTCTCCCTCCAATTGGGCATCCCCAGAACTACAAGCTCCCAATAATAGGGTAAGACCAAATGTAGCCAATATTCGATGGAAATCAGTCAAGTTTTCATCATCCTGTCATATAATTAATAACTTCTCACAGTGCACTCGTTACCTCGTGAGATTTACGAGCGAGAACATCGACATATTATGTCAAACCAAGCAGTAAACCAAGCGCTTTAATCGACCATTGGTTATAATTTCTGAATGGCTGATATCAATATTGAAAACTTTTACCGGCATATCGCTAAGATATTGGCCATACTCTATGAAAACTTTCCTATAAAAAGTGCCATGTATGTCGATGAAGTGGCGGGAATAGACGAACCCGATGAATACGGGCTGCATAGCGCACATTATACTGCCGGGTTTTATGCCCTGATTTGGCTTTCTGATGAGGGTTATCTGAGATATAGCGATGAAATTCGCCAAGACGGCATCGACCAAGCCATCATGACACATAAAGCTTTCCTAAGGCTTTCAGAAATCGCTGAACCTATTTATGTTGATCCCAATCTACATCTAGAGCGTCAAAAGGTAGTCGCCTTACAGGCAACTCAAGAACTTAGTCCATCAGTAATAGAGGATCAAAAGCTTGTTATTAACCAGTTAAGAAGTGCATTGAAGGGAGGTTCATCAATCGCCATTTCAAAATTGGTACGCCATATTCTAAGAATCTGATAGACATATCAATGATGCCTAGAAATACACTTTACACAGTACGGAGGAGTCAAAGCCCGTACGTACCCTGTGATAACCTGATAAGGATTCATCCAAATACTTATCTCCAGTATCAACCAGCAAGCGATTGTCTATCGCGTCGAGTTTTTCTTCACTTGCGATAATGTCAATATTGTCCAAGCCAATAGTACGAAGCAAACGGGGACTCAGTTGCTGATTCCCACGTCCAAAAATATGACCTTGCCCACCAATAACTGTGATTAAAATTTTAAACTTCGCTTTTCCTATACGTGCTGAACAAAACTCAAATAATTGTTTTTCATGCGCATCGGCTAAGACCAATTGCTTGTTGAAAATAATGTCCACACCTAACAAAGTATTGTCTATTCCCAATTGATTCATGACTGCAGCGCATGTCGACCCAGAACCTATTATGTAATAACAGTCAGATATCATGTCATCTATCACAGCGGCAGCAATATCTTCTATAATAATTTCATCTACGGTTACGTTACCTGATTTAACTGCCTGTATATGCTGTACTTCTTCAGGCACCCAACACTCTCCAAAATATTGACTACGGACAATACCTAAGCGAAAAGCATCTTCATCAATATCCCGAACTTCTGCTCTCATCAGATTAAGCAAGTCACCCTTGATCATTCTAATAATGATTTTAGCAGCGCCCATTGGATTATTTGCAAAAACGCCAGAATGCATTTTGACCCCACCCGGGATCCCTAGAATTGATTGTGATTCTTTAAGATCTTCAAGAACATCACGCGCCGTCCCATCTCCTCCTGCAAACATTAACAAATCTAAATTAGCATCTTGCAACAACCTGACAGCCTCACAAGTGTGCGATGAATTTGTCTCCAATGGAACCGCCATCTCATGAACTTGAATTTTCCATCCTAGTTTTTCGCAAAGTTCGGCTCCCATTGGGCCTGGGATTGTATGTAATTCAATCCTATCAGAAAAGGATCGCAAAGCACTCAGCACAATGTCGACACGCGCGTAAATTCGCTTTATTCCACCCCGAGAAATTGCCTCTGCGAGAGTCTCAACTCCATCGCTGCCTTTGAGACCGGTCGGCCCACCAATTCCAGCAATTGGATTGATAATAAGCCCCAGTTTTAAGGGCTTCATCAGTTTGGTACTTTCTGATAATTTGATCTATCGAGATGGTCTACCGCACCCTTGGACAGTAATAAGGCAATTTGGGATATTCGTTTAGGCAGGCCCTCTCCAAGTAAGGCCGTCGCTTTTTTCTGAACAGCAATTTTAAAAGCCTCATTGTCCCCACCACCCAAACTCAAATTATCAGCACTAACAATAAAAGGAATACCGACGGCAACACTCAAAATCCATTCAAGCGCTTGCGGCAATACTTCTACTTCTTCAAATCGAGATTGGTCTCGATCATTCCTTTGTGATTGATACCAATACCCGTAATCCACACATTTTCGTCGCGAGGTGCCTGCGAGGCACCAATGTGATATCTCATGCAGGGCACTGGAGACATAATCCTCTTTAAAATAGACAATTGATAAACCTGTATCCAAGTGCAGAGAACCAGGTTCATACAAGGGTTCTTCAGCGCCCCCAACCAATATTGTTTGATAACTCTCTTTAAA
The DNA here is from genome assembly GCA_047616645.1 of Flavobacterium sp. Lineage (GTDB taxonomy): Bacteria > Pseudomonadota > Gammaproteobacteria > Pseudomonadales > Azotimanducaceae > JAHRVQ01. The sequence goes on along the minus strand of JBLHIH010000112.1, from coordinate 6,630 downwards.
CTCGCTCTCAAAAGAGTCAATAATATGATTTAACATTTTAGGCTTTTCAAGAGGGTTCAAAATCCGAATGTGGTAAGCAAATAGTACTTCTTAATTCTTGATAATATTTTTCTGATAGATAAGGCTTCCCCGCTAACAAGTGATCAAGGTACCATCTGTTAGGCAGTAAACCTTCTTGGATATATTCTGCATTTGCCGTGTAAGTCCATACTGACTTCTCACCCTCAAGCGTCTGCACATTTACTAGGATTCGATCATAACGTACAGGATAACCTTCAAAGGGATCCATCAATTCTATTTGGTGCTCATCCTCCAATTGATAAACCACACCCTCAACCCGTCTAGGTATCGACGCTTGAGATGTTTGTTGGATTATATTTGCAGACGCGGCACCTGAATGAACTACAGATCGTTTGTTAAACGATAAATAGTATCCTTCTAAGATGCCTGAGGTAATAGAGCCTGTGTGTAAACCACGCTTTTCAACTCTTACTGGGTTCATGTTACTGCCGTAGGCAAAATAGTAATGTTGGTCCTCTGACATGACGACTCCTACCTCACTTTTTACGAATCCAGTATTGGTATTCCCCATCCTCGGTATCACTGTGAAGCATCTCGTGACTGAGAAATTTACAAAAATTAGGAAAATCCCAAGACGTTGATGGATCAGTTGCTAAAATTTTAATGATTTGTCCACTCTCCATATCCATCATTTTATTTCTCACTAACATTAGAGGCTCCGGACACTTCAGCCCTCTGGCATCAACGTTTACATCTACTTCAGCAGGTGGGTATGGTTTTTCTGACATACATCGCTCAATTCAAACAAGATAACTTTAGACACATATCCAGCACATTGACGGGATCCGCATTGACAGGATCCTTAGCATCAAGAGTATAATGCGCAGCAAATTTTTAGGTAAACAATTTAAAATGATTCGAGTACTAATTGAAAGGCGCATTGCTGAAGGACTAGAACATTATTACGATTGTACTATCAAGCGTACCGTAAGTACCGTCACAAAAGCGCCTGGCTGTATATCTGGTGAATCATTAAAGGACTCCAGAAACCCTAATCGACGTATTGTCATGTCAAAATGGACTTCTAAAGAACATTGGGACAACTGGCTCCATTCAGATGAGCGAAGAAATGTCATCTCTGAAATCACACCCATGTTAGAAGGCTCAGAAAAAATAACCATGTTAGAGCTGACAACATAGCGCTTAAGCCACGCTACCCAGGATATTTACCAATTAGGTAGGCACTTAAGGCTCGCCTTTGCTCATCACTGAACGGAAAAATAGGCATCGGCGAATTAGGCCGCCGAATATATTCTGACATAGTATCAAGATCATACTTACTACCTAGACTCTCTAAAGTCTTCAGTGATCTACCATCATCTGCATGGCATGCTACACATCCATTGGCGTTATAGAGGCTTTCTCCTTGTGCATTCATCGATAAAAGTTCAGGTTCGCTAAGGGCGGACAGGGTATTCTCTGCTGTGAATGCACTGGCCGGCGCGGCTAACTGTACTGTTTGGGACTCGCCATAGGCCACCCTGTAGATCGCACCTGCATAATCATCAGATATGTATACTGCCCCGTCCGGACCTTGGACAATTTCTGCGGGTCGACCGACAACATTGTCATCTAATAGAAAGCCTTTAACAAAATCTTTGGATTCAATTTCTCCGTCGCTATTCCAATGTAGCGAAACCACTTTATAACCATCTTTCTGACTACGATTCCAGGACCCGTGCAAAGCTACAATGGCGGCACCTTGGTATTCTTTTGGTAGGTGGTCACCCTGAATAAAGGAGATGCCGAGGGGTGCATTGTGAGGATCAAAATAAAATACTGGCGGCATTGACGCGTTCACAATTTTTTCGTTACCCTCGCCAAAATCAGGATCCGCTATTTTGTCACCATTAGCATAAGGCCAACCATAATGATTACCCTCTTCGACAAGATTAAGCTCACAAGGAGGAAATTCATCACCTAACATATCCCTACCATTGTCAGTTGCGTAAATTTGACCATCAAGTGGAGACCAATCAAAGCCGGCGCTATTTCTCAAACCCCTCGCAAATATTTCCTCATTGCTTCCATCGGGCGAGTAGCGAACCATGCTAGCTCGCCTTTCATCTTCTTCAATGCAAACGTTACATGACGAGCCCATGGTGACATACATCAATCCATCGGGGCCAAAGCGGAGGGTTTTCCGCCAATGGTTTTCACCACCAGATAGCCCAGTGACTATCCGCTCATACTCACCTATTGTTTGTCCAGAATCGTGATCAAATTTAATTCGGCCAATGGCGTCAGTTTCTGCAACATACAACCAGTCTTCATAAAAATCTACACCATTTGGGCCGTTTAAGCCCTCGAGCAATGTACTACTTCCATCAGCTTTGCCATCATCGTTTTTGTCTCGATGCAAGAGCTCAATTTTATCCAAATTAGGTGTCGCAACTAGCAGATCCCCTCTACGGGAAAATCGCAAGACTCTTGCATTTTCCAATTCAGCATAGATGCTTATCGCAAAACCTTCAGGCACCGTAATCTGTTGTCCGATGAGACTAGGATCTATTGAATTGCCTTTTAGAGGGGTATTTACAGCACCCACGTACATCCGAATCACAACATACAGAACTAATATCACAAGGGTAAAAAACCCAGTTAGGTATGCTGCTATTTTAGCTACTTTATTCATTACCTAACTCTTTTTGTAGATTGTGGGCTTCAGAAATAATATACCCTTGTACCGCCGCAGCATCATCCTCGGTTAATACATCAGAAAAACTCACCATGCCTATATCCTTGAGAATCCCGTCAAGTACAATCTCTTTAAATACCTGATGTTTAGCAGGGTACATATGGCGTAAATCTGCAATCACTCCACCACTCTTCACACCCGGGCCATGACAAACTCCACAATATTGATGGTACATCACCTTGCCATGGGCTATTTGTTCAGTACTGGCGGTTAGCGCTGGTGGCGCTGGAATAGGCGCATCCGGCGCCATCGCTGGCAATTTTAATTTACCTCCAAGTTTGTATGTCAGAATTCGACCAATGCTTTTTTGTTTTAACGCTTCAGCTGAGCCCCCTGCTGCTAGCGCAAATGCACCGCCCCATCCCGCCACTACAGTAATATATTGTTCACCATCGATAGCATAAGAAACCGGCGGTGCAATGACGCCGGTTTGTGAGGAAGTGGACCATAATTCTTCCCCTGTATCGGCGCGATACGCTTTAATTTTTCCTTGGGACGTTCCCTGAAATATCAGATTGCCAGCCGTTGATAACATGCCGCCATTCCATGATCCTGCATGTTGTATACGCCATACTTCTTTTTGCTTGATCGGATCCCACGCAGAAACATAACCCCTCACCATGCCGTCAATTCTTTCCGCCAAGGCTTTATCGTCGACTGGTGCATTAAGTTGCCAATCGATTGATAGATTCCATTTTCCCTCTTCGTAATGAAATTGTGGTTCATTGCCATAAGCAAAAGGGATGTCCAAAGCAGGAATATAAACCAACCCAGTATCAGGACTGTACGACATTGGATGCCAATTGTGACCACCGTAGGGAGATGGCTTGTGAAAAGCAGTTTCAAGTTGATCATCGGTCAATGACTTAAGCGCCGCTATTTGTTGTTCTGGGGTAAGTGCTGAAAGTGGGTTTGCTGCTTGATACCGCGCGTTGGGTGTTTCCACTGGCCGTCCACTCTCTGGATCAACATGGGTCGCCCAAGTGATGGGAATATAAGGTTTGGCGGAAATGAACTCACCGGTAATTCGATCAAGAACATAGAAAAAACCATTCTTAGGCGCCTGCATAATGACCTTGCGTTCCTCACCATTTATCGTGAGCTCGGTCAATATCATGTGTTGGGTGGCAGTGTAGTCCCAAGTATCACCAGGTGTTGTTTGATAGTGCCAAACGTATTCGCCAGTATCTGGATTCAGCGCAACAATCGATGAAAGGTAAAGATTATCCCCTCCTCCAGGACTTCTAACAATTTGATTCCAAGGAGAGCCATTGCCAACGCCAATATAAAGCAGGTTAGCCTCAGGATCGTAAGCCATTGAATCCCATACGGTTCCACCACCCCCGATCTTCCACCAATCACCTGTCCATGTTTTAGCGGCTGCCTCCATTGCTGGGGAAGTATATCCATCAACGGGATCTCCTGGCACTGTGTAGAACCGCCACTCTTCAGCTCCGGTTTCGGTATTATAAGCGGTTACGTAACCTCGAACGCCGTACTCAGCACCTCCGTTACCTATGATAACTTTATCTTTTACTATGCGAGGCGCTCCTGTAATTGTGTACGGTCGCGTTCGATCAATAGTATTAACATCCCAGTGCACTTTACCAGTGACGGCATCGAGTGCCACCAATCGACCATCTAGCGTGCCGACATAGACTCTACCCTTCCAGACTGCCACGCCACGATTAACAACATCACAGCAAGCATTTGAACCCCATGATTTCGGAACTTTAGGATCGTGGGTCCAGATCAATTCTCCAGTTTTTGCATTATGGGCATAAACAACACTCCAGATGCCGGTGGTATACATAACACCATCGATGACAATAGGAGACGCTTCTAATCCACGCTTTGCACCTGTATCGAAGTACCATACCAAGCCAAGCTCAGACACATTATCAGCATTAACCTTCGTTAACGGACTGAATCGGCCTTCGTCATAAGTTCGACCATGAGCCAACCAGTTCTGTGGTTCTGTTTCTGCTGATTCTATTCTGTTTTGATCCATTGTTGCAGTCACCGACTTGATGTGGTCTGCAAATGAAATAGGTTCTGGTGATTTTTCTACCGAAGGATTTTCTCCTTTGAAGACATAAACAAGCACGACAATGCTTATCAAGCCAATACCAATCAGTATTGCATTTTTCATGAACCCATCCCTTTTATTGTCTTTTTATTGTCTTTTTGTTGTCTTTTTGTAGTTTGCCCAAAACTTCTTATTCAAGGTAATTATTTTGAGTACGGGTGATGCTACTTTAGAGTGATGGGGGCTGCAAGTTTAGTACAGGACAATTATCACTTAACACTACCTCTTGCGAAGACCATAATGACCCATTTTGGACATACCTGCTCTTTTTTATCCACTTCTACCAAAAGTCCGATTTAATGTCTCTCGCTGTCAGATCAATGGCCAAAGATTGACCAACAATGCTCGCTTGGTACGAAGACCCATCAATAATCTTTACTAACGAGTGACGGAATATGGGTCATCATTCATAGCACATACCCTGCAGTTGTATCGGAGCCACTATTTTATGCCTATTGACCATTTGAGTTTCACCAAGTTAATGGTGGTGGTTTTTATGCTTACTTCGCTGGCTGGATGCCAAACATCCGATGCAATGGGATATAGCTTCAACGACGGAAGCATTTCTCCTCCCTTAGAAATTGACGATATTAAATTTATTGATAAAGTGATCAATAAGGCAAAAAAACAAACCAATTTCAAGCAAGTTTTCGTCGCGGGATTGGGGACTGGCGCACATATGGCCCTGCGCCTCGCCGTTGAATCACAACATGAAATTACTGACGTCGCGACAGTATCCGGCCAGCTTTTCGCACCATATAACAGTAAAAAATTACCGACTAAATCACTTTTCATATATGGCGATTCAGATCCCTTCGCACCTACTCGCGGCGGTCTATTACAAATCCAAAATTCTTCTCTTAACATGCCGCCTGCAACTAAAACAGCCACGCACTGGGCACAAAAATTGAAGTGTGCTACCTCAGTTTCCGCAAATATAGCCGGTATTGTCCAACAACAACGCTGGACGAGTTACGGCGACCACGACAACATGATGCTTCTGCATATTCGCAATATGGGTCACTTTTGGAGCATACCTCTTGAAGACGAAGTTAGCATTTCAACAACGAATGAACTGGACCCTACAAACAGGGTATAGATGTTACTAAAATAACGTTGGATTTTTTGTACCAAAAACACGTACTTCGTCCCAATAAGTACTTAGCCTTATTGAATGAATACAACTTACCAAAACATCCTTTAAGCACTTGATTTATTTACATAATGTCACTGCTGCCCGGTTCTTCTCCGGCCCTATGAATAAAAAAGGATGCCGATTCTCACACAATTTGTTGATATGTAAGGCTTCTAACACTCTACATAGCACAGGCATATGGAATCGACATCCAGAAGGGAATATTGGGCCTCAAGGGGCAGCGCGTCAATCAGATAATACTGGACGAACAGGGACAGCAATTTGTCATTCATTGCAGTCGTGATCGGCGCAGGCAGGCAGTAGACCCCGTGACGGGAAAGAAGGGTGGCATTAATCAACATGTCCGCCGACAGGTCAGAGATGTCCCGCTGTTTGGCTACCCTTGCGTCATCGAGCTTGAGTTGGCGCAGGTGTTTACCAGTAAGAAGGACGGCGCATGGAGCATTGTGAATTTGTTGATAGGGGCTGTCGGTTCACGCGCCGCTTCTGTCGCATGATCAGTGGCTTGTGCCGTCACATGAGCATTCAGGCGGTGTCTAGGCATCTGGGTATACGTTGGGAGACAGTTAAGAATATCGACAAGGCGTATCTCGAGGAAAGTCTCCC
>JBLHIH010000111.1:0-13104 GCA_047616645.1 Flavobacterium sp. | reverse complement strand
TCACTTGGGGATCAGCTTCGAGCTGTGGGTCTGGTGACAGAAAAACAATTACGCAAGGCACAGAAAGGACAACACAGAAAAGATACGAGAATTAGGCAAGGAATCGAGAAAGACGATGACAAAATAGCAGCTCAGAAAATGATGGAATCTAAATCCGCCATCGACCTAGAAAAAAATAAACTTCGAGATAAAGTAAGTGAATCAAAATCCATTCTTGCTCAAATTAGACAACTTATTGAAATGAACAAAAAAAGAGAAGATGGCAATATTCCTTATAATTTCACTTTAAAAAACAAAATTAAGAAAATTTATATCTCTGAAGAAAACAAAAAACAAATCAATCTTGGTCACCTTGCTATTGTTTCATACAACAACTTGAATGAAGAAAAAGAAATTGAGCTTGTCCCTAAAAAAGTAGCCGAAAAGATCTCTGAAAGAAATGAAGAATCAATAATATATCTCTATGAAAAATCAAAAGATCTCATTGATGAGAATGATCCTTACAAAGATTTTCAAATTCCCGATGATTTGGAATGGTAAAACCTAAGATCAACAAATAGTCACCTCTACAAGGCCATCGTTCATGACAGACATTATCATTCGAAATGCGCAGATATTAGACGGAACCGGTTGTGAGACGTTCTCTGCAGATATTGCCATAGAAGCAAACAAAATTGTTGAGCTTGGGAACCTTACCGGACTGAACAAAGCTGAAATTGAAATAGATGCAGATGGACTCAGTGTCTCTCCAGGATTTATAGATACTCATAGCCACGATGATGGTGCTTTTTTTCGTTATCCAGGGATGGAGTTTAAGCTTGCTCAAGGCGTCACGAGTGTCGTCGCTGGTAATTGCGGTTTTAGTGCCATACCAGGTGACCCCCTTGTAGATCCGGCTAGGGCAAGCGGCGGTATTCTTTCTGGTATCAAAGAACCCTTTCGTGATCTGAATTCATACTTTGAAGCTGTTACGCAAGTAAATCCGGCAATCAACAATATGATGTTGGTAGGACACAATACACTGCGTACTATCGCTATGGGTCACGAACAACGACAGCCCAATCAGCAAGAAATGAATCAGATGAAAGAACATGTTCGGAGAAACCTCGAGCAAGGCGCCTGTGGTTTTTCAACAGGGCTTATCTACACTCCGGGAAAATTTAGTCAGACAGAAGAGGTCATTGAACTTGCCACTATTGCAGGAGAATGTGAGGCGCTTTACACCACACATATGCGAAATGAAGGAGATCATTTACTAGATGCTATCGATGAGTCTTTACAAATAGGTAAAGAGGGTAATGTTCACCTCCATATTTCTCACCACAAATCCGCGGGCAAGGCCAATTGGGGAAAGATTAATCTAAGCTTGGAAAAAATAGATGCAGCACTCAAGGCTGATCAGCGCGTAACGCTGGATGTTTACCCTTACACAGCTGGCAGCGGTCGAATGATAGAATACTTTAATCTCAAACGGATAAATCGAGATCTGGCAGAAGTCATTCGTATTGCTAGCTGCCCAGCTTTTCGTGAATATGAAGGTAAGACAGCATTAGACATTGCCAAACAAGAACAACTAGATGTAGTGGACCTTATTCACAAGATTCTTACCGCACCCCAAGGAGAGAAAACGCTCTGCATTCAATTTATCATTGATGAAGCTGATGTAGAAACTAACCTGGCTCACAAGGATATGATGATTGGATCAGACGGCATACCTGACTTACGAGGACAACCTCATCCACGTTTGTTTGGTACTTTCCCCAGAATCCTAGGCCATTATGTGAGAAAGAGAGGCATTTTATCTTTACCAGAAGCCGTGCGCCGGATGACCTCGTTACCCGCAGCTACCTTTGGTATGAAAAACCGCGGCCAAGTAAAATGTGGTTATTTCGCTGACTTAGTTATGTTTGACCCAAAGACAATAATCGATACCGCGACCTATGATGCCCCTAAACAAGAACCCTTGGGCATCCAGATGGTTATTGTTAATGGCAAGATCGCTTTGCAGGATGGGGTACATAGCCATATAGGTAGTGGCAAAATGTTACGCTATAGGCAGGACGATTATAAACAGGGCTAGGTACCCTTCCCATCTAATACATCCGCCAACCTTTCTCCTAATATCGCACTGATATTGAAATTGAGTTGGGCAACAATGTTTGGGAAAAACTTAAGGTCTTTCTGCATTCGCTCGTAGTCGAATCTTAGGGCGGATAATGTGGATGTGGCAGTCACATCGGCTGTTCTTTCAATGGCTTTAATATAGCCAATTTCACCAAATATCTGACCGGGTTTTAATTCAGCCAATGTTCTTGACTGATCGTTGTCGTGACGCACCACGTCCGCTTCACCACTCAAGATCATATACATACTGCGACCGGTTGTCCCTTGTTCAACTAATTTTTCGCCGGGAAGAAAATTATGTAACTCTGAAATAAGTATCGCTTTTCTACGTTGATATCTCGACATCTGATTAAATAGCGGGCTCTCATCTAAGATGCTTTCATCTACATTCATTGCAATAATTTGGTATAAACCCACCAGTCGCACACGTTCCATAATAATGGGTGTAATCAGTAAGTTGGCAAAAATTGAAACTAACATGGTCGCAGCAGTAAGCGCACCAAATTGCGCAACAACAGTAAAGTTGGAAAACAGGAACATACCAAAACCAAAAGAGAGTGCTAAGCTGGATACAATCAAAGGCGTTGAAACCTCTTTCACGGCCATTCGCACTGCAGCCTTATAATCTGAAGTAGAACGACACAATTCGTTATAGCGCGCCAATAAGTGAATCGTACCGTCAATAGCAATACCAACCGCAATTACCGCCACCATCGCGGTAGCCGGGTTAAGCGGGATATCGAGAAAACCCATCATACCAAACATCAATATAATGGGGATCAGAGAGGGAATCATTGCAATGAAACCGCCCTTAAACGAGGTAAACATTATCGACATCAATATAAATATGAGTAGTAATAACAAACCCAGAGCTTTGATCTGAGATACCATCAAACTTTCTGCGGCTTTGTTGACCATAAGATTTTCACCGATAACTATTGTCTTAAACTCAGGCCCCGCTATTTTTTCAACAACAGATTCTAGCTCCTCTATATATTCGTTTAAGGTATTGGAATCGTTAATATTATGCCGGACGACAATATTAGCCCTACTGAAATTATGGTTCACATAGGATTCTAATTCACTTCTATGAAAAAAGAGCAGGTATTGAGCAACCATCTGTCTCGTTTTTGGAAGACTCAATTCTGCAAATTGCCCTTGAAACTCTCTGTTCACATAGCGCAAATGATCTGCAATGGATAAGGTTAAATCAAATACGCCCTGTTTCTTCATAAAAGTTTGAATCTCTTCTAGCTTTCTCAAATTTTCAGGTTCTGTAAATGCCCTCTCCTTTTCTGACTCTAGAGAAACAAAGAATATTTTTACGCCAGCAAGTTCCTGCTGAATCAGCTTAGTTTCTTGAATAAGTGAGTTGTCTTCTGGAAAATAAGACATTGGATCATTTGTAACGTAAAGATTGGAAGCTTGAAAAGTAAAAAATATACAAAGAAGAAAAGTAATACTTAAGGTATACATTGGAAAACGTTCTTGGGAAATACGGAAGATGCGAAGAATCGTAGAAGGTAGATCGTTTGAAGGCAGCTTGTTTGAAGGCAGCTTGATTGAAGATAGATTCTCGTCATTGCCTTCGGCCGCAATATCTTTTCGGCCAAATTGTAATAACAACATAGGCACAACTAACACCGTAATCAAGCCATTGGCTATAATGGCGAATGTAGAGGAAATCGCAAAGTCCTGAATGAGACCTATTGAGCTAAACAAATTGCTCGCGAAACCCAGGGCTGTTGTCATTATCGTGAGGATTAGCGGAAGACCGGTATGAATAGCCATGTACTTCACTGCTTGTCTGCGTCTGTTCTTGGAATCACCTCCCAATAGCAATCCCCGGAAATACGCTGACATCATGTGTGTATCTTCGGTTGAACCAATAACAATTATAAGCGATGGAATCATCGCGCTTAAAATATTTAGTGGCACACCAAACCAAGCCATCGCACCAAAAGTCCAAATTAACGTTAAAGCAGAAGTGACGATAGGGACGAGTGCCGCTAAACTACTGCGCATAAATATGACTATCGATGCAATTAGCACAAAGGCAGACAGAGGGCCAAGTACCATAAAATCTTCTATCAAATTTGATTTTAATTCGGCATTAACCCTCGGGGGTCCAACTTGAAAAACCCGCTCAAAATCAGATCTATGATTATTTAATACATTTTCAATTCCACTATAAACCGCAAAGTTAAGATCTTGCTCCTCTATCTCAAGGTTTTCCTCCAATGTCATAATAATTGCCGTAACGCGGCCATTTTCCGAAAACAAGTTACCCACATACAGGGGATTATCTAAGGCTCGCTCTCTTGCAACATCCGCCTCATACTGAGTTTTTGGTGGCTTCTGCAAAATCAATTCCGATTGAACAGAGATGTTCTTACCTGCTCTATCTCCTGAAATAGTTCTTAAATCAAACAAACCATCAATACGAGCAACATGTTCTACAAGCTTCAATTCTTTTTGCAGTTTATTAAGCTGCTCTAATTTTGTTGGAGACCAAAGATCGGTATCTTCTATATAAATTATTGTCTTATTGTCGGAACCAAACTCTCCCATCACACGCTGATAAACAAGTCGATTTGGATCGTCTAAGGGAATGAGGCTGTCAAACCCTGTGTCGATAATTAGTTTTGGTAGGCCCGCGGCAGCGACCAAGGTAATCAGGGTAATTATCGTGACAATTACGGCCTTATACCTTGCACCAAGCATAAAAATCGAGGTCATCATAGGGTACTTAACTCCCCATTTTGTGATTCCAAATCTCGTAAATGAGGGTCTTGTAAATCAGGATTATCAAAATGAAAATCTTGTAGCTCAAATTCATCAGGCTGAAGTGCATTATCAAATAGCCATTCAATGGTAAATACTTCGCTTGGAACATAATCAGCGGAGAATACTCTTTTATTAATTTTGATAAGCGTTTGGTGATTTTCACGATAGTCCTGCATCAACAGCATATTGGCTCGCCACATTTCACCTAACACTTGGCTAAGATCGTGTTGGGTTTGGCTTTTTCGTAACTTTCCAGTCTCATCATAGAAATCTGTTCTCGCTATAAACAATATGTCCTTTAGAATAAAATGTCGTTTTAGTGCCTGCTCACTATCGCCTTGAAACACATCTATAACATAATATTCGATGCCTTCTACAATCGCATCTCTTTGTCTATGCAGGTTATAATCTTCTAGTTCTTCACCTATTAAGTTTTCGACAGAAAAATCTGTACCCAGAAAATTTGAATGGCTAGCCTTACCTGAATTAGTAATCAACGAAGGTCCAAAAGCAGGCAAATAAATAGATTGGATAGTCTGGCCATCAGATTTTCGATTAGCGAGAACAGCAACCCCTTTCACGTCCTCTGGGGAATCGAAAACCAATAGAAATTTTGCTTCGCCGCTTTTTTCCACTCGCGAATAACGTTTAAGTTTTCTGGTTTCCTTCTGACCATCACGATCAAGCAAGACCATGGACTGTTCTTCGTACACAAATGGAAATTGTTGGTGGATCAGATAAACCTCTTCCATAATAACGCGCCCGGAGGCGTTTTCTAATTCAGTACTCCTTGTTTGTTCTGCGAACAAAATAGACGGTAAAATACTAAAAATGATGATGGCAAGATATCGCAACATTATGAAGCATTATCCAGATGAGGTAATCGACGAGCAATGTCTATAGATAGTGCATTAAACAAGACCGTCATCTTTTTTACGATACCTGCATAGTTTCCAGGTGAGGCATTCATCATTTCCTGTCTAAAAATATAGGTCGTAGGTTCCTTGGCAAAAGAACTAAGCTGATATCGCGCATTCAAGATGACAAGCCCACTCTCTGCCTGATCAAATCTTTCGATAAATAGTCTGATTTTCACATCAGCTTTACGTGCAGAACGAGCAATAGGCGTTGAGATCTCAGGCGTGTCTAACAAGGAAGACAGGTTACTACCTAATGTTCTTAACAAGTTTTTACGCAGGTTTTCTCCCCATTGATGTGAGTCCGATAAAGTTAACTCGTTCTCCCCCGATCGCAAAGCCATTTGATACCGTTCTAGATACTGTGGCAGATGAAGATCTAGGATGTGCACAGACAACTTCTCTTCACTAGAGAAGGCTTCACTAGACGATAGAGTATCTTGTATCACAGGATCAATTACATAATAGCGTATCGGCACCTTGCCACTTGAAGAGCAACCAATCAATAATATCAACAGTGGTAAACCCAAAATACCTAGCTTATTATTCACTTCCATCTCCATCAGATTCCGCGTCACCACGTCCAAATATCAACGATTGTGGTTGTCTTTCTAACATTTCAATAATGGTTCGAATTGCCTTTGCCGTTTCTTCTAACTCCCCTGTTACGCGAATCACATTATATTGAAGCGGAGAATCAGGTTCCAATACGAGGTTTAATCGAGATATTGTGGTTTGAAGACTGTCTAACAATCCGTTCGCCGACTTTAGCGTCTCTTCTACACCCGCGTCTTCAAATTGATTCATGATACCCCTAAAGGAGCGCATCGAATCTTGAAGGTCAGTTACTGTATCTTCAGACTTATTTTTGTTCAATAAGTCATTGGTGCCACCTAATATGCCGATGATGTCGTCACCCATTTTTTCGACATCAATGGTTTCTACCTTGGCAACTAAGGCTTGTATAGACTCCGTCAGGGCCTCAAACGCACCAGGTATAGTCGGTAATTCTGGATAAGGCGTATTGGCATCACCTAAGTACTTCGCCTCAGTATCAGGGTACATGTTCAACTCAACGTATAACTTTCCCGTCAACAAACTTCCGGTTGAAAGTCTCGCCCTCAATCCCCTATCGACTAAGGTTTGTAAAACGTCTAAAGGGGTTGCCACAGTTGTCCTATCTACAATCCTCTCTGGTTCAATTTCAACAAGAATGGGAATTCTAAAGGTAGAGTTTTCACTGTCAAATTCAAGTTTAATATCGAGTACTGAACCAATTCGAATACCTTTAAATTCGAGAGGTGCGCCGGGGCTCAAACCTCGGACAGAACTTTTAAAATACAAAACGAATTTTTGTTTTCTGGTATATGCCTGCTCTTCAACCAAATCATGATTTGAGTACAGGGTATAAATAAGATTTTCTGCTGCTGTATCGCTCTGTTCAAGTGTTTCTGGGGTTTCAAATGCGACGCCGCCCAACAATAAGGATTGCATAGACGCAGTTTTCACTTTGATACCGTTTGCATCTAGACTGACATCCATTCCACTTACATTCCAGAATCGGCTGTTGCCCTTAATGAATTGGTTAAAAGGATCTCGAATAAAAGCATGTATAAAAATACTTTGAGCGTCACTACCTAATTCATAGCCCAGTACTTCGCCCGCCAATAGACCTCGATAATAAACGGGTGAACCAGCCCCAAGCGAGCCTAATTGATCACTCACTAAAGTAATTTTAGTTCCAGCATCATCCGTCGTTATAAGGGGTATTTTCTCTAGCCCAACAAAATGTTCCTGTTTTGCACCCGGGCCTGGATCTATCTCTATGTAGGAGCCTGATATTAAGGTGTCTAATCCGGAGACCCCTCTAAAACTAAGTTGTGGTCTCACTACCCAAAATTGGGTATTGCGACGTAAAAAATCGTCCATTCCTTCGCTAAAAACCGCATTTAGCACAACATGATCAAAATCTTCAGCAAATTGAATTTCTTCTATAATGCCAATTTCCACACTTTTGTACTTTATCTTTGTCTTTCCAGCCTCTATTCCTTCAGCGGTACTGAAGCTTATCGTTGCGCTAGGTGGATCATCCAAAATGGATCTCGCCACCAACCAAGCACCCACCAATAAAGTAACCAGAGGTATCAACCAGACTATCGATGGCCCAGATTTCACGCTTACTTGTGGGGAATTGTGTTCACTCACAATTTACTGCTCGACTTGCCAAATTACGCTCTACCCCATCCCAGATTAGTCGTGGATCAAAACTCGATGCTGCGAGCATAGTGAGTATGACAGCAGCACCAAAGAATATAACACCAATGCCTGGTTCTATAGTCGCAAGAAAACCTAACTGAACCAAACCTGATAATAAACCGACTAAAAATACATCTACCATAGACCAGGCCCCGACTACCTCCGTAATTCTATATAATAAAGTCCGGTCTTTTGGTCTCCAGTTCGAATCATTACTTACGGTATACATTAACAAACCCATTGCCGTTAGTTTTAGCCCAGGAACGATAATACTCGCCACCAATACTATCATCGCCAAACCCCATAAGCCTCCCTCGAACAGGTGGAGCACACCACTAATTATCGTGTCTGGTTGTCCCTTCCCCAACATCTTAATTGTCATAACAGGCAACAAATTGGCGGGAATCAACATGAATGCAGCAGAAATCAACAGCGCTGCACATCGCTCCAGACTATTCTTTATGCGGTGATGAACCTTATCTCCACATCGCTCACAATGGTGCAAATGTTCACTATGGCGCCTAATCAGTCTACAAGTATGACAAACAGTGATCTTGGTACCAGGGATTATATCTTTACTTCTAAGTTGTTTGATTCGTGAGTGTGACCACATGACTTCGGGATCAAACCTGAGCCTCGCAGCCGAATAGATAAAGAGCATACCAATAAATCCAAACATCCCAAGCCCAGGAGAAACGGTCGCTAAACCTTTTAACTTTACAACTGAGATCAGGGTTCCAAGCATAAATACACTAAGCAAACTCCATGGCTCTGATGCACGGACAATTCGATATACAAAACCGTGAGCACTTGGAAGAATACTAAATTTTAAGGGGAGAAGTAAAAACAACATGCCGGTGATAGACAAAAACGGAAAGAGTATACTGGTCAAAAAAACAACAATCCCGAGTTCCCCCATACCAAATTCGTAGAGCGCGATCCCTCCAGATATCACATGATTTTCGGCAAATATCCCTGCTGTCTTCATCGTCAAGAATGGGTAAACATTAGCAATAATCATTAAGACAAAAGCCGACATATATAGTGCTAAGGAAACGTTGAGAGAATTGGGGATATTACGATATAACTCACTGCCACAACGAGAGCAATCTGCCCTTGCATGAAGGGCTATTTCAAGTCGTTTGTAGAGAGCGTCACATTCATGACAAGCAACCAAGGGATAATCGGATAGGTCACTCACATCCGTGTGGTCCATCTGATCAGCTACTCGCCCAATATTACTTGTCAAAACAAGTTTCTCTTATTTAGTATTTTTTATTAAGAGTAACATTATCTCAAATGCATTCCACTTAACTGACAGTAAAATCGCCTAAGAGAGCAAACCAACACGACTCAAGGTCTAGCGTGAATGTGAAAAAAGGGTGTTTAACTAGTGCCTTTTTCTGATGACTAAGCTGCCAATCGAATAGCCAGCACCAAAGGAGCAGATCACACCGATATCTCCTGACTTCAGATCTTTATGGTGAAGATTAAAGGCAATAAGAGAACCCGCCGAAGCCGTATTCGCAAATTCATCAAGTACGATGGGCGCCTCCTCTCTAGTGGCTGAGCGACCTAACAATCGCTTACTGATCAAGAGATTCATATTGAGATTTGCCTGGTGCAACCACCACCTCGTTAAATCATCAGGCACCAGTCCACACTCCGCTAGATGATCGATTATATGTTTGGCTGCCATGGGGCAAACTTCCTTAAAAACGCTGCGACCTTTTTGGTGGAATAATTTGTCCAAGCCATAGGGATCCGCATCAGTTGCGTAAGTAATGTAGCCAAAATTGGAGCGGATATTATTGGAAAAAACCGTTATCGCCTTGGTACCCAAGATCTCATAACTATGTTCTGAGCAACAAGTCTCCTCGCTTTCAACGATAGTCGCAGTTGACACATCACCAAATATAAAATGACTATCCCGATCACGATAATTTACCTGTGGAGAGGTCAATTCAGGATTGACAACCAATACACACTTAGCTGTTCCTGCTTTAATCATTTCATAGGCCCTTTGCAAAGCAAAGGTGGCAGCTGAGCACGCAACCAACATGTCGAAGCCAAAACCTTCAATTCCAAGTTCATTCTGGATTTCAATGGCTATTGCTGGATAGGATCGCTCTGTATACGCACAGCCTACAACGACGGCATCAATATCTGACGCGCTCTTACCTGCTTCCTCAATTGCCCTTCTTGCCGCATGGCAACCCATTTCGGCTTGGTGGGATAAAGATTCTTCGCCTCGTTCAGGGATTTTGGGCCGCATTCGGTCAATATCAAGAATACCGTCCTTTACATAGGCATATCTGGCTTTTATGCCTGAAGCTTTTTCAATAAACTCAGCTGAAGACAAAGGTAAGGCTTTGAGCTTACCATCACTGATTTCTTGCTGATTTTCAGTATTATGCTTCTCTGCATAGCCGTTATACGATTCAACCAATTCTTCATTTGTGATAACATTTGACGGTTTCCACAGTCCTGCACCACTGAGTACAATTTTAGTTGTCACCCTAACCTCATCACTAAATCCCATAATTGGTGGGACATGGTATATCGAATGGGTGCTAGAGTGCACAATATTTGTGCTATATCATGGGGAAAGTCCAACAAATCCACGAGATTGACGCGTGTTCTGATACGCCCTAGGTAGCAAAAACCAACACTGTAATAGGGTCACCCAGAAAATAGTGATGTAGATGGCGAAATAAACCTTTTAAAAATCAAGTGGCACGTCTATATGTTTCTGTATCGTTAAGTCACGCTGTTCGGTTAACACAGGATTAAACACTTCCAAGGCCGCTGCAGTGGCTCGCCAACTACGCAGTAAGGGTTCGGGGGTTGCTGATATTTCTGCTGGCAAAGGATCAAGAAGCTGGGAGAAAAACACCCAATAAATATCCGCCGCCGTTAGGCTATCACCAATTAGATAATCACTGCCCTTATGCCTTTGGCTTATGATTGTATCGCTAATTAAGTTGAGTGCCTCTTGCACCTCTAATTTCGCATGCTCAGCACAACCAGGTATGAAGCGATAATCAAGGAACATGGGGGACCCTAAAACCTTATCCCCAACTGCCTGATGAATCGCTTCAAGCATCAACAATCGGGCATTCCAGGCAAAGCCGCTTTCACCGCAAATCTCATTTACAAGCGCAACCATAGACATACGCTGTGATTGTTCTGTTGGCAGCAAAGCCGGACCATTACCAAGGCGTTCGGCTAAATGTAAAATTTCTAACCACCGAACGCGAGGCGCTTCATTTTCGTAGAGCGCAACCGGTGCATTGCGATGACGAGTCCATGATACAAGCTCGTCATTCACTGCGCCGCCTTGTTGAGCGACAGCCATATAATCAACTTGCTTGAGTTTCAAAATTGCTTTGGTCGCCTCGCTCCAGGGCGCAGGCACCCCTGCTGTTAGCACAAGGCGCAAGCCAGGCAGTGTTCTAGCAGTTTTGATATCAACATAATCCATAGGTAAGTCTTTTTTGAAGAGAAGAATGAAAGCTTAATATTCCATAAGACAGCCAAGTATGAAACGATCATTCAGCGCTGTAATGATCTAAGAAAGAGTCCAACTGTACTAAAATTTTATTAACCTTCGAAAGGTGGGCGGCTATCAGACATCATTTTATCCAGTTTAATCTGTGCGAGCTTTGGATTGCTGAGATCCTTTACCTCAATCATTTCACACTCATCTCTCACCATCTCGTCAATTGACACGGGATAATGACGACAGTCATCAGGTCGGTCATGGTAAATGGCGCAAGCGTACTGAGTTTGACTAATAAGTGCCGATGTAGCACCTTTAGCCAGAGGTTTAGTAGACAGCGGTTTAGTTTCTATCCGCAGCCATGGACAGGTACTTAGGCGGGCTCCGGTTTCTGGATCTATCCAAATTTCGCCTTTATCAACATAACCAAAGATTTCTGGTCTATGAATCTCCCACCAATCAATTTCAGTGGCCGTGACGGATAAACCGCCATCGCTATATAACAAGCAGCATTTTCCGCATTGGTTACACGGTTTCATGATTCGCCTACAAGCTCATTAACAGCGCGATGCGCTTGCGCAATAGCGGTCTGGGTGTCTGCCTTTGCATTCGCATCGGAATTAGCTACGTGAATATTTCCAAAGGGTTGACGTCCAATGACCCAAGGTTTTTCTTCTTCTGCAAATTTCTCACCCCAAAGAAGACTATTACTATAAGAATATCCATGTGGCCAACGATTAACTGTAATGGCTTCTATATCACGATCTGCATCAAATCCAGCCTCGGCAAGCGCCTGATTCAATTGATCTTTGGCATGTTTTTCAAATTCCTCAAAGCTTGTCCCTAGAATTTGTCGGCGCCCTGCTCGCCATTGTTCTGACCCTTTTATCTCTTTAAACAAAGGTACATGACACATATGAACGATCATAGGTTCATCAGGGGTTTGTGAACGTTTGTACTCACCCAATGAGACCGGATAAGCGAGTTCTGCCTGCTTATAAAAGCCGCCAGTAAAATAAATAAAACTCGTTTTTAGCTTATCAAAGGCCTGCCAATTTGAGATAAGCACCTTGGTATAAACCAAGGGAATTTTGACATTAAATGCTAAACCCTTTTTTTGTTTTTCAGGCATTTCTGGACAGATATAAGGTATGGCACTGTTATAACAGGCCATAATACATTTTTTCGCCCTGACCTTATGTGCTTTCCCACCATTCACGTAAGTAACATCCACATTTTTACCATCCTGCGTATTGAGCACATGAACAACCGTACTATTTAACCTGAGTTTGATATTGTTTTTTGTTTTATCCAATTGTGAATAGTCAGCTCGGGCAGTGACAACATCTTCCATTGTCGAACCAGGCATCGCCTTAGGAATGAGATTTCTAACGAGTAGGCGCGCTATCGACGCATTGCCATCTGGGAAGTGAAAAATATAAGGATCATCTCCGCGCCCTGCGCGTATTGGAAGCGTATGATCAAGTCCAGGGATACCACCGTCATAATATTGAACGG
>JBLHIH010000110.1:0-13163 GCA_047616645.1 Flavobacterium sp. | reverse complement strand
AGGGCGACTATTTTTGAGAAGAGGGAGGGGGGGGGTAGTTAGTAAGTTTTGTTATCCATTACCACCCAGACAGGGCGGCGATTGAGGTGAGCTGCCCTTTTTTTCTAGCCACTCTGCGATTGTGTAGGTATGCATGGTCAAAGCATGGATAATTTGCAATTCATCCTTAAGGATCGTATTTATGCTTCTGTGACGAGCAATAAGTTTCATATCCACAAAATCATCACTGACCACCACGATTTTGAAATGGCTCTCAGAACCAGGGGCTACATTGTGAGAACCACTTTCATTAATTACCTCAAGTTCTGCAACACAGAGATGATTTTGCAAACTATCTTCGATTATTTTCTGGATTTGCACGCTTAACCCTTTTCGGTCATTTGATAAACGCCATCCCAATCGTCTGCAGGAGGAGACGATATATACAACTCACACCGACCTACGTAAGTGGCACTAGGACCATCCGTTGGATCAATTGCTAAGGCCAATTTAAAGGCTTCCTTCGCAGCAGCAAAATCTCTAGCCTTGTACAAAGCATGTGCTTTATCATATTGCGCCACCAAGTCTGCCATCAACCCCTTGGTTTGACCTTTACGTTCTATTAAATTGTAGACCTTAACCGCGTCATTTTTACCTATTACTCTTATGGTATCCAATTCGCGCACATCAATATGATCTTTCGCTTCTAAGTAAGTCGATTCAGATATCATGAGATAAGAGCCAAAAGCCTTATTAGCGCCTTCAAGACGAGCTGCTAAATTAACCGCATCACCCATCATTGTGTAGTCCATCCTTTGAGCTGAACCCATGTTTCCCACAACCATTTTACCCGTGTTCAACCCCATCCGAACATTAACCACAGGTCGACCTTCATTTGCCCATTTTTCCCGCAGAGGTATTAGGGCATTATTCATATCAATAGCTGCAAAGCACGCAAGCTTCGCATGATCTTCCTGAATCGCTGGTGCGCCCCAAAATGCAATGATGGCATCACCTTCAAATTTATCTACAGTCCCCTCAAGACCGATAATGATATTACACATTGCGGTCAAGTATTCGTTTAATACCAGAACCAGCTCTGAAGCGGTCATATTCTCGGAAAAAGATGAAAACGAGGCTATGTCCGAAAAGTAAGCGGTCATCACTCGCTCCTCGCCACCTAAAGATAACTTAGTAGGATCTTTTACAAGATCCGCTACCACTGCAGGGGAAAGGTATTGACCAAATGCATCTTTTATCACGGCCTTTTGTCCCATTTCAGCGAGATAAAATTTAACATTGATAACAGCAATAGCGATGAAAGACGCGAGTAGCACATAAATCATAGAAATCACGAGACCCATTGAAATATAGGCCATAATAACCCCAGTGCAATACGCTATTACGAGGCCAAAACTGACAAGGTTCCTTGGTAATGGTTGAGATAATAATCGTGTAGCTAAAAAGCAAACCATCATCACCATGGCGAGTAATACTTCAAGCATGAGTGGCGCAGACTTTAGTGGAGCGCCCCTAAGTATGCTGGTAATAGTATCCGCTATGATTTCCACTCCAAAAATATTACCTAATGGTGTTTCAAATTCATCGTGGGAGACTTCTGCTACCTCACCAATAAGTACGATTTTCCCTTCCACCAAAAAGGATAAGTCCTCAAGTTCCTCTTCATCAACAAATAATATCTCCGACGCTGTTATCCCAACGACTTCATGGAGCTTAGCGGTTCCCCCACTGCCATCTGCAGGTAATAAGGGGTAATCAATATAGAGATCATTAAATTGATCCAATTGTACTTCTAATTCATCTCCAAATCGGAGCACATTGTCAATGATACTAATGTCCTCTGTACCTAAATAGCTCGCAACGGCCTGGACTGAATAAGGCCACTCACCTACGGATTCATTTATTTCTGGGTACATCCGAAGTCGAACAATTTTTTCTGATACCGCACTATTGGAGGAAATATTTGAGTATCCAGAAAAAGTCGAATTAGCAAAGGCGGGTATGGCCTTGTTGATTTTAACGAACTTATTGTCATCCCCAAACTCAGCTTGAGAAACTAGTTGAACGTTGCCCGCCTCAAGAAAAGCGTCTGTAAGCGAAGGATCTTCACCATAGGCACTATTAAAATCCAACAGCATGTCGACTGCAATCACTGCTGCCCCCATCTCTTTTAATCGAACAATAAGGGTTGAAAGGTCCACGCGTCGAAGGGGAAACATGTCATATTCTTCGTAGAATGCTTCATCTGTGTATACGATGACTACATCTTCAGAAGGGCTGGTTACCTTTTCATCCCCATTATAAGTTCTTAACAATTGTCTATAACTGAGGGTTTCATCCTCCGCGAAGGAAAAAGCTTCATTTTTTTCTAAAAAAATAGCGAATAGAAAAAAAAAGACGATTGCGATGATATCAACACGGTTTTTTAGAATACCCATTTTACGCTCTCATTCTTATTATAAGTATTGTTCGATTAGGTTTTTATGAGCAGATAACTAGCGCCACAAAAAAGCCCACTGCAATTTACATTAAATCACAGTGGGCCCATTTAGTCTTGTATGGAATGATCCAATCTTTCTAGCGAATCACTCTTTAAAAGTCTTCCTCTAAAGAAGCAGTATACAACCGAGCCTCATTTGCTCGTAGGTTACTGAGTTTTAACTCTTGGTATGCCTTAATTAACAGAGGTCGCATATCATTATCATCAGGATTTTCACTAAAATATGATCGATATGTGTCCATCGCTGCAACATACATATTTTTGGACTCTAAGATGTCGCTAGCTAAGAAAGCATCGTCTTCTGTTTTCGACAAGCTGGCCATAATTTTCTTTTCGGCTTTATCATCCATCCATGTAAACGTAGAGTCTTTCTTAGGAATATAGACTGTACCATCTTTATCCATAACTTCTACTCGGTAGCTATGCTCACCAGCTTCTACTCCAGCTACTGTGAATCGAATCATTTCATCGTTTGCGTTAGCTGCGATTGAATGAGTATTCCCATCAATAATGAGGTTATATGAATATTCGGGGCAGGCATTTCTCCAGACCAAATCGGGGTAATTTGAAGATACGCTAACTTTTCGTATCGTTCTGACTTTATTGTCGCACTCAGCTTCTCCAGGCTTATGAACGCTACGACGCACAGTCGTATATCGCTGGGCTGTTGCGAATTTATTAGAGAGCCCTTCGAATATACTTGAAGTTTCTGCAACAGGCTTTGACAATGTACCACTCACAAGAGAGATATCAGCTTCCAGAACTTGTATTTCACTGTTAGCACCTAGACTCTGGGCCATACCAGTATGCTGATTAATGAGCTTACCGCCACCATCAGCGCCAGTTTTTATTTGGTAGCCTGAGAATAGATACTTCGTTCTACGAACAGGTCTCCAGGTCTCTCCATTTCGACTATATTCAACAACGCCTTCAACTTGCACCAGTTTTGCAACGGGTGGCTTTCCCTCTGCAGATTGGCTAAATCCACTAACGAGAGATGCTAACAGCACGACCATGCCTATAATATTCAATTTCATCTACGTTCTCCTCAGAACAATTTACTTGATATTAGTCTACTTAAAATGTGGCAGATTTCTTTTTAGTTTACATACTTCAAAACGATTCTTTCAAAAACAGCGTTTCTAAAATCTTCTGAGAATGCATACGTCATATTAGTCCTAAAAGATTAATAATGTGAGGCCATTTGTCAGTTGATTTGGTCCACTAATCCCTGGAGTCAATGAATTCAAGGGCTCTAGCTAATTTATTTATTAGCAATCACCCAATATAGTATTCCATTTGGTTACCTGCGACCTCAATTATATCACCTAGCTTAAGCTTGTGTGATTTAAATCCAATTGATTCACCATTGACTGAAGGTACTTTATTCTTGTCCTTTCCGCCATCTACATGAATGATAAAATGTCCTTGGGGACGTTTGGACATGGCCGCAATCTGAATTCCAGACTCCCCAATCGCTGTCAGTCCGCTGACTAGCATTATGTCTTTCTCATCATTTTAACCGATACCTGTCACTTAATGGACCCTTTATTATTCGAACCAATTTACTACCTTCTGAAGAAAACTTTGCTTGTCTGAAAATGACTTTGTCACACGCGTTAAAATGGCGGAAATATTGTCTTTTCCTCCTGAAGCATTGGCTACATTAACTAAGTGCGCTGCGAGCTCATTTAGATCAGACTTCAATTCGCGAAATGAAACCTCAATATCGTGATCATCGACAAGGTCGGTCAGCCCATCTGAACACATGAGGTAAATATCACCCACTTTTACTTCGTGTTCGTGAACTTCCGCTTCAACATTAGGCGTTATTCCAACCGCTCTTGTCACTACATTTTCTTTTGCGAATTTCTTGCCTCTTCAACCGTGCATAGTCCCTTGTCAACTAGTTCTTGTACAAAACTGTGATCCTTGGTTAATTGCTCAAGTCGACGGCCTCTAAAACGATACATTCTAGAATCGCCGATATGTCCAACTGCGACTTTGTCATCGTAAAATAGACTGACAACAATGGTAGTGCCCATGCCCCGACATTGTGCTTGGGTTTGAGACACATGAAAAACAGCGTTATTCGTTTTTCAATAGCATGTTTGACGACTTGTACTTCCAATGGATCACTAGACTCTTTATCAAGCCCGTTAACAAGTGCTGAAGAAGCATCACGATAAGCGCTAAGTTCATCCATCAACAAATGAACTGACATCGAACTTGCCACTTCTCCCGCATTTAGGCCGCCCATGCCATCAGCTAGAACTGCCAAACCAATTGATTCATCGCTGCTGATGTAATCTTCATTATGGTCTCGCACACGACCAACATCAGTTTGATTCGATATCTCGATGTTATTTTTAAGGTTCATCTTTATCCCCCTTCTGCGTTACAGGTTGCATGCGTTCTAGACAGACTCTTAAGTGTTGAGCGAGTTTCTCGCCACTTTGATAACGCTTTTCCGGCTTCATACCAATAGCATTATGAATCACTTTCCGCAATGTTGCTGGAATTTCAGGATTCGCCTTTTTAATATCGATAGGTGGGTCATTAACTATAGAATGCATCAAAGTTGCCATAGACTCTGCTTTAAAAGATAAGTCAGCCGAACAAAGCTGGTATAGCACAATACCCAAGGAAAACAGGTCAGCCCTGCCGTCTAGGGCCTTACCCATGCATTGTTCTGGTGACATGTAATTTGGTGTACCCAATACTGTACCTGTTCTTGTCTTGCTTGAATCCAGAAGCCGAGCTATGCCAAAGCCTGCAATCTTTACAGCACCGCTTTCGGGATCGTACATAATATTTGATGGTTTGATATCTCGATGAACAATTTTTTATTGATGGTAACCGCTCTATCTCCCACCTACCTATTCTTTCTCAAATGTGATCGGTGCTAGATTGTGCGGCAAGAGTTTATACAACTCGTGGTCAGGTTAAGTCCGACAGACTGCTAGGTAAATTTAAAGTGGGTAGATAGAGCGCTTACTCGGTATCTGTCTCTCAAAAATTTGAACTGTCTCGTCTCATATAAGGGCATTCAATGCTCTCCAATTTTGTGATTGGACTATATTGAACTATTTTGAACTATTTTGGACTACTTTGAACTACGAAAACTCGCATCAGAAAGTGAAATTTAGTATTCTAATACCATTCTTCAATCTTCTATCAGGTCAATTATGCTCACTGTGATATCGCCAGCTAAAACGCTGGATTTCGTTTCCACTCCTGTTACAAGAAAACATTCTGACCCACAATATTTGACGAAATCAAACCAACTCATCGGTATCATGAGACAAAAATCGGCAAAAGACCTTTCCAAATTGATGCGAATCAGCCCAAAACTCGCAGAGTTAAATACACAGCGTTTTAATGACTGGCAACCACCATTTACGCCAGAAAACGCCAAACAGGCCGTTCTCGCATTCAAAGGCGACGTTTATATCGGACTCGATGCTGATAATTACTCTGAAACAGATTTTAACTTCGCTCAAAAAAATCTCCGTATTTTGTCCGGATTATACGGTTTGTTAAAACCCTTGGATCTGATCCAAGCCTATCGACTAGAAATGGGTTCCCAAGTGAAAAATGCACTCGGGGACAACCTATATGATTTTTGGACACAGGCGCTTACCGATCACTTACGCGATGAGTTAGACCTCCATCGAAATAAAAGCTTGATAAATCTTGCGTCAAAAGAATATTTCAAATCTATCAAACACCAAGATCTACCCAACAAAGTGATTACACCCATATTTAAAGACTACAGTAATGGGACCTATAAAATTTTAAGCTTCTACGCCAAAAAAGCGAGGGGTCATATGGCGACATATATTGTCAAGAATCGTATCGTCAGCCCTCGAGCATTAAAGGATTTTGATATTGATGGCTATCAATTTAACGATGCGCTTTCAAGTGATTCAGATTGGGTTTTTACGCGTCGAGCCACGCATTGAGTCAAGCTGTGAATCTACTGGGCATCATTGTTAACCCAATGTCCGGCAGGGATGTCAGGAGAGTCACTGCAAAAGCGAGTACCAGTGCCCATCACGACAAACAACAACTTGTAACTCGACTCGTATTGGGCGCACTGGAGAACGGTGTGGATAAGATATACCTGGGGAATGAGCCCTTTCGAATTAATGAGCGGTCGATTGAGGGAATACCGGATAAGAACAAGGTAGAGGTTCTCAACTACCCTTTACATCACTCTGCAAAGGACACAGAAACTCTAACGGAGCTAATGTGGTCTAAAGGATGCCGGGTTTTTATCGTACTTGGCGGAGATGGCACTAACAGAATAGTCGCCAAATCAAAGCCAGACGCCATAATTTTACCGCTCTCAACAGGTACTAATAATGTATTCCCCTTTTTTGTGGAGGCATCTGTCGCCGGTGCCGCAGCGGGGTTAATAGCCAGTCAAACCTTGAACTTCCAGAATCACTGCAATCGCTGCAAACAAATTAAAGTGGGTGTGAATAAACAATATCGAGATTCAGCACTAATCGATGCCGTATTGCTTGAAAATGATCATATAGGCAGTCTTCTGCCTTTCGCCCCTGACAAGTTAAGTCAAATATTTCTCACTAGAGCCGAACCCGCCTCAGTAGGCATATCTCCTATTGGCGGATATATTATGCCCTGTAATGCTGAAGACAATTTTGGGCTTATGCTCGATTGCAGAGGCAAAACGCTTCACAATCTTAGGGTGCCACTCTCACCCGGTCTTTATGGCGATATCTCCGTCTCAAAGATAGAAAAAATGTCAATGGCACAATCCTATAGTTGCCGAGCACCTGGCATTCTTGCATTTGATGGTGATCGTAGCATAAGGCTAAACGAAGGTGATGACATTGACATCAATATCCAACGAGATGGACCTTGGGTTATTAACCCCCAGAAAATACTTGAAACAGCTGCTCAACACGGCCTTCTGGCCCGCTAGTCAGGCCCATAGGAGTATGTGCTACACATTTCTGCCATATTTATATCCACCAGAGATAAAGGGATGATTAAAGCTCGCATGCGGCGGCCATGTTTTCTCGCAGCAGTCTTCATTTTAAGCACTTCAAGTAACCTTGTGGCAAGTCCAGATGGCACGGTTAATAAAACGCTAGTTTGGCCGGATGGAACTCAATATGTCGGAGAAGCTCGCGAGGGCAAACGTTGGGCTAAGGGAACTATTTTTTGGAGCGATGGAACCCGCTTCGTTGGTACATTTGCTAATGACCTTCGTAATGGACCAGGCACAATGATTCTACCCGATAGCACCATTTATAACGGTTATTTTGCAGATAATGACTTAGTAGATGCACCTTCAAATAGCACAGCGTCAACATCCAACGAGATAGTTGCAGTAGCAGAAAACTCAGCTATTAAGGAAACCCTAGTTGCTGAAGATGTCTCTGTCATAAAAGGAATTATTGAAATGACGAGTATCCCGAAGCTTGAAGCACAAACAAATTCGGAATCTGAACTCGCTTTCAAAAATGAAAAACCTTTGTCTGTTCCTCTAAATCTAGATGTTAGCGAACTAACTGATCGTGTAAAAGTAGATTTAAAGTCAATGATAGATCTCCGGGCCGCAGCATGGTCTGACAAAAATGTTGTTCAATACCTGGCTTATTATTCAGATGAATTTAAAGTCCCTGGAAAGCAAAATAGACGGCAGTGGGAAGCCTTGAGACAAACTCGCTTGAAGCGTCCCAAATCAATAAACGTTAGCCTCGTGTTTGAGAAGGTCGAAATAACCAGCCTCAACATTGCTAGCGTAGAATTCATGCAGTATTATGAATCCAATATATTCAGTGACCGCACTCGTAAGCAGTTCATCTTAAAGAAAGAAGGTGAATCTTGGAAAACTCTTTCAGAGCAATCAATTTAGATAATTATGACTACATCTCTCCCAATACCTTCCGCCACCATTCTTATGTTGAGGGATGGACCTGATGGATTAGAAGTCTTTATGGTCGTTCGTCATCATCAAATAGACTTCGCCTCTGGCGCACTCGTTTTTCCCGGTGGAAAATTGGCTGATGGAGATGACAAAGTATCCGATTTCTGTATTGGGGCTAGTACTATTGATACAGAGCTACATTATCAAGTAGGCGCAATAAGAGAGGCTTTTGAAGAATGTGGGATACTGTTGGCGAGGGAGAAAGGGAAGACTGAACTCATTGGTGCAACTCGACTTGCCACGCTAGAGCACTATAGAAAACCCCTAGCCAAAGGTGAGCTCACTATCAAAGCGTTTTTGGAAGCTGAGTCCCTAGAACTCGCCTGTGACAAACTTCAGCACTACGCTCATTGGGTCACACCAAGCATGATGCCAAAGCGCTTTGATACTCAATTCTATCTTGCAAGGGCACCGGCGGATCATTTAGCTATCCACGATGGTTATGAGTCTGTCGATTCAATTTGGATTAGACCATCTGAAGCACTAGAGGAAAACAAATCAGGTCAATATACGATAATATTTCCTACACGATTGAATGTTGAAATGTTGTGTAGTGCAAAAACCACAGCTGAAGCTTTTGAACAAGCCCAAGCCAGAAAGGTAGTCACTGTTGAACCACGAATTGAAAAAAGAGCGGGTGAAAACTATCTTTGTTTACCTAAAGATGCAGGATACGCTATTACTGAAGAAAAAATGTAGTCGCTGTCTTAGC
Source organism: Flavobacterium sp. (assembly GCA_047616645.1). GTDB lineage: Bacteria > Pseudomonadota > Gammaproteobacteria > Pseudomonadales > Azotimanducaceae > JAHRVQ01. The sequence continues at coordinate 3,986 of JBLHIH010000110.1, read as the reverse complement.
TGGCTATTCTTATCCAGCTATTCTTATCCACCAAAGTCATCTAAGAAAATATTGTCTCTCTCAACACCTAAATCTTCTAACATCTGAATCACTGCTGCATTCATCATTGGCGGACCACACATATAATATTCGCAATCTTCAGGCGCGGCATGATCTTTAAGATAATTCTCAGCCAACACATTGTGAATAAATCCAGTATACCCCGTCCAACCTTCGATATTTTGATCTGACAAAGCAACGTGCCACTCAAAATTCTCATGGTCATGTGCTAATTTGTCATATTCATCAACATAGAAAAGTTCTGTTTCGTTTCGACCGCCATACCAAAATGTGATTTTTCTATCTGTATCTAAGCGTAATAATTGATCAAATATGTGTGCGCGCATTGGCGCCATACCGGCACCGCCTCCTATAAAGACCATTTCATTTTTGGTTTCTTTTGCAAAGAACTCACCAAAAGGCCCAAATATGGTTACCTTATCTCCTGGCTTTAAAGTGAACAAATAGGATGACATTTTACCCGGCTCAAAGTCTGTTCCTGGAGGGGGCGAGGCAATTCGAATATTAAATTTCATGATGCCTTTTTCCTCTGGATAGTTCGCCATGGAATAAGCACGTATAGTCACATCATCAACTTTTGACACATTGTCAAACACACCAAACTTTTCCCAATCCCCGCGATACTCTTCAGCAACATCTATCACTTTATAATCAATGTTGTAGGGATCAATTTCAAATTGGACAAAACCACCTGCCCTAAAATCTACTTCTTCGCCCTCTGGCAGTTTTAGTACTAACTCTTTGATAAAGGTGGCGACATTGTCGTTAGACGTAACCTCACATTCCCAGCGCTTTACACCAAATATTTCTGTAGGTATTTCAATCTTCATGTCTTGCTTGACTGCAGCTTGACAACTTAATCTCCAACCATCTCTCGCCTCGCCACGGGTAAAATGACCTTCTTCTGTTGATAGCATTGAACCGCCACCATCAAGAATTCGACATCGACATTGACCACAGGTACCGCCACCACCACAAGCAGAAGATAGAAAAATTCCCGAATCTGCCAATGTAGTCAACAACTTTCCACCGGCATGGGTTTGTAGAGATTTGTCTGCGTCACCATTAATAGAGATACTGACATCACCCGTACTAACCAGTTGTTTTCTTGCAAACAAAATTATCATCACTAACATCATAATGACGACAGTGAACATTGAAACACCAAGTAAAATTTCTTCAGTCATAACGCCTACTACTTATAACGAAATGCCACCGAATGACATAAAGCCCAATGACATTAAGCCAACGGTGATGAAGGTAATACCCAAACCACGGAGGCCTTCAGGTACATCGCTGTATTTAAGTTTTTCTCGAATTCCAGCCAGTGTGACTATCGCAATAGCCCAACCTACGCCAGAACCGACCCCGTAAACCATGCTCTCTGTAAAATTATAGTCACGATTTACCATAAAGAGTGACGCCCCTAAGATCGCGCAATTCACCGTTATTAACGGTAAAAACACACCAAGGGCGTTATACAAAGCGGGAACATATTTATCTAAAAACATTTCTAGTATCTGCACTATCGCCGCTATAACGCCGATATAACTCAAATACCCTAGGAAGCTAAGGTCAACTTCAGGCAATCCAGCCCAAGCTAGCGCACCATCTGCTAATAGATAAGTATTGATGACGTTATTTACAGGTACGGTAACGGCAAGCACAACCACAACCGCCACGCCCAAGCCTATTGCCGTTTCTATTTTTTTCGAAATCGCAATAAATGTGCACATGCCTAAAAAGAAAACCAGCGCCATATTTTCAATAAAAACGGCTTTTACAAATAGACTGAGATAATATTCTAACATTGGCCCCTACCCTGCACTGTGAGCTGTATGCCCACCAATTTCATATTCTGGCTCTTCCACTTGGTCTGGTTTCCAAGCTCTTAGTCCCCATATCAGCAAGCCAATTAGGAAAAAAGCACTGGGAGGGAGCAATAGCATACCCATGGGGTTGTACCAACCTCCGTTCGTAATCAAAGGTAGAATCTCAATTCCAAACATGCTCCCAGAACCAAAAAGTTCTCTAATGGTTGCAACCAACATTAATACCACGCTGTACCCAAGACCATTACCAATACCGTCTATAAAACTCAGACCCGGTGGGTTTTGCATGGCAAATGCTTCTGCGCGCCCCATAACTATACAGTTAGTAATGATTAAGCCGATAAAAACAGTCAGCTTTCTGCTCATTTCATAAGCGATGGCGCCAAGGATTTGATCAACTACAATCACTAGGGAAGCAATAACCGTCATCTGCACAATAATGCGAATGCTACTTGGAATCCGATTTCTGATGACAGAAATTATCATGCTCGAAAACGCCGTCACCACCGTCAGCGCGATGCACATAACTAATGCAACATTCATCTGCGTAGTAACAGCAAGTGCTGAACATATCCCCAATATTTGCAAGCCTATTGGGTTGTTATCAACTATCGGTGATAACAGTGCTTCTTTGGCTGCTGACATATTTTCTAGCCTCTAATTTTTTCTAACACAGGACCAAATCCATCCTTACCTAACCAATAAGCGACTAAGTTCTGGACGCCTCTACTAGTCAAGGATGCTCCTGACAAACCATCTATTTCATGGTTTGCTGTACGTGAATTCGGATTGACGGCACCTTTCACAACTGTCAGTTCAACAGTACCGTCGCTCGAATATATTTGTTTGCCTAGCCACTTAGCTATCCACTTGGGGTTTTCTATTTCGCCGCCAAGTCCGGCAGTTTCGCCGTGCTCGTAGAAGGTGATACCTGAAACGGTATTCAGATCTGCTTCTAGTGCGAGAAAGCCATAGAGTGTTGACCAAAGCCCATATCCGTGAATCGGCAGCACTATCTTCTCAATTTCAGTACCTTTTTTGAGTAAATAGACAACGCTGAATTGTGCCCGACGACTGATAGACGCGATGTCTTCACTAGACTCAAGCGACTTTGACAAACTCGGATCTTTCGAGGCTTTACGCTGATCGAATTTAGCAATATTAATTCCGAGAGCAGCAATATCGGCTTTACTCAACAATCGCTTCTGTTCTAAATCGACCATTCTGATTTCAATATTTTCAAAGAGTTTAGCAACCTCAGTATCTGCAGTCACACCATTTTCATAAAGGCCAGCAGCAATCAAAATATTCTTATTTCTAAAAAGTGCTTTGTTTGCCTGCCTATACGGTTTCAAAAATACCGCAGCGCTCGAAACAATGATGGCACTAACCAAACAGAGTGATAGAGCAACAATGAGGGTGTTTTTTATTGAGTCCTTATCCCTAATAGAACGGTCACTACTAGAACTGTTATTTACCGAATCAACCACGTGCAAGCCTCCTCTTTACATTGGCTTGAACAACAAACCAATCGATCAAAGGGGCAAAAAGATTAGCAAAAAGAATTGCCAACATCATTCCCTCTGGAAAAGCCGGATTCACGACGCGAATCAAGACCACCATTACACCTATCAATCCACCAAAAACCCATTTACCCGTATCCGTCATGGATGCCGACACGGGATCAGTGGCCATATACATCATGCCAAAAGCGAAACCACCCAATACAAGGTGCCAGTACCAAGGCATGCCAAACATCGGATTTGTCTCAGATCCAATATTATTAAATAGCAGTGACATTCCAATCATTCCCAGCATCACGCCAGCAACAATTCGCCAGGAGGCAATTTTACTGATAAGCAGAAGCCCCCCTCCGATTAGAATGGCTATAGTAGAGACTTCGCCGACTGATCCTGGAATATCACCCACAAATGCATCAGCCCAAACGAAACCGCTTGCAGCAATCCCTTCCATACCGCTGACAGCCGCCAGTCCTAACGCCGTGGCGCCAGTATATCCATCCACTGCTGTCCAAACTGCTTCACCCGACATTTGTGCGGGGTAGGCAAAAAACAAAAATGCTCTACCGACCAA
>JBLHIH010000109.1:0-13177 GCA_047616645.1 Flavobacterium sp. | reverse complement strand
AAGCCTTACTTTGACGTACAATTTCTTCAGATTCGGATGCAGTGAGATGATCTTTCTTTAGTTGTAAGCGTTGTTTCTCTTCGAGAATTTTTTGCTCGCTTAGGTTCTCATCTGGATACAAGCACAAACGCACTCTATGGGGATTGTCCAAGAGTAATTCTTTTACTAATTTACTGATGAAATCAGGGTCTTTTATATCTTCATGGAGTTGCACCAAAGCTGGATCTAGGTCCAACAAATCAATAGGATCGCCTCTGTGAATTGCCGATGACATACAAGAAAAAATAAGCTGTAGACCGAAGGGATTCCCATCACCGCCAATTTCTCTTTGATTCAATTCTAACTGATGCAAGCAAGCTTCTAACTTTTCCTTCGATACGCCTTTAGATGCAACTTCTTCTAAAGTAGTTATTATTAAAGTTTCAATTTCATCTGCTGAATCGATATTGCTCGCTTCGATACCACAAAGAAAGCTCATTTCTCGATTAGTCTCTTCTAAGCCGCATAGAGGAGAAGGCGCGCCCCCTAGCTCGGTATTTTCTAAGGCTGCTCGCAAGGGAGAAGCTGCCGTATCTAGTAAGGCATCAGAAAGTAAATTACATTTTAGTAAAAGAGATAGGTCTGTATTTGGTCCTAAAAGCCAAGCCATTACAATATGAGTCTTATTTAATAGATCCTTTTTATCATCGACGGCGTAGGGCTCTTGAATACGCTTGGTCTGATAAAAACGTTGTTCCGGCAATACTTCAATTTTTTCCTTAGATCTGACGAATTTCTTTAGTGCTTTATCTTCAAATTCATTTTGAAGATCGAAGACAGAATTATTCCCAAAAGTCATGAATATGGCATTGCTAGGATGGTAATGAGATTTATAAAAACTAAGCAATGCATCGTAACTTAAATCCGGGATATGTTCAGGGTCGCCACCACTATTGTAGTGATAGGTCGTAGTCGGAAAAAGATGCTTTTTGACTGCATCATATAAAACAGACACAACAGAACTTGTATCCCCTTTCATTTCATTAAAAACAACACCACGATAAACTAGATCTGTTGCGGGGTCCTCAATGGATTCAAACTCCACCCTGTGTCCTTCTTGCATAAAATCCAACTTATCTAATCTAGAAAAAAACACTGCGTCCAAATATATATCTAACAAATTGCCAAAGTCTTTAGTATTTTGACTGGCAAAAGGATATGCAGTGTAGTCGCTTGTCGTAAAAGCGTTCATAAATGTATTCAGTGAACGCCTTATCATTAAAAAGAATGGATCTCGTACGGGATATTTTTCGCTACCACATAATGCAGTGTGCTCAAGAACATGGGCAACCCCTGTCGAATCCATCGGTACCGTCCGAAACGCGACCATAAAAACATTTTCATCATTTTCGCTTTCTAGATGATAATGCATGGCACCGGTCTTAATGTGCTCAAACTCGTGAACTTTTAGATTTAAGGTGTCAACTTTCTGGCTTCTGAGGTGCTTAAATGCCGGGTGAGACTTCTGTGTAGCTTCGATCATACTAAGTAATGCCCGCCATCCAAAATGAGATACTGGCCGGTAACAACGGAATGACCTGTAGCAAAAGAGACGATTGAATCTGCAACTGACTCTGCGGTACAAGTTAGGTTCAATGGTGCAGCGTCTTCATAAGACTGTCTTACTTTATTATAATTTTCTGTGCCTATCCCCTTTTCTAACCACTCACCTTGAATAAAACCTGGACACACTGCATTAACGCGGACTTCAGGTCCCATTACTCGCGCCATCGATTGAGTCATGGTGAGAAGTGCGCCCTTTGACGCGGCATAGGCGATAGAGCTTCCTACCCCTCTTACACCTGCTATTGATGCGACATTTACAATGGCGCCACTACCACTTTCTCTAAGTGCTTTCTCCGCCGCACGTATCATTTGAAAAGGACCAATAACATTAACGCCGTAAATATTTTGAAAATCTGCCTTATCAAGTCCCGCTAAATCTGAGTGCTGAACAAATTTAGTTGTTCCTGCATTATTAATAAGAATATCTATCCGGCCCCAACGAGATAAAGTTTGATCCACCATGTTTTGACAGGCCTGATCATCGCTGACATCAGCTTTGCAAACCAATGTATCGACGCCTAAGTTTTTACACTCTTCTGCAACTGATTGTGCAGGACCTTCGCTACTTGCGTAATTAATGACTACCTTACAACCCATAGCTGCCAACTGCTTAGCAGTAGCTGCGCCTACACCAGATGAAGAACCAGTAATAATGGCCACTTTATTACTCAGCTCGTTTGTCTTACTCATTCACTTACTCTCTTATTCGAACACATTTAATGCAAATTCTTTTCTTAACTTGTTTTTTGAATCTACTCGTTTTCAATCACTAAAACTATTCTTCGCCATTCTTTTCCCTAGCAACATCTTCTGCAGGGTATTCATTTGCGAATTTAACCCAATAATCCTCAACCTCTTGTTTCATTTCCTTGCGTAAAACCAACATGGTAAAAAGATTAGGTAGTGTCATCACAGCTATGGCGATTGCCGAAAAAAGCCAAATGAGCGTGGTATCAGCAATTGCAGCAATAAAAAATCCGATGACATAAGCTATTCGATAAGGAAAAACTGACTTCACACCAAAGAGATAAGTCATTGCTCTGTCACCATAATAAGACCAGGCCACAGCAGTACTAAAAGCAAACAGCACAAGTCCTATTGACACGATAAACCGCCCATAATCCCCGAGATACCCTCGACTGAAAGCCTCCATTGTTAGATCTACCGAATGAATAAGAGAGCGGCCAGATAGGCTTACATCATTTTGCACCGTACCTTCTTCCACAAGCAGGGTTCCTGTAAAGCCCTTCTCATCTTCTATATACTGTACATTTTCAGCGATAGATCGATTATGAATGACCGTAAACCCACCTGTTATCGCTTTTCCATTCAGCACCTCAATTTCCCCGGAAAAAGATTGAATAGGGTCATCTGCTAAATCAAAGCTGAGGTGTTCAAACAAAGCTTGTCTGTGTTTAGGGTCGTCTTCGCTATACACACCTGTCAGAATTTCAGTATCAAAATTCTGGAATTTATTCTCAAACTTCTCCGTCCAAACGCCGGAGGACAATATTACGAGCCCGGTTACCGTACAAATTATGATGGTGTCAATAAAGGGTTCCAAAATGGAAACCATACCCTCTGATATAGGCTCATCTGCTTTAGCCGCTGCGTGTGCTATTGGCGCAGACCCTTGTCCCGCTTCATTGGAGAACAATCCTCTATTAACGCCTCTATTGAAAGCATAAGCGAAACTTGCGCCTAAGAAGCCGCCTGTTGCAGCGGAGCCCGTAAAGGCCGTACTAAAGACGGCTACAAATGAAGGAATTATCTGATCAACGTTAAAGATGATGACTGTCAAGGCGCCAAGCAAGTAAATAACTGCCATAAAAGGGACTATCTTTTCTGCTACTTTAACAATGCGAGAAATACCGCCAATAATTACCGCACCTAAGGCAATGGACAACACTAACCCTGTTAACCAAGGCGCAATACCAAAGGATGCTTCGACTCCACTGGCAATATTGTTACTTTGCGGCATGCTACCGGTTCCAAAGGAGCTCACAACGGTTGCGACAGCAAAGAAAACTGCCATCCACTTCATATTGAGTCTCTTCTCCATCACATACATGGGTCCACCAGATATGTGGCCCTCCTCGTCCTGCTCTCTATATTTATGTGAGAGACTGACTTCTACGAATTTAGTCGTCATGCCAAAAAACGCAGTCATCCACATCCAAAATAGTGCAGCCGGCCCACCTAAATAAATCGCTAAGGCTACTCCACCAATGTTTCCCGTTCCTACGGTGCCGGATATGGCAGTAGACAGGGCCTGGAAATGCGTAGCGTCTCCAACATCTGTTGGCTTGTCATACTTACCCCTAACAATTCGCCAAGCATGATTAAAAAACCGAATTTGCGGAAATTTGAGGTAGATAGTAAAGAAAAGTCCCGTTCCCAGGAGTATAAATGGAAAATATTGGGCGGAGCCTAGGAAGGAATCCAGCAGGTTTAAAAAATCGGTCAGCATATCCAAGTGTTATCAGCCTTACATCGTCGAGGAGAAGGCGCTGACCATACCAAATATCAAGTTAGGGAACCACTTAATCAGTGTTTACTCTACACAGTGACAGGATCTCGCATGGTCACAAATTCTTCAGCAGAAGTAGGATGTATACCAACAGTCGCATCAAAAACAGCCTTAGTTGCCCCAGCCTTCATTGCGATAGCAATTCCTTGAATAATTTCTCCCGCATCAGAACCTACCATATGTACACCGACTACCTTATCTGACGCTTTATCAACGATCAGTTTCATTAGGCTTTTTTCGTCACTACCAGAAAGTGTATGTTTCATCGCACGAAAGGTTGAGCGATAGACATCAATTTCTCCAAATTTATCCTTAGCTTCGGCTTCTGTTAATCCGACTGTACCGATATTCGGTTGGCAAAAGACGGCGGTGGCAATACCTTCGTAGTCCATAGTTGTTGTTTTCCCCAAAAATTGCGTTTGGGCAAAAGCCATGGCCTCTCCAATGGCCACAGGCGTTAACTGAACTTTATCCGTCACATCACCTAAAGCAAAAATGCTAGGCTCCGAAGTTCTAAATTGTTCATCAACGATGATGGCACCGTTTTTCTTTAATTCGACATTAACATTTTCAAGGCCAATATCCTTTACAGCAGGCGCACGACCGGTGGCGTACATTACAAGATCCGTTTCCATCTCTCCGCCTTCCTTAAAAACAACGCGGAAGCTGCCATCATCGTTCTTTTCAATTCGTTCAAGGTTAGAATCAAAATGCAAACTAACATTCTTCTTTGCCAGCTCTTCTGCCACTATCTCTCTGACATCCTGGTCAAAATTTCTCAAAAATAGCGGACCTCGATAAGACAAATGGCTATCTGCGCCCAACCCAGCAAAGATGCCTGCAAATTCGACGGCTATATACCCTCCTCCCACAACAAGGCTCCTCTTTGGTAGATCTTTAAGAAAAAACGCCTCATTTGAGGTGATCACATGCTCACTACCTGGGAATTCTGGAACAGTCGGCCACCCACCAGTTGCTACCAAAATCTTATCCGTGGATATGGTTTGATTGTTGATTGAAATATGGTGGGCATCAACTATGCGCGCTCGACCGTCAAAATGTGTAACGCCGGCATTATCTAACATGCCTTGGTAAATCCCATTTAAGCGCTTAATTTCTGTATTCTTATTTTCGATTAATGTTGGCCAATGAAAATCGGGCTTAGATTTATCCCAACCGAAACCACGGGCATTTTCATAGTCCTCCGAAAAATGAGATGCATAAACCATCAATTTTTTTGGTACACAACCGACGTTGACACACGTGCCACCCATATATTTATCTTCAGCGGTAGCAACACGCGCGCCGTAATTGGCGCTCATCCGAGCTGCACGAACACCACCAGAACCAACACCCATGACAAACAAATCGAAATCGTACTCGCTCTTCTTATCATCATCGTTAAAGTCTGTATTTGTTTCTAAATCTGACATTTCTAAACCTCTTTCTATATTCTTGTAAACTAACATAACCATATATTGCTTACACTTGATGACAAAATTTAATCTAGTGCCCTTTGCGCCAAATTTAATTGCCAATTCCCTCTCAGGCGATATTTTTTCGGTGTTCAACACGCAAAAAAAACTACTCGAAATCAGCATAACTTTCGTTTTGCAAGGTTCAATGAAGAATATTGTCTGGCCGACAAATCAATACAATCATCAACCGGGCCGTAAGCATGATTTATGGTTATCTACCTGTTTCGAGTGTTTTCTTTCCTTTCATGGACAATCAAATTACTTTGAACTTAACTTTTCTCCTTCAGGAGATTGGCAAACTTATGAATTCTCCAGATACCGGCATGAAAGACAAGATGCTATAAACTTAATCTTATCTAATAGTGTCATCGAGCATAAAGCTGATCAAACCTGTGTAAGTGTAGAATTAGAGTATGGTGATCCCAATTTTGTTACAAACCAGCTGTTGAAAAAACATTTACATATCGGCATCTCTGTCATTTTGAAAGATCTACATGGTCAATTTCATTACTTTGCGCTCAAACACAATTCGGATACTCAGGCAGACTTTCATGACCCGAAGACCCATATACTTAACATAAACTCAGGACAATGAGATACTCCTGATACCACAAAATATAAAACGGTAGTATATGACTTTTCAATATGGCATTGACCGGCTGCTTGCTTCTGAGAAGCTTCTTTCCCGGCTTAAAAAAAGCGCCTGTGCACTTGTTGCTCACCCCGCCTCAATAAACTCAAATTATGTTCACAGTTTAGATGCCTTGCTTGAACATGGCTGTAGAATAACAAAAGCCTTCGGACCCCAACATGGAATGCGAGGTGATAAACAAGACAATATGGTAGAAACCCAGGACTATCTTGATAGTACTCACCATATCCCCGTAATCTCTCTTTATGGCGAACATCGTAAACCTACGGTAGAAATGTTAGAAGATGTCGATATTGTATTATTTGATCTACAGGATATTGGTTGTCGCATTTACACATATATTACGACCCTTCTGTATTTTCTGGAAGCTTGTGAGGAAAGTAACCTTGAACTTATTGTATTAGACAGGCCAAACCCCGCAGGACGACCGATCGACGGTTTAATTTTACACGAAGGAGAAGAGAGCTTCGTCGGATGTGCACCCCTCCCTACTCGATACGGTTTAACAGTTGGGGAATTGGCGAACTGGCTTGTTGACTACAAAAATTTAGACATCAATCTTACCGTTATCCACATGAAGGATTATCAAATAGATCAATTGCCAGAATATGGTTGGCCAAAGAATCGACCATGGGTAAACCCTAGCCCTAACGCTAATAGTATAAATATGTCTCGTTGTTTCGCAGGCACCGTCTTATTGGAGGGTGTTAACTTATCGGAAGGAAGAGGTACAACGACGCCACTGGAAGTCATTGGTGCACCAGGATTGGACATTACTAAAATCTTAAGTTTACTCGAGCAAGAAGCACCCCATTGGAGAGAGGGTGTGCATTTAAGAAATTGCTTTTTTCAACCCACATTTCACAAGTTTAAGAATGAGATGTGTGCCGGACTCCAAATACATACCGACATTGAGAATTATCAACATAGTAAATTTAAACCTTACAAACTAATTGCAGGGTTGCTCAAAGCTTTGAAAATTATTCAACCAGATTTGGATCTGTGGCGAAGGCATTATTATGAATATGAACCAGAGAGATTAGCAATCGATGTTATCAATGGCGGCCCTGATCTCAGAAACTGGATAGATAATCCTAATGCCACATTTGATGAATTCGAAACGATATTATCTAGGGACGAAATAATCTGGCGAGAAAAACGTGAGAATTTTATCTACTATCAATAGTTGAATAAATAGTGAGTATCCATAAACCAACTTCAGCGGGGCTACTTTCCTTGTAAGTTCCTTGTCGAAACTTACTGATTGAAATTATAACCTAACATATTCATGGTTTTGTAACATTCAGTCAAATTTGGCTATTTCTGGACGGAAGCTAACTAGTGTGCATCCAGATATCGAAAACGTCGGGGCTACTTCCCTTGTAAGTAATTGAAAGTATTACCTAACATACATTCTGTTTTGCAGCTTTCAGCCAAATGCACCTATTTATGGGCGGGAACTAACTAGTGTACATCCAGAAATCGAAAACGTCGGGGCTACTTCCCTTGTAAGTGCCTGAATATGCTACCTAACTTATTTATAGTTTCTTAACTTTCATCTACAACACCTATTTATGGGCGGGAACTAACTAGATTAATAAAACCTTTTCATCCTTGGCATAACTGCGTCGGATCTTTCAATGCATGTTAGCATTGAAATTTACATGTTCGGAAAATCTTATGTTTCAGATCAAACGTATTGCCATCTTATCAGGAGACGCAATCGGACCAGAAATTATGACTCAGGCTGTCAGAGTTTTTGACATTATCGAAAGACATCGAGACATCCAATTCGAACTTAATCATGCGCCTTTCGGCGCCAGTGCCTATTTTTCACACGGCCATGCATTCCCCGAAGAAACAAAGCAAATTTGCGATCAAGCCGATGCTATTCTTAAAGGCCCTGTGGGACTGAATTACGAAGAATCACAAAAAATTCCTGTCGAGGAGCAGGCCGAACGAGGTGCAATACTGCCTTTAAGAGCGCGATATAATACTTATGCTAACTTTCGCCCCATTTTTCTCAGTAAAGATATGATTGGTTTTTCTCCACTGAAACCTGAAATTATTCCCGATGGTATCGATATTCTACTCATTCGAGAACTAGTCGGCGGATTGTACTTTGGCAAAAAAGAACGCGGCGTTAATGAAGCTGGCAAGAGATATGTGAAAGAAATTTTGGAATATGATGAAGACCAGATTAGACAAATTTTAGTGGTCGGCTTTGAGCAAGCGAAAAAACGTAAGGGCATCCTCCACAATATTCATAAAAGTAATGTACTGATTTCCAGTGTTTTTTGGAATGAAATATTAGCCGAGGTTCATAAAGATTACCCCGAGGTCGAGGTAAAAAATATACTGGTCGATGCTGCTGCAACGGCACTTTGTCTTAATCCGTCTCAGTTTGACGTAATGGTCATGGAAAATATGTTCGGGGATATTCTAAGTGACCAAGGAGGAGGAATTCTTGGCTCTCTTGGCTTAATGCCATCAGCCTGCATGGGGCCAGAAAAAGCCTACTACGAACCATCCCATGGATCAGCTCCAGATATTGCTGGGAAAAATATAGCTAACCCTTATTCGATGATAGGTTCAGTAGCCATGATGTTAGATATGAGTTTTGATTTAAAAGAGGAATCAACGGCAGTATGGCAAGCCATGCAGAGTGTTTTTGAATCTGGGTATTCTACATCTGATTTATCGACAGCAAACGATCAAACAAAAATCGTTTCGACTGTAGAGTTTGGAGATTTGGTCATGGAAGAATTAAACAACTTACTTGAAAAATAGGGTGATTCTGGAATCAACCTTGATCCATCATCACCCTATGTAGTGATTTCGTTTACATCGCCAAAACTGATGTAATTAAACTTGAAACCATGACCAGTACAGCTATCCAACCCCAACCAATAAATGCCCACATCACCAAAGGTTGCTCGAACAAGTCTCCCAAGATGTTGACGGTTGAATCCACGATCATGAATTTAAGGATACTTAAAATGAAATTCATACTGCTGTCCTGCCATTTAAACAATTGGTTATTATGTTTTGTATTTTAGCTTGATTTGAGACTATTTGGGAGCTTTGGTTTTAATTCCCAAGCTTTAAATGATTCAACATCCTTGGCGATTTTATTATAGAGGCCTTTGACATCAATTATCTCGTCAAAACCAACCCGCTTCGAAAACATCACAACCGGAAACATATAATTATCTGTACGTCTCCAGCGCAAGGCTTTACTTAAACCGTATTTGTCTTCATATCGAGCCCAAGTCATATTGAATTCTTTGGCAAGGACATCCCCAAATAACACGCCCAGTGCCTGCCACTTTCTCGTTTCGTCTTTTCGAATAATTCTGCGATCAATGATTTGTTGTAGATAAGGAATATCCTCCTTCGTCCCTTTAATCGATAGAATGCCTAAGTGACGCACAAATAGTGCCTTTGATTCATCTCGAAGCCTATTCAGGATAAGCAACTGTCCCGCCGACAAATCGCCAACGATGAAGCGGTCCTCTTCTACTTTAAAGTCATAGTTCTGTAACTCATCCTCACCTAAGGTTTGTACTTCCTTGATTTTTTCCGCGGCCATTATCGTCGCGCAAAAGACTAGAAAAGGGATAACCATTAAAAAACGAAACATAAAAACTCATCAAACTCGCGGGTTGGTTTGTAGTTTATCTTATTTTTTTCATCGAAACTAAAGCGTTTTCCTAATCTGCCGCTATAGTTAATAAGCAGAGAAAGGATACCGAGGTATGAATATCATTCCCCCTACTGGCTATGGACTGCCTGTAATTTCCCCTAAAACCCGCACAAGAAGGCTTGACGCGCTAGATAATCACAAACGTGAACTGCCTCATGGAGACCGGCGTCGGCGTGGTGAACGACGCCAAGAGGGTAAATTCTTCCACAAAAATGAGATAGAAATGCGTCAAATTGGAGATCGTAGAAGATCAAACCGCTTGTTCGTGACGACCCAAGCTGACACTTAGGGTAAGCTTACGCTTTCGCTAAGGTGTTTGATCAAGAATGATGAACGCAGCAGTACTCGATAATAAGCAGGCAATTCAGTTACTGCACCAATCTCCCCATGCATTTGTACTAGCCGTAACCGGTGGCGGTAGCAGTGCCATTGCCCAATTGCTTGCAATACCCGGGGCGTCAAATACAATATTGCAATGCCTTGTTCCTTATAGCGCAGCTGCTCTCGCGGATTTTCTGGGCAATACTCCTCAGTCTGCTTGCTCTTTAAATACTGCTCGTTTAATGGCAATGACAGCCTTCGAAAGCGCAAAATTGCTAAATCCGGACAAGCCATCTTTTGGTTTAGGGTGTACAGCTGCAATAAGCACACATCGAGACAGAAAAGGTCAAGACCAATGTTTTGTTTCGATACAGTCTGAACAATCAACTCTTTTACTTGAGTTAATGTTAGACAAAAAACATTCCCGGGATTATCAAGAAAGACAATGTTGCGCGTTAATACTTTACGGTATGCTCTTATCTACTGGTTTAACAAATAAACGCAATTGGGATGGTTTAGTGCTTAACCATTTTGTCGCACCTCGTATTTGGCAGGATTTATTGCAGGGCGATGCCTCCTCTACGCTTTCCTTAGAAACCCGTTCATTAGAAACTCGGCCACGATCAATCTTCCCCGGCGCATTTAATCCTCCCCATTCGGGGCATAGAGAAATAGTCCGTCTTGCAGAGGAAAAACTGGGTCACGAGGTTTTTTATGAAATCTCCATTTCCAATGTAGACAAAGCAAAAATCGACTTCATTGATATGAAGCAGAGACAAGACTCGCTTGAAGGGGCAAATCTGATTTTCACAAACGCGCCTACCTTTATAGATAAATCAACGCTTTTTCCTGGATCAACGTTCATTGTCGGTGTCGATACTATATGCCGTATTGCAGACGTAATATACTATGAAAACAGCACAAAAAAACGAGATGATGCTATCGCTAACTTCATAAAGAACAATAATCGTTTCTTGGTCTTTGGTAGGTTAATCGGTGAAAACTATCTCACTTTATCCAAAGTTCAATTACCAGAACCATTGCTCAAAATCTGTGATGAAATAACAGAAGATGAATTTAGAGAGGACTACTCGTCCTCTGATATTAGACTCGAAGCCGCAATGTGAATCTATTGATAAGGTATCAAGCTCTCGACTGTTCGAATGCTATTGGATGGCTGACTCAAAAGCCCTCTTTGTAGTGGCGCTGACAAATTGATGTTTTCACACCAGTTAATGCCTAATTTCATTTGTGTGGGCGCAAGCAGCTTATCTAAACTTGCCTGAACCTCATCTGCAATCTCTGGCAATAATGCACGGATTGTTAGCATCGAGCGTGCTTGTACGCTGGGCTCAGCTATTCTATTGCGCTGCCCCCATGAAACAAGATATTGATCACAGAAGTTAGAATCTGGGAAATTTGTTACGGCAACATCCCTCGAAATACCATAACTGTGATACATCATGGCTTCTTCAAAAGACATTGCTAGATCTTCATATTGTGTGTTGAAGTTGTAATAGTCATTTGCAGAATCACTGGGGAATTCTACAGCAATATCTTCTGAGGTTAAGGCACTTTGGACTGCAGTTGCAGTTGTTCCCCTAAAAGATACTTGAGCAAGAGAACGCATCGTGCTCGATACTAATGGAAAAGTGCCGATTAAAGAATCTGATTCCACATCGACGATAGCTTGAATTGGCGCAACGGTTCGATCGATGACATTAACACGACCCGGAGAGAAAAAATCATTTGCGTGGGCTAGCTCATGAAACAACAGCGCTGCCGTCCTCAAACTTACTGTTGATAAGTCCCGATCAAATGAGCGTATATCTGTATTACCCTGAACATAGCGCCACAGAATAATAAATTGTAATTGTGAACCAAATTCGCTTCTAAAGTCTGGCGTCTCATCGATGACAGCCCTTTCTTCTTCATTTAGCCACATTCCATTTGGGTCGAGATAAATCGCACCTGAGAATGGGCTATAAAACGAGGGACGGATATCGTAGGAAATAACAATGGCAGTTAAACCACGTGTCATTAGCAATACTTCTGGGGGCATTTCCCCTAATATTTCTTTGAATCTCACCCTCATCCATTCGTGGGAAACCACCACTCTTTCCATAATTTGATCAATAGTAGGGTTACTCGTCACCATGCCAATAAGCGGCAGGTCTGTAAAATTACAACCCTGTCCTTCTCGTACATTGGTGGTACAGGTCAGAACATTTGGACCCATGGCGCTATCGCTAGCCGGTGCGATGAGTCCTCTCGATCCGTCCGAAAGCAAAAAAGGATCGGTCGAATTTTCAGGTATGGGTACGGCTGGAGCGACAAACTCTAGGTCAGGGTTTGTCGCTGGAGATAAAACAAGTGGGGGTGGAATCGTTTCTACTGGCACAACAACCTGTGGTGGTTCAGCTGCGGGCGCAGGAGTAGAACTGCCACTTCCACCGCCCCCTGAACAGGCAGTAAGTATAACAAGCGCCAGCAATTGAATAAGTGGTCGACTACCTTTTTGGACTACATCACGACAAGTCATGTATTACAAACCTTTAATTTCTTAGTCACTATCAATACGTCCCATTTTACAGCTGGTTCATTACAAGCCCAGTGATTTCTATCCTTGTTGGCCATATTTTCGATGAATAGCAAGACTTAGTCTTACTAAGAACCCTCTAACAAGTCCAAAATAAAGGCATATTCCCTAGCATCAGACTGATAGGCATCATAACGACCAGATGCACCTCCATGCCCAGTATCCATGTCAATATCAAGCAATAGACGGTTGTCATCAAGCTTAAACTGTCTTAATTTGGAAACCCATTTTACGGGTTCGAAATATTGCACTTGCGAGTCATGTAGACCTGTTGTGACATATAAAT
>JBLHIH010000108.1:0-13228 GCA_047616645.1 Flavobacterium sp. | reverse complement strand
CCGATTCTGCATCACTAACAGCCTGTCCTGCCCTTTGAAGCGCTACGCCAGCTTCTTCTAAGGCCTCTTGAGCTGCTTGAATAGCTTCATTTTCAGAACTCGTCTCAGTCTCAGCATCTGCGATTTCCGATTCACTTGAGCTAGATTCACTTGCATTTTCAGCCGCCTCGCTAGACTCGCTCGTACTACTGCTAGAAACACTAGATTCAGACTCTTCGAAAACTAATTCATCTGATTCTGAAGTTGCATCCGACTCCGGCATTAAAACATCCGGGGCTTGATCCCCGATCTTATCTGAGTCATCAACCGGAAAATCCGGCTCTACGTCATCACTTGAGCTAGTGTCGCCCAATTGTCCTCCCGCCTGCGCAATTTCTTCGCCTACTTTTTGGAGGTCTTCCCCCGCTTTTTGGCGATCCCCTTTTTCCTTTGCGGTTTCCTTAGGTTCTGCCCCAGGTTTTCCTTGTTCTCCCTTTTTACTCTTAGATGTACTTTTATCGCTACTCTTAGTCTGAGACGGACTGCTTGGAGGCGGCATAGACGGGGAGGGCATTGCAGGAGGTTGTGCACTAGGTGGCTGAGTGCTAGGCGGAGAAGTCGATGGCTTCGAGGGTGGGCTTGGGATGGATGGCATTGAACTTGGAGGTTTAGCACTTGGAGGTTTAGAGCTTGGCATTGAAGGCATTTGAGGTGGAGGTGGTGGGGCCTTCACCTTTGATTTACAACTACTGAGCACCAGTACCAAGGAGAGGGCTAAAGTATAGAGTAGGATGTGCTTAATTCCGATCATCGGTTTCGGGGCCTTCTTATTTTAATTAATTAGTCGTATTGTTATACATCATTAATGCTGAAGTTTACCTGAATGAAGCTGAGATATTGCCTGCATACCTATGTATGACCTTAAAAATGGTTTAAATGTTCAAATAGATTGGACATATAGAGTGGTTTTTCACATATATTTGACGCTTTCACTACTTATCCACAGCTTAATGAGTGAAATCGGATGAAATGGCAAAAAGGTGGTTGACGTAGAGAGAGTAGAAACAGAATATTGAGAAGCTCTGGGCGGTCTAGTTATCGAAGGCTATAGATAAAAAAAACGATATATCGGGAGACTGACGTATTGGAAGGCTGGCGGTATTGCTAAAAACGAGAGCAAGTAAAATAGGGTTTACCAATAGAGTTTACTGTATGAACTAAGTATTTGAGTATTGGCACTTAGGTAGGACCAAAAAACTCAGGTTAAAAATAACTTCAAAAATAGTATTGAATAAAGACTTCAATAAAAAGTGGAAATGATTGAATGAAGCACTGTATTTTAATCGGGATGTTACTGATACTTGCGTCCTGTACGACTAATGTTATTGTTGAGGGTGCTGTTCCTACGCCGCTTGTGGAGAAAATGCCTGTCAAAGTGGCTATCTATTATGACGAAAGCTTTAAAAATTTTGTCCACTCTCAGTCGCTCAACGATGAAGGCAAGTGGGAAATAGAATTGGGGAAACAAAACCTCTTGTTCTTTCGAAATTTGATGGAGGCGATGTTTGAAACTGTCCTAGAGGTCGAATCTCCAGATATCCATGCAAGTGATGAGGTTCAATTTGATGGGATTCTTATCCCAAGAATCGAAAAGTATGGGTTTTTAACACCTAACATTTCTGGTCTAAATTTTTTTTCAGCGTCCATTCATTACCGACTGATATTGCTGAGTAATGAAAATAAAAAGCTGACGGACTATGCTGTTGTTGGATATGGAAAGAGCGAGCCTGGCACATTTAGTGCGGGTTCCGCATTAGGACAAGCAACCATGTTAGCGATTCGCGATGGCGGTACTCGAATATCGACCGAATTTAAGTTGGTTCCTGCTGTCTCGCAATGGCTTAGTGAAAAGGGAGGTGATTAGAAAAATGCGTTTGTCGAATTTAAAAATACGCTATGTGTCAATCCACTTTTTGTTTCCGTTAGGGCTTGTTTTACTTCTGTCCTCCTGTGTCACAGCGCGGATTGAAGAGTCGAGAAAAGCGACGACGGAAATCGCTGTTGATGAGACTTTGGTTATCCTTGGTAGAGCAAGTTATAACGATCACCAAACCGAGGAAAGTTTTACTGATTGCCTTGCAGATGCTTTAAGTAAAGGTGCTACACCGATTAATATCATTCCAGAAAATCAGTTTAAAGATCAAATGTATCCCTGGTTTGAACCGCGAACAGCGCCTGCGAGCAGTGACGATCTGGCAAAGTTGTTTGCTCAACCCGGTGTACAAGATAAAATAACGAATGCAAATGTCCGATATCTCGCTTGGATAAAAGGCGATACGGTAACGATTGACAAAGGTGGCAGCTTCAGTTGCACACTGAGCTCTTTTGGCGGTGGCTGTTTTGGTCTCACTTATTGGGAACAAGATGCAACTTATGAAGCTGCTATTTGGGATCTACAAAATATGACGACTGCAGGAAACATTAGTGCTGAGGCAAATGGTACTTCATATTTAGCAGGTATAATTCTTCCCATACCCATACTGGCAAGGCCGGGTAATGCGGCTTGTAAAGCTTTGGCCAGTCAGCTCAAGGAATTTTTGGTTAGTGGTGGTTAATATTGTTTTGCCTAATCAATATCATCGCTCGGTATGGTTTGCTCCACATTAAGAGAAGTATTATCGGGGCGATTTAAAGCAGACTTTTGCGCAGTAACTCTAAACTTTTGATAAAGCTTAATTCCTTCCGTTGTTGTAGGTTCGCCATCGACAAGTCGAGGTCGATATTTCATGTTTGAAACATAGTCTCGAAGCAGCTTTTTCTGATTATTGGGTACGTTGCCATCAGTAACGTTGATGTTTCTTACCTTGCCATCGTGGCGCACATCGTATTCGAGACTAACGAATAGATCATCCTCTGGGTCTGTATTTGATGGCTGTCTTAAGAGCAGCGGTCTGATCAGGACATCGGGAAATAGCAACTTTGGCTGACTAAATATGCTTGTCCTTAGGGCTTCATTTTTTTGCGTCTCTCCCAATAGATTCCAAGCTTGAATATAGACCTCGAGTGATCTTGAGTCTTGGGTGATGAGATAGGTATCCCCTAGTGCAACTAAGGATATAGCGTGATCTGATATATCTGTTGTGGGATTGTTAGATATGATCTCAGAAGCCCGTTCCATTGACTTCCGTGCTTCTGCAAAAGATGCGCCCTGCATAAATCGCGTTTTAGATAGACCTCTCAAGGGTCCTACCAATCGTAAATCGTTGGCATCATATTTATTTTCGATTATAGTTAAAGATCGCTCAAACAAATTGATGGCCTCCCTAAAGAGCTTGTCTCTATAGATTGCGATCTCTGTCTCTCCCGTATTGGGTATTGCAGAAGCACGATTTGCGAAGTAGAGCCCTAAGCTTTCTAGTGTTGGAATAATTTCCTCATTATTGCTACCAAAGACCTCTTCAGTTACTTTTAGTCTGAATAACTGCTCTCGGTCTGCCGCTAGTAACTTGCCGTTTTGTAGGTGTATTTCTGCTAAAGCTTTGATAACAGGCAATTGTCCCTCGGCGTATACGCCATCATGGCGATGAAAGATGTGTTGTGATCGCCTAAGTGCATTTTCTGCCTCTTTAAAATTGCCGTTCAGTTGGGATACATGAGCCTTCACCATCAATATATTGATCAGATTTAGGTTGAAACGACCACTGGCTTCACCAAGATGGAGTGCTGTATCAAGGTCTAAAATTGAAAGTGTTAGATTGCCGATAAGTGCATGGGACACTGCTGAATTAGTCATCGCCATTGCGTAAGACATTTTATCGATTGCCGTATTTTCTGAAATTTGAGCGCTAAGCTTTAGCGCCACATTATTTGCTTGTACAAAGTTGCTGCCATCAATAAAGTTTAAGAATTCTTCGTGCTTGACTGAATATTCTTCGTTATGAAAGGCAATGTCTTTAAAAAGGTAGGTTTGAAACTCTTGTGCGAAAGCGTATGTGCTACAAAAAAGACAAAAAGTCAGTACTTTACATTGGAATACGAATTTGGCTTGAGTTTTAATCATTATAATTATTATCTCGGTGTGGCTTCGCGTTAATTATCTTTATTATCCAAAGCCTGAGAAATGAGACGGGATCAAGTATCAGTAAATCACACATTGCTCACTCTATTCCATTTGTTTGTATCCTTTGTTTATACCTTCTGTCTGTACTCCTTGTTTGCAGGGAAAGAGAGGGTCAAAGTTCAAATTGCTGAATTATTTGAAAATCCCTTGTGGTCACTGGTATACCGGCTTCTAGGCGAGGCCTAAAATAAGTTCGACTGACTGCATCGCGCATTAATCTTGACAGTTTTGTGGGGATATTTGGCGTTAACACTCTAATCTGTCGTGTTCTTCCTTTGGCATCAACGGTTAACAAAAGCTCAATTTTCAACTTAGCAAGTGCTACATCACTATGTAGACTGAAAGGCAAAATTTGGTGCAATTGTTCACGATTGAATTGGTAGGGATAGCCTATTACGCGTAATTCTTTATCTTCTAGAATTCTCGCGCCAGAGCTTGAATCTCGAACATGTTGCTTGGGAGCGTTATTATCGGTTGCAAATCGAAACGTTTGGGGGGGCAAAGAATCCAAGACCCACTTTTCTTTATTACTGACTTCTTCAAATCGTCGTCCTCCAAAGCGATCTCGTTCAATTAGAAATATTTTTGAATGTTCAGACCCAATGTTATTCATCTCTCTAGCAGAATCAATGCCTCTTGGTGTGTTAAAAACATCGTGTCGATTTATGTCCTCAGTTAAGGTCCACGCTTTGCGATAGTAAGATTGTGCATCCGCAACCTTACCGGCTATTGTGTAAGCATCGGCAAGTGCTAAAAAGTAAAGGGCCTTGTTTTGATTGCTAAGGTTTTGATTGCCAAGATTTGGGTTCGCCTCAATGATTTCAAGCCCTTCTTCAAGCAATTTATAGCTGCAACAAAAATGACTGAGACGTCTTACTTCAGCGAGTTCGATGAGCACACCTATTTGCAATGAATCTAAGTTATCTCCTTGGGCCCTAATGATTTCGCGGGTGCGTTGAAGAGATTTTTTAGCGCGATTAAGCTGCCCAGTTGCGACATACCATTTATTGACAATATCCAAAGCCGGTAATAATTCTATGCTGTCAGCCCCAACGTTATGCTCAGAGAGGAATAGTTTGAATTTATGTTGTTTGTCCGCAAGTTTTATTGCATCCATTTCGATGTGCGTTTTAATGAGGAGGTCAATGCTTTCTTGTTGACGTTCGGCATAAACGCCGTGTGCCCGATGAATTAGGTGCTGGGCTCGTACCAAATGAATAATTGTGTTCTCATATTCAGACAGAGAGAATTCGCTTCGAGCCATACCCATTAAGGGCTCGATTAACTTTCTGGAAAATACGCCAGATTCATTTTCTAATAAAGTAATAGTAGATCTGTATGCGTCGATTGCCTGTGCATAGTCTCCGTTGCCCTCTAAAACTAGTCCCGTGCTTAGATCCTTAGAAAGCTCCGTATTATCAGAGGATTCGGCGATTAAGTTGCGCGATAGCAGGCAAGCCAATAAGAGTAGAAGTGTTGCTTGAAGGTATGTCGGCATAATGAGTGACTATAGCGGTGTAACGGGATCATTATTAACAAATATGAAGTCACTGTAAAACGACAATGTATAAAAGTCGGCACTTTGGGAATTCTTCTCACATAAGAGAACTTTTTTGGGATCATTGAGGTCTAATTATTGTATGGTATAAATTCTGCAAAAATTCTGGCGGTTACATGGGGATCAAAATTATTAGCACGTTTCAGCATGCCCGCGATGGAAAGCGCCTCATGCTTTGCGTCTCACTATTACTATTATCATTGTCTCCATCAATTTATGCATTGTCAGAAGAAGATGAAGTTAAGTTGGGCGCAAAAGAACATCGAAAGATAGTGGCACAATACGGTGTTTATCGGGATAGGGACCTACAGGATTACATCACGCTTGTTGGAGACCGGGTTGCTGAGCAAAGCTCTCGTCCCGACCTTGAATACCATTTTACTATCTTAAATGACGATATCATTAACGCCTTTGCTTTGCCTGGTGGCTACGTCTATGTCACGCGCGGTATGCTAACGCATATGAATTCAGAATCGGAGTTGGCGGCTGTGCTTGGTCATGAGGTGGCGCATATTACCGAGAAACATGCACTGCGTTCTCAAACGCGAGCAAAGTTGCTGGATATTGCTACAAAAATAGGTGCTGTTGCGTCGGGAGCGATTGGTGCTTATGACGTCGGCAGTTTGTTCACCAGTGTTTTGCAGAAAGGATACAGTCGAGAATTTGAACTAGAAGCAGATAGAGTCGGCGCAGAATTCATGGCCAAAGCGGGCTATTCCCCTGAAGCAATGCTGAAGACCATCGAAATCCTAAAAGCGAAAGATCGAATTGAGATAGCCCAAGCAAGATTAGAAAAACGAAAACCTCAGGTGTATCACGGTTTTTTATCAACTCACCCTGATCATGATACAAGATACGGGGAAGCCGTTCGCGCATCTATTCACTTGTTAGAAGATTATGATGAGTTTATTCGTGCTGATGAATTTCTCGAAAAACTAAATGGATTAACCTACGGTAATGCGAGACAGACTGGCGTGGTTCGCAAAAATACATTTTTTCATCCTAAGCTTGGTATAAAAATGACCTTTCCAGACGATTGGAAAATCCGTACTAGCAAGAAGGGAATTCAGGCTGTTTCAAGGGTGTCAGATGCCTTATTCGCTTTGAATACCGGCAGAATGAAACGTGGAATGTCCTCGCGAGAATATTTAGAACAAGTCGTCGGCTTGGATATTCGTGAAGGACGAGAGGTCACGATAGCGAACTTTACTGGGTTTTTAGGCATCGCTGATCGAGCAGATTCTCCCTTTGGACCCCGGCCAACTCGTGTGGCTATTCTAGAAGACAAAAAGAAGCGACTTTTTTACATATTAACTGGAGCGGGTAAACACGACTTAAGAAATATCGCTAATGACCGTGAGTTTATCTCAACCATTTTTAGTTTTGATCGCATGGATAAGGAAGATAGAAGGATTGCGAAGGTACCAAAATTACAAATCGTCAGAGCTGAAGTGGGTACGACAATGGAGTCACTTGCAGACGAGTCACCCCTCACAAATTATGCATTGGATAAATTGCGAGTAATGAACGGACTCTATCCTGATGGGCAACCAGAGCCAGGTCAACTGATCAAAATTGTAGATTGATGATGCATACTAATTTTTGTGAGAATGACCTAGCTAGTTCCCGTCCAGAAATAGGTGTTTTAGATGAAAGTTAAGAAACTATAAATAAGTTAGGTAGCATATTCAAGCACTTACAAGGGAAGTAGCCCCGACGTTTTTGATTAATGGATGTACACTAGCTAGTTTACATCCAGAAATAAGTGTTTTTAGATGAAAGTCAAAAAGCTATAAATAAGTTAGTTAGCATATTCAAGCACTTATAAGGGAAGTAATCGGGGACGCCTAGCTGAGTTTTTTGATTTCTGGATGTTCATTTGCTAAGGTTATTTCACAGTTGAATAGTTCAGTGTAAGCTTTGGACATTGTTTTAATACTCCTATAACCATAGGTCATTGCGCAGTATTTTTTCGTCCTTGAACCAAGTTTTAATTCCTTCTTAATCAAGTTTAGTTGATAAGCTTTTAGAAACTGATTCAAACTCATTTCAATTGTGGCCTTGAAGACAATATCTAGTTTTTTTACCTTCCTGTATCCGCTCCGTGAGTTCCTCGGTTGTTATTGTTTGATTCTGCATGATAGTTTCAACCGCTTTGTATGCAAGAGTATTTCGATTGCTTTGGGAACTCGGGTTCGGGGAATCTGGGATTGCTTCGCAAATAGCTAACATTAAGTGCGAGATACGTAAATCGAGTTCAGCACAATATCGGGAAGACGATTCAATATATTTTAGTTTTTCAATTAGTCTTTTTTTCGTTTAGAGGCAGATACTCCATGTTTCACATGACTTGAGCACCGAGGTATCAACCATTCCAAAAGCGTGCTTTGCTAATAAAGAGGCCTTGATAAGGATGTTATAATAACGGCTCCCAACAATATCTACTGCCCAAAATGGATTCTCATTTGATGAAACTTTAATGCTAGGTAGTTTCTCCGAAGCGGGATTTAACGGACCAATGCCATTTTGATTATTGGATTTTATGCTGATGCAAACCCATCCTGGTGGTGGTTTGAGGCAGATGATAGCGGGGGCTGCGAATTCATATGTGCTGAGATTACAATTTGGCGAAGCGACATAACTCAAAATGCCGTAGTTGGCGTCAACAATGGGTTTTAATACAAAAAAATCCAAATCCATTTTTGGAATGAAAGAACTTTGACTTGGAATCCAAGTGAATGTGTTCTTTCCTGATTTTTGTCATGAGATTATTGGCCAGCTAATCTACGTTTTGTTACAGAGGGGGTTTCTCCATAGAGGGCTTTGTAATTTTTACTTAGGTTACCTAAATGTGGCAGACCGATTTCTAAACCGATTTGTATAATGGGAATATGTGGTGATGCAATAAGCCTTTCACGTAATAAATTTATTCGATAACAATCAATGTATTGTTTAGGTGTGATTCCTAGTAGTTCTCTAAAGGGATACTCTAATGTTCGAACACTAGCATAAGATAGTTGGGCTATTTTGGATGGTGATAGTAGCCGGGGATCGGTGGTTGAAATATTATCCATCGATCTATGTACGAGTCGTACTCTACTGGTGTTAGATTTAAATTCGGGTTTGAGAGAGGTCGTAGACAGTATAGTGACAACCAGGTCAATAGCCTCCATGTGAAACTCTTCTCTATTCATCTCAGAAGATAGTAAAAGCTTAATTCTGTTTATGATGTTGTAACGTAAGTAGTTCGATATTTTTATATATCGTCCTGAATTAGGAAAATTGAGTTCTAAGAGGGAGCAACGAAGATCAGATTCTAGAAGGCTACGATGAACACCAATACTATAAACCGTTGCCCCAGAAGATGTGACACTTCGCAGGGTTTGATTCCCTACACCGACTGAAAGAGTTTGAGGGGTTTTCAGTTGCAGCTTGTCCACTAGAATGGACTTCGTATTGTCCGAATAAGTGGAAATGTTCAACCAGTTTTTTTTGTAGTGCCCCTCTGTCAAAGTCATCACATTATTTGTTTTGTATGTAAGCTTTGTCTGTTTTTCTGAACGAGTTTTTACCAATAGGTTTGTTACGGCTCAGTATTTTAACTCGTCCTTCAATATAAAAGTCGAGATGTTGCTCTGGGCTCGAAGTGTCCAATTTAGTGCAAGGCGCAAGCATGTATCATCCATTGAAAATTAGGCATAGCAAGATTTTGTGCATTCTAAAGAGGTCAGTGTTAAAGGCCTTGGCTTTGATTCTATACTTCAAGATGATTGAAGTCATCCATTTCACACAAGATCAATTGTCAATTCCATACTTTATTTCAACAAGACTGACTGAAATTGTCGGAGGGTTAAAATATACAGCTTTAATTTGCGTAAAAGTGAGAATGAAAATTTCTGAAGACGTTATCATTACTAAAATAAAATACCTAACTTTAGATGTGAAAATTTAGTGAAATACGATTTAGAACTATGTGATGATGACGATGTTTTATTCCTGAAACTTCAGGAAGTTATTGATTACCGGTCGTTACAGGCTTGTTTTGTGGAGGTGAATGAAACGCTCAGGTATAGCTTTCATTTAAAACTATTAATCGATGGAAGCCAAATCGATGAGTTTAATATCTCGAATAGGGTTTGTCAGCAGATGGCGCCGAAGTTATTTGATTTTTCGAGACGCGCAGCTTTTTTCAGTCCTCGACCTTTAGTTTTCGGCATGCTACGAGTAGTAGAAGCAAGTTCGTTTAATGATAGATTTCGTGTTTTCAAAGAAGAAAATGATGCTCGGAAGTTTCTAGCGCTAAAACACAAGTACCCATCTGATCATTTTTTGAAATAATCGATCAGTTTTCAAGCAGGCTAGAGAGGGTGATTAACCTTTGATGGCTTTCAAGTTGACAGTCATTGTCAATCTCAGGTAATCGACCTCGTGCAATAAGGTGAGTCATGCCGAGGGATTCTTGATACTCTTGAATTTTGTCATGAACATACTTCGCATCTCCAATAATCGTCCAGTCTTCAATCGCCGTATCTTTTAATCTCATCTGATGTCCAGGTGCATTGTTAAGCGCCTGCTTAGCTTTTGAAATTAAATCTTTTTTATCACTGACGAAAACTGTTCTCATAATTGGTATGGCTATATTTTTTGTGTGTCCTGCTTGTTCCATGGTTTCTTGATGAAGTGAATAGTTTCGTTTCAATGTATCCAAAGTTTCTACTGGTGAAGCTAAGTAAGGTAATCCAAGGCGTCCTGCTTGCTTTAGTGCTAGCGGACCGAATGCTGCAACCCATATGGGGGGATAGGGTTTTTGGTAGGGTAGGGGGGACAAAATGGCAGAGTGGTCATCAATGAGTAAAGCCTGTCCCTGCCAGGCATTACGCATAATGTCTAGATTCGCTTGAAATATCTTTCGTTTATCTTTTACAGGTAGGTCAAAAACTTTAAACATTACGTCCTGAACACCACGACCTACACCTAGTATAAGTCGACCTTTGGATAACTGATCTAGGACCGCAACTTCTTCCGCTGCTTGTATTGGATTCCTAATCGTTAAGAGGTATGAGGTAGTGCCGAGTTTAATACGCGAAGTTCTGGCTGCCACTGCTGCAAGTAGAGTAAGAGGAGAAGGAATGGCTTTTGAATCACCAAAATGATTTTCCGGTAGCCAAAATGAATGAAAACCCATTTTTTCTGCGAGAACTGCTTGCTCACATAAGTCATCTGCAAACCAACTTACATTGTGGGACCAAGGTGTGACAGCTACTTCCATGCTCTGAATCTCTTTTTCTTAATAATACATTTACTGAGCTGTCAGTCCATAGGCAATCTTGATTCGATCCTATAGGACTCACCAATAAGAAAACTTGCTAGTCTGGTTTATGGCATGATGATGATCATCTCATCAGTAATAAAAGTACCTGGAGTCCTACCCATGTCAGAAAATAATACGCCAGTAATCATCGGTGTAAGCCAGATATTACAAAGACTAGATGATCCATTGGCTGGAAAAGAGGTCATCGATCTGATGGTTGACGCAGTTACTCAAGCTGCTCAAGATTCAGGGAACTCTGGCCTACTCAAGGAAGTTGATTCTCTTCGAGTCATTCGTGGTGTTTGGCGATATAAACAACCTGCTGCTTATGTTGCTGAAAAGTTGGGCTTGGGAAATGTAGAAACTGTTGGTACGCCATATGGTGGCAATTACGTGCAAGCCGTTGTTAATCAATCGGCTAGGGAAATTCTAGCTGGAGAGAGATCTCTGATCGTTTTGACAGGTGCAGAGAATGGAAACAGTCAAGCAAAGGCGCGAAAATCGGGAATAACCTTACCTTTGACAGAAACTATGGGATCTTATAGTCGTTTTATTGGAAGTGAAAAACCGATGTCTTCTGAGAATGAAATTGCCAGAGGTATCAGGGCACCGATACAATTTTATCCAATGTTTGAAAATGCACTTCGTTATAAAAATAAGGAATCGATAGCTGATCATCAAATTCGAGTTTCCGAAATGTGGGCTGGCTTCAGTGAAGTGGCGAGTCATAACCCAAATGCTTGGATTAGAGACAAGGTTGACGCAGAAACGATTAGAACAGCTTCTAAGCGCAATCGTCTTATTAGTTTTCCCTACCCCAAGATGATGAATTCGAACAGCGCAGTCGATATGGCATCAGCGCTAATTCTGTGTTCTGTTAAAAAAGCAAAACAACTTGGTGTTCCAGAATCTTCTTGGGTATATCCGCTATCAGGTACAGATTCTCAGGACACACAATTTGTTTCAAATAGAGATAATTTACATTCATCTCCTGCAATTCGAATTGCTGGAAATCGTGCTTTGGAGATGGTAAATATGAATATCGCTGATATAGATATGATCGATGTCTACAGTTGTTTCCCCTCCGCCGTTCAAGTCGCGATTAATGAACTAAATTTGGATATTACCAAACCCTTAACAGTCACTGGTGGACTTACGTTTGGCGGCGGCCCCCTTAATAATTATGTTATGCATAGTATTGCAACCATGGTGGATTTACTCCGAAAATCGCCAGGAAAAAAAGGGATGATTACAGCGAACGGAGGTATGTTAACTAAACACGCATTTGGAATATATTCGACTGAAGCACCGGAAATAGATTTTCAATATCAAGATTGTCAGGACGAAGTAGATCTGTGTCCTCAACGAGAGTCTGTTGATACACATGAGGGTGAGGTTAATATTGAGACCTACACGGTAATGTATGATGCGACTGGACCAAAGGTAGCACATGCGGCATGTTTGTTACCGGATGGCCGTAGAACTTGGGGTAACAATTTTGATCTTGATTTGATGAATGAAATGACTAAAGTAGAGTTTTGTAACAAGTCGGTTAGTCTGGATCGAGATGGAATATTTAGCGCGTAGTTCTAAATTTCAGTCTCAAACAGTAGCGGCATTTCTAACTTAAGACCATTAAGACCATAAGTTTTTTTGATTGGGGGGTTGAGGTCTTTAAAAAAAAGCGCTACTTTGAATAGAGATCGTCCGCAAAGTGCCTTGGGTACATACACCGTTCGCTGCTGGCGATCCTCCAGATTGCCCTTAGTCAGTCGTAAGCCACGTCGTGTCTTACGCCATTCCCTCGGCGCTAACGCTTGAAGCTCACTCAATATGCACCTAAGGCACTTTGCTAAATCATTGACAGGTTTTCTCATATTAAATGCAGGGGAGTGTTTAAAGTGTCTATAAACTGGAATACTGAAGTGGCAATTCGTGGTCTTTGTGGTGGTATAAATAAGCAAATAATCTTTCACAAATGATCTTACAAAAAGAACTATTCGCTACCATCGATTTTAAAACGCTCAGTTACGAGTAGAGGGTGCTAGGTACTTCTTGAGGGAGCATCAAGCGTTAGCACCGCGCGCGTGGAAGAAGACACTTGTGGCTTCTGACCAAGTAAGGGACATCCGGAGGATGGCCAGCAGCGGATGAAAGAAGTACCTAGTATCCTCTGCGACATCTCTCACTTAAAACCATAAAGTTTTTGCTTAGCGCAGTTTGAAATCTTTAAAAAAAGAACGCTAATTTGAATAGAGAT
>JBLHIH010000107.1:0-13288 GCA_047616645.1 Flavobacterium sp. | reverse complement strand
CTGCGGCACCGCCATCCGAATCTTCCTTTAATAAACGGACAAGCTCTGAAACACCTTTTCTAGGGACAATAATTTGCTTTAGTGCCTGAACAGAACTTTCGGTTGATAACACTATTTCACTGCTTGCTAGTCTCTGCCCATTAGTCGCTACCGCCTTAAGTGTATTACCTTCCAATTCTAGTAACATACCGTTGAAGAAATATCGAACATCTTGCTGGGCCATCGCAAAACTCGTTTTTTCCAACAAACCTGAAAGCGATTTGGTATCAACTATAATACTGCTATCACTCTCCTCCATCTCCACATTTGGAAAAGATGTCGCGGCTAGCGTACTCAAATTCGAACAAAAACGTCCACTACTTATTTTTACCCTGCTTCCTTGTAACTCAAATGCTATCTCTGCGGTTCCAGGCAAACCCCGACAAATATCTACTAGTTTTCTCGCAGGAATGGTTATGTCACCACTTACGTAATTAACGACATTATTAGTGCTACTGGAAATCTCAACTTCTTGGTCTGTACCCGTAAAAGTGAGAAGATCACCTTCTAGTACACAGCGTAAATTAGACAAGACTGGCATCGTCTGTCGTCGTTCTACGACGCCTGACGCCAATTGAATGTGTGGTAATAAGTCGTCTCTTAGAATGGTAAACTTCAAATGCCTACCTCAATCAAGCGGTGAGAATACGGAGCAAATTATTGTAATCTTCTCTAATATCCCGAGACGTCTCCCTGAGCTCTTCTATCTTCCTACATGCATGAAGTACGGTTGTATGATCCCTGCCTCCGAATGCATCGCCAATCTCTGGCAAACTGTGATTCGTTAATTCTTTAGCTAATGCCATAGCTACCTGCCTAGGTCGCGCTATAGAACGCGTCCGGCGCTTCGAATGCATGTCACCTATACGAATATTGTAATAATCCGCTACCGTTTTCTGAATATTATCCAAACCAACCTGTCGGTCCTGTATCGCGAGCAAATCCTTTAGAGAATCCTTTACTTGGTCTACGCTAATCTCTCTGCCAGTGAAACTCGCATTTGCTATTACTCTTTTTAGTGCGCCCTCGAGCTCCCGTACATTAGACCGAATTTTCTCTGCAATAAAAAATGCGACATTATGCGGTATTTCTACTCCTTCTATCTCAGCCTTTTTCAGCAATATAGCCACCCTGGTCTCGAGCTCTGGGGGCTCTACAGGCGCTGTCATGCCCCAGACAAATCGACTTTTTAGGCGTTCTTCTAAACCCGTAATTTCTTTCGGATACCTATCGCAAGTCAGTACAATCTGGGCGCCGTCTTCTTGTAAACGGTTGAAAACATGGAAAAATTCTTCTTGTGACTTAACACCCTTTGCCAGAAATTGAATATCATCCATGAGCAATACGTCAACACTGCGATAGTACTGAGTGAACTCTGCCATTTTTCCTAAACCAATTGCTTTTACCATATCCTCCATAAATCTTTGGGAATACATGTAGGCGACTTTTAAATGGGGGTGCTTTTCAAGAATGCTATTACCTACAGCATGCATTAAATGGGTTTTCCCAAGTCCTACACCACCATACAATAAGAGGCACTTAGAGCTATTGCCTACATTCTCAGCTACCTGCATAGCGGCTGCACGGGCAAACTCATTAGAACTACCCTGTATAAAGTTCTCGAACGTAAACTCTTTATTTAAGCCTAATAGTCTGTAAAAGTGATTGTTTTCCTTCTGTTTTTCGACCCTTCTAGGCGTATTCTCAGACACAATACCTACGCTTGAACCAATTTGTAAAGATACTGAGCTCAAGCCATTCGCAACAACAAGCTCTCTAATCCGCTCAAGAAAACTATCACGAACTTTATCTCTAATATATTGATTAGGGGCTAAAAGCTTTACTTCACTGATTGATGACTCAGCTTGCAAAGGTCTGATCCAAGTGCTGAATTGCTGGGTAGGTAATTCCGTCTCTAGGCTAGATAGACATTTTTGCCAAACAGTTGCCCCCACAGGCCCTCCCTACAGTACAGTGAGATATTTCGAACTTCACATGTCTGCAAGTGATTGCCTTAACATCGTCGAAATTTTTGTTATAATTATCAATGTTTTTAATAAGAGATTCCAGAATCTATTAAGAAACTATAGTGTCTCAGAACCGGTCCGGAATAATACCCCTATTTACGATCTTAAACCACAGCTGTGGATAAAATATTTTTTAATTAAAATTTGTTATTTTTCAATAGTTTATCTGTAAAACCAGTACATAAACTATGCGTAAGTTGTATATAACTTGTGGATAAAATTACGCGTTTAAACTTCAGATCCCACCCTGTGTATAAGTATAGGTTTTCTATACAGCTTATACACAGTTTACATCCAATGTTTACATAAACTACTCACACACTTTGTCTTTATCCAAGCTATTGATTCAAAGAGCATAATTCACTATACACACAGATGAGTACTTCCTAATAAATAACAATAATAACAATCTATATATTTAAAATACGATTAACTATTAAGGAGAGACATCACTCATAGAAAATAACTACAGAGAGAAATTGACTGTTTGGCCAAACTTCAATAGAATCCCCGCTCATTTTTTCAATGCCATCTGGTAAATTCCAATGAAGAGAACATTCCAACCCAGTGTAATAAAACGCAAAAGATCCCATGGATTCCGTGCTCGTATGGCGACCAAAAATGGTCGATTAGTGATTAAGCGCAGACGAGCGAAAGGTCGAAAAGTTTTATCAGCATAAAATAATTTTTCCACCGCTTTCCAATGGGTGTACAAGAATTTACGAAAAAGGAACGCTTGCTTAATTCTTTGGACTTTGATGCCGTCTTTAAGGGTAAAGAATATCGTATTGGCACGCCTGAATTCCTTATTCTCGCTAAACGCAATAACGAAGCAAACAGTAGAATCGGTATGGTTATTGGGAAAAAGACGATAAAATTGGCTGTAAACCGTAACAAAGTGAAGAGAGTCATTCGTGAATCATTCAGAAGACACTTCCCAAAAAATATTACTTTGGACATCGTAATAGTTTCGCGGCCTTCTGCTAATCAATTTCTTAAGGCAGGATTACTATCAAAACTAACAGATAGTTGGATTGCACTGAGTCAAAAAGCGTCACACCTTGTAAAAAACGCCGAGTAAAAAGTGATTAATAAAACCTTATTGTTTGTTATCCGGGTTTACCAGTTGACCCTCAGTTCACTTATCGGTCGTCAATGCCGTTTTTATCCTACTTGTTCAGATTACACTCTCCAAGCTATCGATGCACACGGGACAGTCCAAGGATCGTTTCTTAGCGCCAAGAGAATTTGCAAATGCCACCCATTCAATCCTGGTGGGTTTGATCCAGTGCCAACTAACAAAAATTGAAAGGTGTAATCCAAATGGATCTTCAACGAATATTTATTTTGCTCGGATTGGCGGTCACTTCATACCTGTTAATTCTAGCTTGGAATGAAGATTACAAACAGGGTGCTCAACCACTATCAAACACGACGGAGGTTATCGAACCCGCCTTTGATATAATACCTAAATCTACTGACTTACCTACAAAGACATTTTCTAACGGTATGGATACAGTAAACGCAGATAGTATTGTACCCGAGCTTGTAGAATCTGGAGGACTTACGAATGGTACCTCAATAGATAATCTAAGCAATAATATCTCTAACAGCACTATTCATGTTAGAACTGATGTCTTTGATATTACAATAGATTTACAAGGTGGTGACATCATAAATGGCGCTTTACCTAAATTTCCCGCCGAACTAGATACACCTGATATACCCTTTGTTTTGTTAGATCCAAGGAATACTTATAGCGCTCAAAGTGGCCTAATTGGTAGAGATGGTACAGACACAGCTAAAGGCCGACCCTTATTTGAAGCCCGTAGTAATTCATTTGATATGAACGACAATGAGGAACTTGTTGTTGATTTAACCTTGCCAGTTAACAACGGTGTATCTATTATTAAAAGGTTCACTTTCAGAAAATCTGACTATCTATTAGATCTCGAATATATCGTAGATAACCAATCTAGCAGCGATTGGCAAGCTTCACTGTTTACGCAAATCAAAAGAGATGGTCAGGATGCTTATATGTCGGATGCTGCCGGGATGGGCATGCAACCCTATACCGGAGGAGCAACCTTTCAACTAGAATCGCCTTATACAAAACTGGATTTTGATGATATAGAAGATGACGTATATAAAGCCAAAATAGACGGGGGTTACATCGCTTTAGTACAACATTATTTTGTCAGTGCCTGGATACCTAATAGCGACTCAAGCTATAACTATCAGGCTAGAAAGTTAAAAAATGAGGATATTTACCTTTTCGGGCTAACAGGACCTACATGGTCGGTAGCACCAGGGGAAAGGAAGAATCTTGTTACTCAGTTTTATATGGGACCTAAAGATCAAGTCAAACTAGAAGAGATTTCACCAGGACTTAATTTAACAGTAGATTATGGTTTTCTTTGGTGGTTAGCAAAGCCTCTATTTCAACTTCTTACTTTTATTCACGGTTATGTTGATAACTGGGGTGTAGCGATTATCTGTCTTACGATAATTGTAAAATCTTTATTATTTCCCTTGTCGGCTGCAAGTTTTAGATCAATGGCAAAAATGCGAAAACTACAACCGGAAATGGCGCGCCTAAAAGAACGCTTTGGTGATGATAAACAAAAGTTTTCGCAAGCCATGATGGAATTGTACAAAAAAGAGGGTGCAAATCCCTTAGGCGGATGCTTGCCAATGTTGGCTCAAATGCCAGTATTTTTAGCCTTATACTGGGCTTTGATGGAAAGTGTTGAATTGCGACAGGCGCCATTTTTCCTATGGATATATGATCTATCCGCAATGGACCCTTATTTTGTTTTACCAATATTGATGGGTATCTCAATGTTTTTAACACAAATGATGCAACCCGAACCACCAGATCCTGTGCAAGCAAAAGTTTTTAAATTAATGCCAATTATGTTCACATTTTTCTTTCTCTGGTTCCCTTCAGGTCTAGTTTTATATTGGCTAATCAATAATGTACTATCCATACTTCAACAAACATATGTAACTCGTCAGCTAGACAAAGCGAGTTGAGAGGTTTGCCATGGCTGGTGGCGATATAATAGCGGCAATTGCAACACCTCCTGGTCGAGGAGGTGTGGGTATTGTTAGAGTATCGGGTCCTAATCTTGAAAATCTAACTAAAACTTTAATCAAAAAGTTACCTAAAGAAAGGTTTGCTACCTACAGCAATTTTGTTGACGAAGACGATAGTATTATTGATCAAGGCATCGCACTTTTTTTTAAAAATCCCCATTCCTTTACCGGAGAAGACGTACTTGAATTGCAAGGCCATGGTGGGCCTGTGGTGATGAATATGTTACTCCAAAGAATAGTCAATTTGGGTGCTCGAATAGCGAGGCCTGGAGAGTTTTCTGAAAGAGCCTTTCTCAATGATAAAATTGATCTCTCTCAAGCAGAAGCTATAGCAGATTTGATAGATAGCGTAAGCCAACAAGCAGCGAAAGGTGCGGTAAGATCATTGTGCGGTGAGTTTTCTAGCAAAATAGTCAGTATTAATCAAAATATAACTAATACTAGAGTTTATGTAGAAGCAGCAATAGATTTTCCTGAAGAAGAGATTGATTTTTTATCAGATAAAAAACTGATTGAGGGTTTGTCATCATTAAAAGATGAATTAGAGAATACCTTAGCTCAGGCGAAAGAAGGCGCATTACTTAGAGAAGGGTTGACCATCGTCTTGTCAGGGCGTCCCAATGTCGGCAAATCCAGTTTAATGAATCAATTGTCAGGTAAGGATTCATCTATAGTAACTAAGTTGGCGGGTACGACAAGAGATCTAGTGAATGAGCTTATTCATTTAGATGGCGTACCTATCCGACTCATTGATACGGCGGGAATTAGAGTAGCTAAGGATGAAGTGGAAGAAGAAGGTATTCGTCGCGCGCTGAAAGAGATTACAGACGCAGACGGAATCTTGCTGCTAATCGACTTATCTCTTACTGAAAATTGGGAAGAAGAAGTCGCTAACTCTCTTAGTGAATTACCGGGTAATGGGAAAGTATTGGTGGTGCTTAACAAAATGGATTTAGTCGATGAAGTGCCCAATATACCTGAGGATTTAGACTATGAGATAATTTGTTGCTCAGCTCTGGAAGGAACAGGGGTAGAAGGTTTGCGAACAAAACTAAAAACATTATTTGGGTTAAATTTGAGTGAAGAGGGGACTTTTGTAGCAAGGTCTCGTCATATTAATGCGTTAAAGCGTGCCCTCAATCATCTTGATCACGGTAGAGCACAACTAGAAGGCTATCAGGCCGGAGAATTACTAGCCGAAGAACTGCGTTTATGCCATGAGTGTTTATGCGAAATTACAGGTGAATATAGTAGCGACGACTTATTAGGAGAAATATTCTCCAGTTTCTGTATCGGTAAATAGTAGCAATATAATGGGTAGGTGTTACTTAAATGTTAGCTAGTCAATAATCTAATAAATTGATATTTTAGGATAATGAGGGATCGGAGCGTATACTTGCGACCCAAAATTATCAACCCAGCTTAAATTGAACTCATCTTATGAATTATTCAAAACATTTTGATGTCATCGTTGTCGGAGGCGGGCATGCAGGCACAGAGGCGGCATTGGCGGCTGCTCGGATGGGTGCTGAGACGCTGTTAGTGACACAAAATATCGAAACTTTAGGGCAAATGTCATGTAATCCCGCTATTGGTGGGATAGGCAAGAGTCACTTAGTGAAAGAGATAGACGCCCTTGGTGGTGTTATGGCAAGTGCGGCAGATAAGGCCGGTATACATTTTAGAGTGCTTAACTCTCGCAAGGGACCTGCAGTAAGAGCCACCAGAGCACAAGCAGATAGGCAGTTATATAAAAAGGCCATTAGGGAGAAGCTTGAAAACCAGGCGCATCTTCAGATATTTCAGCAGTCAGTAGATGACCTAATCGTTAAGCAAGACAAAGTAGTCGGGGTTGTTACAGACGGCGGTATCCGCTTTGAAGCGTTAAGCGTTATTTTAACCGTCGGTACTTTTTTAGGCGGTATCATACACATTGGTATGCAAAAAAAATCCGGTGGTCGAGCGGGTGATGCACCTTCTAATAAATTGTCAGAGCGCTTGCGAGCAATGCCATTTAAGGTGGGTCGACTCAAAACTGGAACACCCCCAAGAATCGATGGTAAAACAGTCAACTATGATGGTCTAGAGCCACAGGCAGGAGACAACCCCAGGCCAGTGATGTCCTATATGGGATCTCTTCAAGATCACCCTGACCAAGTAAATTGCCACATCACCTACACGAATCAAGAAACCCATGACATTATCCGGCGTGGTTTGGATCGATCACCGCTGTTTACGGGGGAAATCGACGGAGTAGGGCCAAGATATTGCCCTTCTATCGAAGATAAGATTGTCCGCTTTGCGGATAAGGATCAGCACCAAATTTTTATAGAACCAGAAGGATTAAATACCTTTGAGCTCTATCCAAACGGCATTTCTACAAGCTTACCTTTTGATGTGCAAATAGATTTGGTCCGTAGCATTAAAGGTTTCGAGCAGGCGACGATATTGAGACCGGGATATGCTATTGAGTATGACTTCTTTGAACCTCGCGATCTAAAGTCGTCCTTAGAGACTAAACATCTAGAAGGTCTTTATTTTGCTGGACAAATAAATGGGACGACAGGATATGAGGAAGCGGCAGCTCAAGGCTTAGTCGCCGGCATAAATGCCGCTCGCCGCAGTCAGGGCGAGTCCCCCTGGTGTCCGGCACGTAACGAGGCCTATATAGGCGTGTTGATAGATGATTTGATTACCATGGGGACGAAAGAGCCTTATCGTATGTTCACTAGCCGTGCAGAATATCGTCTGATATTGAGACAAGATAACGCCGATAGAAGGTTAACGGCTATTGGGCGGGAGATGGGACTGGTTTCTGATGACAGATGGGCCAGACTCAATGAAAAAATAGAATTGATAGAACAGCGAAAAGCTGTTTTAGCTGGACATTGGTGTCAGCCAGGTGACGAGAGCGTAGAAAGCTATCTGGGTAAAAAAATGAGCAGGGAATACAATCTTAATGACCTCCTAAAAAGACCTAATGTAGGGATTAACGACCTACTCACTACCGTAGGTTTGAGTTGGACAGATGAAGAGGTCAACGAACAATTAGAAATAGATCTAAAGTATGAAGGCTATATTGTTCGTCAAGCAGACGAAATAGCAAGAATAAAAGATCAACAAGAACACAAGATCCCAGATAACATTGTTTATGAGGGTTTATCAGGGCTATCCAATGAGGTTAAGCAAAAGCTACAAGAAGTAAGACCAGAAACTATCGGTCAAGCGAGCAGAATATCAGGGGTGACACCTGCTGCAGTTTCGCTCTTACTTATACACTTGAAAAAAACTAAACTGATATCGAAAGCAAATAAATTAAACCAGTTAAGCCAATGACTCAGTATGAGTTGATAGCCAGTGGTCTGAAGCATCTACAATTGGATGGTAGGGTAGGCTTGACTGAGAAGCTAAGTCAATTTGTAGATTCATTGATAAAATGGAATAAAACATACAATCTGACCGCTATAAAGGAGCCTAGCCAAATAGTCAGTCATCATATATTGGACTCGTTGTCTGTATTTTCTTACGTGAGTGGCACTAGTATTATTGATATTGGATCGGGGGGAGGGTTTCCTGGCGTACCGCTAGCGCTCGCTTTTCCAGAGAAAAAATTTACCTTATTGGATAGTAATGGCAAGAAAACCCGGTTTTTGCAACAAATGAAAATAGAACTTGGCCTGAAAAATTGTACCGTAGTGCAATCCAGAGTAGAGGATCACGAAGGGCTGTATGATCAAATATGTTGTAGGGCATTTTCGTCGATTGAGAAGATTTGTGAAGAATCTTCTCATTTACTGGAAAAGGGTGGAGAAGTACTCGCACTAAAAGGCAAACTGGATACTGAAAACGTAGATTGTATGCCCGCAGAATTCGAATTGAGCGCGAGGCATAAATTGGCAGTACCGATGATAGAGGCAGAACGACATCTGCTGATATTAAAAAAACAATCTCTTTAGTTGGCTGAGGGACAGGTAATTGGGGATCGTATTAGCAATAACAAATCAAAAAGGCGGCGTTGGTAAGACGACGACAAGTATTAACTTGGCTGCATCTTTGGCTGCCACAAATAGAAAGGTATTACTGATTGATCTAGATCCGCAAGGTAATGCCACAACAGGGAGCGGCATTGATAAGAGCGACTTGGCGTATTCCATATACGATGTACTTGTAGATGGAGTAACGGTTAGTGAGTCTATTAGAGAGGCTCCCGCCTCTGGTTATGATTTATTGGCGGCAAACGTTGATCTAACAGCGGCGGAAATGGAAATGATAGATTTGAACCGCCGAGAATATCGACTAAATGATGCACTAAAGCCAATCAAAGACCGATACGATTACATCATCATGGATTGCCCACCTTCACTTAGCTTGTTAACCATAAACGGCTTGGTTGCGGCGGATGCGGCCATCATACCGATGCAATGTGAGTATTTTGCCCTCGAGGGTTTAACTGCACTCATGACAACCATTGATAGAATTACTGGAAATCTCAATCCAGAGCTAGAAATCGAAGGCATCATTCGAACGATGTATGATCCCCGAAGCAGCCTTACTAGAGATGTATCTAGTCAGTTGGTTGAACATTTTGGCAATAAGGTTTATCGCACCTTGATACCCAGAAATGTTCGTCTTGCAGAAGCGCCAAGCTTTGGCCTGCCTATTTTGTATTATGACAAACAATCTCGAGGGGCCAAAGCATACTTAGCGCTGGCGGGTGAAATTAACCGACGTTATGAGTTAAAAGGCTTAGTCAAACGACAGCCAGAGAATGACAGTCTGGTCAAAGATAGCCTAGTTAATAAAAAGAATGGAGTAGAACAGTAATGGCTTCAAAGAAAAGAGGTCTCGGTAGGGGGCTTGATGCCCTGTTGGGCTCCGAAAAAAAGACAGTAGTCCAAAATGGTCCGATTTTGGATGAAATCCCTATTGAGTGGATAAAGCCAGGGAAGTATCAACCTCGAAAAATAATGGATGATGAGCCCTTGCAGGAACTAGCGGCGTCGATCCGAGCGCAAGGTGTTATGCAACCCATCGTACTCAGAACCATTGCCGAAAACCGTTATGAGATCATAGCGGGAGAAAGAAGGTGGCGGGCGAGTCAACTAGCGGGACTAGAGAAGATACCCGCAGTCATTAAGGATGTTAATGATGAAGCAGCGGTTGCTATGTCATTAATTGAGAATATTCAACGAGAAGACCTCAATCCAATGGAGGAAGCTCTTGCCCTTCAACGATTGCTTGAAGAGTTTGATTTGACCCACCAACAAGTTGCCGATGCAGTTGGGAAGAGCCGGACGGCGGTTACCAATTTTTTACGCCTTAACAATCTTGGCCCAGAGGTCAGCCAAATGCTGGCTAACGGTGATCTAGAGATGGGACATGCACGAGCATTACTGAGTTTGTCTTTTGAGTCCCAGAGCAAAGCTGCGCGAGAGATAGCGTCACAGCAGTTGAACGTGAGACAGGCAGAGGCGATGGTAAGAAAGATACTCGCATCGTCGAATAACCCAAAGCAGGCCAAAAAAGCAGATTCGGACACTCGGCAACTTGAAAACCGCTTGTCTACAGTAATAGGTCAGTCTGTTTCAATCCAGCACAGTGCGAAAGGTAAAGGTAAGCTCGTGATCAAGTACAATAGCCTTGATGAGTTGGATGGGATTTTGACGCGCTTTGGAGATTTAGACTAAGCGTTGCGCATTTATTTAAGAAAAATGTAAAAAAGATCCGATTTTGGCAATCATCAAGTTGAAGCGAATCGTCTAAATCACTATACTCAGCCCGCGCAAAGATGCGGACAAAAGAGTACTAGTGAATAGTAAAGCCCATGTATATCGAATTGTCTTTGTCCAGTTACTTTTTACTGTGTTAGCGGCATTTTTTTTGCTTTTGATCAGTGTAGAGATAGCGTATTCAGTATTGCTCGGTGGTTTGACCTGTGTAATACCGAGCGGATTCATGGCTTGGCGTATAGGAAGAGAAACGGCGGATCCAAGTAAGGCGCTTAAGTCTTTGGTTCGCGGAGAAATAGGCAAGCTTCTGTTAACGGCGATGATTTTTTCAGCTGTTTTCTTGTGGGTTAAGCCGCTTAATATAGCGTATTTTTTTACGGCTATAGCAGTAGTAATGCTTTTGAATATTTTTGTACCGCTATTCACTGTGCTAGGGCACACGAATAAGTAGTTAGAACAGACCTCATATAGAGAATTTATGGCTGGCGAGACACAAACATCTAGCGAATACATACAGCACCACATCACGAACCTGACCTATGGTCAGCTTCCAGATGGTAGTTGGGGCATTGCTCATTCTATCGAAGAAGCAAAAGAAATGGGATTCTGGGCGATCCACGTTGATACCATGTTTTGGTCTATCGCGATGGGCTTGTTGTTTTGTGGCGTCTTTTTCAAAGTCAGTCGCAACCTGAGCGCTGGTGTGCCATCAGGTTTTCAAAATGTTTGTGAAATGGCAGTAGAGTTTGTAGAGACCAATATCCAACAAGTCTTTGGCAGTCGACCTAATCCCGTTATTGGACCATTGTCTCTCACCATTTTGGTCTGGGTCTTTTTGATGAATATGATGGACCTTATACCTGTCGACTTCTTGCCGGCCTTGGCTGCAATGGGTGGAATACATTATTTTAAGGTCGTACCCACTACCGATCCAAATGCAACATTGGCGATGGCGTTAGGTGTATTTTTTCTGGTGCTTTATTACAATATCAAAATGAAAGGTGCGATCAAGTTTACGACGGGGCTATTCACTCATCCGATAGCACACCCAGCCGCAGCGCCTTTTAACTTTTTATTAGAGATTGTCGATTTAATTGCAAAGCCCTTATCACATGGCTTGCGACTCTTTGGCAATATGTATGCAGGGGAGATGATCTTCATCTTGATTGCACTTTTACCTTTTTGGGCTCAATGGACCTTATCTTTGCCATGGGCTATTTTCCATATTTTAATCATTTCTCTTCAGGCCTTTGTGTTTATGATTTTGACAATTGTCTATCTCACGCAAGCGCATGAGACCGGAGAGCACTGATCAAGATAAATCTGTTAACTTAAATAATTGACGAGCAACTCTAGGAGTAAGTCATGGAACAATCCTTAATCTTTATCGCTGGCGGTATTCTCATGGGCCTTGGTGCCATCGGTAGCGGTGTTGGAATCGGCATCTTGGGCGGCAAATACCTCGAAGGTGTAGCACGCCAGCCTGAACTACAACCCATGTTGATGACACAACTGTTCATCTCCTTGGCACTTGTAGATGCGGTACCCATTATTGCAGTTGGTATCTCGCTTTATATGATTTTTGCGCTTTAAAGCGTAAATCCAACAATAGCCCTCGAGGTGATGTGTGACGATTAATTTAACGATGGTTGGTCAGCTTATATCTTTCGTGCTGTTCGTTCTGTTCTGCATGAAATATGTCTGGCCGCCTATGACGGAAGTGATGCGCGAAAGACAAAAAGCGATGGCTGATGGTCTTGAAAAAGCAATTGCAGCAGAAAAGCAGCTAGAAGAAGCCAACAATGCTGCAGAGCTTGAGTTGGACAGCGCCAAAAAGCAATCTGCTGAGCTTATCGCTCAGGCGAGAAGCCGATCGAATCAAATTGTAGAAGAAGCGAAAGGTTTGGCGGTTGAAGAAGCTGACCGAATTAAAGCTGGTGCTCAGGCAGAGATAGATCAAGAAGTAAATCGCGCCCGCGAAGCTTTGCGTGCACAGGTAAGTACGCTTGCTGTAGAAGGTGCCGAGAAAATTCTTGAAAGTAGTGTTGATAAGTCGGTACATCAGAAGATGCTCGATTCAATAGCGGCACGGCTGTAAACAAAAGGTTTAAAAATGGCAGAGTCAGAACTTACCACTATTGCTAGACCCTATGCTAGAGCGGCATTTTCTCAGGCGCTTGATGAGGCCTCAGGATTGGCAAACTGGTCTAGGATGATGGGTTTATTGTCAGCGACTTTAAGGGACCCTAGTGTTCAATTGGCTTTGGATAATCCTCTTCTGACCATTGGTGATGAGGCGGCTATCGTCATTGATATTATGGGGGAAGAGCTTAGCCCCTTGGGTCAAAACTTTATTCGGGTGTTGGCAGATAATGATCGTATTAGTCTGTTGCC
>JBLHIH010000106.1:0-13354 GCA_047616645.1 Flavobacterium sp. | reverse complement strand
TAAATTCATAGAGAAATATAATGGCTTGGTTAACACATCGCCCGATAGGGGTGACCCACCACGAAGCAGGTTTTTTCCCCGGCTATACTTTGTTTTGTTCGGTGCGAGGTCATCATGCCTCCATCATAGATATGCAAGGTCAAGTAGTGCATCAATGGCATCATGATGAAGGTATCCAGCACGTAAAGCTCTTAAAAAATGGAAACTTATTGATACAAACACTGCCTCCCGAGGATGCCGGTGGTCGAGAAAAAATAGGCGGTTCTGCAGGTGCGATGTTAGAACTTGATCCTGCTGGTAACACCTTGTGGGAACACAGAGATCTCCATCAGCACCATGATTATGTTAGATTGGAGAATGGCCATACTTTCTATTTGGCCTGGGAAGTTATGCCCGCTGCCATTTGTGAAAGAATTCGTGGCGGACATCATCATGAAGAAGACCCCGAATTTATGTGGGGTGATGTCGTTCGTGAAATTGATCCAGACGGCAATCTCATTCGAGAATGGCGCTCTTGGGAACATCTCGATTTTGAAGAAGAAATTATCTGTCCCCTCGAAAGTCATAAAGAATGGACCCACGCCAATTCTCTTGAAGTGCTGGAAAACGGTGATTGGTTAATGAGTTTGCGTTTAACGAGTACGGTGATCATCGTTGATGGTA
Organism: Flavobacterium sp.; assembly: GCA_047616645.1. Classification (GTDB taxonomy): domain Bacteria; phylum Pseudomonadota; class Gammaproteobacteria; order Pseudomonadales; family Azotimanducaceae; genus JAHRVQ01. The sequence goes on along the minus strand of JBLHIH010000106.1, from coordinate 12,691 downwards.
AAAGCGGCGATGTAAAATGGCGGTGGGGCGGTACTAAATTGAATAAGGACCACGACTCAGAGGAATGGGGACCTCGGGAATTATCTCATCAGCACAATGCTCAGATGTTAGATAATGGCAATATTATGGTCTTCGATAATGGCTGTCACCGCAAGCGGGGTCCAGGCTTTTCACGCATTGTAGAAATCAATCCTGAGACATTAGCGTTTGCTTGGTCTTATTCAAATCCGACGGTATTAGCTTTTTATAGTTTTATGGTGAGTGGTTGTGAGCGCCTACCCAATGGCAATACATTAATTACCGAAGGCGCCAGTGGTCGTTTGATGGAAGTGACTCGCGAGCACAAAGTTGTTTGGGAGTATATTTCACCTTGGACGGTGGAAAGCACTTTCGGTCCAACTCCCGCAGTATTTCGCTCCTATAGAATTGCTGCCGATGACCCTAGACTGGCTAATTATGATCTATCAGCAGAAAAATATTCTGCCTTAAATGCGGCAATATCCAGAGGTGAAGTGCAGGACGAATCGCAATAAATTTCCGTTCTGGGTTTCGCCCGGCCTTTTGTTGAACATAATCTTGATCCTGATGAAAACCTCATGTGGTACAACTTATGGCGAAATACTTTGGTACATTTGAAGCTAACATCCATCTATTACATTGCTGGCGCTAATGACGATTGATTCGCTTCTTAAACAGATGGCAGAGGCGATTGGTTTGACAAGAACGCCCTAGCTTTGTCGAACAGACTTGCAGGCATTAAAACAGCCGCCATTATCAGTATTGGCACAGCGACACTGGCGGCCTTGGCGAGTCCATCGTCACCGGTCTTGCGATAATTGTAGCGCTAAGGTTTGAGTTGATTGAAAAATGTTTAGTCAAAGAGCATATGTTAAGAGAGCTACCTCAATAAAGAGAGATGATCAGTGTCACAAGAGACCACAAACTATGCCAAAAGCACTAGACAATGATAGGGAAGCCCTTAGCCGACGGGATTTTCTTGCTTATGTAGCGGCAGGTTCCGCCTTAGGTTTCACAGGTGTTGGTAAGGTTCACGCGGCGCCGCCCTCCCTATTGGCATCTGATGAAAAGTATTGGAGCAAGATCGCAAAACATTACAATGCTACAAAAGGCATCGTGAATCTAGAACATGGTTATTGGGGGAAGATGGCAAAACCTGTGCAACAAACCTATCTTGCTGCTACAAAAATGGTCGATCAGCAGAATTCTTTTTATGCGCGTAAAGATTACAATCTTGAACATCAAGAAAGTGTGCATCGAATAGCCCAAGCCCTTGGTGTCCAAGATGATGAAATAGCACTCACCAGAAATGCAACGGAAGCAATTCATAACCTGATTCGCCAATACAAAGGTTTGGGAAAAGGCGATGCGGTCTTGTACTGCGATCTTGATTACCCTAGCTACAAAACAACGATGAATTGGTTAGCCAGTTCTCGTGGTGTTGAAGCGCTTGAATTAAATTTGCCAGGTAGAGCCAATCAACAATTACTGTTAGCACAATATGTTGAGATGTTTGATCTCCACCCCAACATAAAATTAATGTTGTTGACTCACGTCAGCAATCAACATGGTCTGGTGCTGCCGGTAAAAGAGATTGCAAGTGAAGCACGTAGACGAGGCATAGATGTCATTTGCGACAACGCACAATCTTGGGGTCTGCTTGATTATAAGTTGGGAGAGCTTGGTGTTGATTGGGCTGGATTCAATTTGCATAAGTGGATAGGCGCACCGCTTGGTATTGGCGCACTTTATATGAAACGAGGATCTCTCGAAAAAATTGCGCCCTATCCTGGGGAGAGTGATCCTAAAAACGAAACTGTTCACAAGCGGATTCATACGGCCACTTCAAATTTTGCCGCTTTTTTAAGTGTGCCTGCGGCGCTGGATTTTCATGAAAAAATTGGGGGGCCAAATAAGGAAGCAAGATTACGATATCTAAGAAAGATGTGGACGCAGGGTGCTGAATCCTTAAATGGCTTAGAAGTCCTAGGTGGCTTGGACGAGGCTTCTTGGACGGGAATGGGATCTTTCAGGATTAAGGGTAAAAACACCATTCAAGATGCCGTTGATTTGCAGCAAATACTTGAGAATGAATTTGGTCTGTTTACGGTGATTAGAAAAGGATTGGCGAGTGGTGCTTGTGTACGGATTACGCCACAGGTTTTTACAAAGGCTTCTCATATTGAACAACTTTCAGATGCACTGAGAATAATAAATAGCCGGATCTAATGCTATTTACCTGAGGGGGTATCTGTAAGGCTATGTAAAAATGCAATTAGATTAGCTTGTTCTGCAGGGCTAATTAAAAAGCCCTTAATGAGCTTGTCTTGATTCACATGTCCTGAACCTGCTCGAGCATAGTGCTCAATAACTTCCTTAAGATTCTTTAATTTACCGTCGTGCATATAGGGCGCTGTCAAAGTGATGTTTCTCAAGGTAGGTACTTTAAACAAACCCATGTCACTTTCTAAACCGCTTATTTTATATAAACCTTTGTCTGGATAATTTTTATATAAACCATTGTTCAAGAATAGGGGCTTTGGTTTTTTTTGCTTGCCTTCTAAAGTGCCTTCTAAAGTGCCTTCTAAAGTGCTTTCTAGATTGTCGTTTGGTTTTGCAAAGTTAAAATCCCCCGAAAAATTTAAGCCACTATGACAATCGCCACAGGCAAACTTCTTCGAAAAGAACAAAGACATCCCTTTCTTAGCTGAGGCTGTAAGTGCGGCCCTGTTGTCATTAAACAACCAATCATCGTATGGGCTATTTCCACTGATTAAGGTTCGTTGATAGGTCGCGAGGGCTTTCTGTATGTGATCTATTGACAGTAGCTTACCTAAGTGGCTAGCGTCTAGGTCAAAGGCCTCTGCAAAAAGTGACAAGCTCACTTTGTCCTCCAAGAATCGCTGTAAAATTTCCGCTTCAAAGCCGAGGGCGCCCAGTTCAATAGGTGAAGTGTTTAATAGTGGTATCAGTACTTGCTGCTCAAGGTGGTGAGTAAGATTATCTGCCCACCCAAAGCTCAAATTGTAAGCAACGTTGGTGAGAGACATCGTACTTCTTGAATGGTTTTGTCCCGTGCTGCCAATGGCTCTGGCAAGGCCGTCCGTAAATGCGCGCTTGGGTTGATGGCAGGTAGCACAACTATAAGTTTGATTGTAGGAAAGGCGATTGTCGAAAAAAAGCTGTCGACCTAGTTCAACCTTTGCGGTGCTCATGGGGTTATCAGACGGCACAACTGGCAGAGGAAACCCTAAAGGACGCTGCCAATCATAAGTCTTATTATCTGCGCCAATTAGCTGAGAGGCTAATAAGGCGCCAACAAATAGAAGTTGTTTTAGTCTTGCCAAGAATTGGACTTAGTATGCGTTGAGGAAAGCCCAGCTGTCTGTAGACTTAACTGGTGACGCTCGCTGATCCAGGCAGAAAAAGTATGTTGATCTTCTGTTTTCTCTTTTTCGCTCTCTTGCCAATTGAGCATCGCTGTCATTAGCTCATCAGCTTTTGGCCTGTCCCCAGAAAATAAAATCATATAGGCCTTTTTTGTATCATCGTAACGACCCAGTGAAAGGTAAGTTTCTGCCCTATATTCGATGGCTTCGCTATATTTTCCGTTAAGTCGTAGGGCTTCATCGTAAGCGGCGAGGGATTTATCATATTCTCCGAGCTTGCGATGAGCGTAGCCAAGGCTACTATGCGCCTGATAAAGCCTTGGTTCTTTACGAATGGCTCTAGAAAACTTCTTTTCTGCCCTAACAAACTGTTTTAATGCTTTTTTCTCAAACTTTGCCTTGGACTTGTCATTGTTAGCCTCGGCAGCACGGGCTTCCAACTTCCATGCTTTGTCTCTTAGCTTTAGTCCTTGGTTGTAAAAACTAATGGCTTGTTCTAGTGGTGTTAATTGTGGCGTAGATGGCATTGCGCTACCACCGCCGCCTCCGCCAGAAGAATAAGCAGGGGTCGAGAAGCCGCTTGTGAGAAAGGCTAGGAGAATAAATAGAAATCCGTATTGTTTTTTGTTCATGACTTTACCCTTGTGCTATTTTTCTTTTGTTTGTCTTCTAACGTAAATATTTCCTGACTTAAATGCTAATATGGTGATAAGGGATCACTTGGTTTAGCCAGCAAGGTTGATCTTAGCGCGTAATGTTAAATATTTCTTTGGATAGTTTGTAAATTGTCACTGGCTTAACCTAAAATTAGCACCTAGACAGGATCACTTGGATTACACCCTTAATTTACAACAGGAACCTTTTAACTTATAAACCTCCGCCATGAAAATCCCAAAAAGAATCAAACCCCTTATTGAAGATGGACTCATTGATGAAGTCCTGAGCCGCCTAATGAGCGGCAAAGAAGCCGATGTTTATGTCATACGCTGCGGTGAGAATGTTCGCTGCGCGAAGGTATATAAAGATTTTATAAAGCGTAGTTTCAAAAAAGCCGTAACGTATCGAGAAGGCAGGAAGGTTCGAAACTCTCGGCGGGCTCGAGCAATGGATAAAGGCTCCAAATACGGGCGGCAGCAACAAGAAGAGACCTGGCAAAATGCTGAAGTGGATGCCTTACATCGTCTATCAGCTGCGGGTGTTCGTGTGCCGGATACCTTTGGTTGTGTCGATGGCGTACTCATTATGGAATTGATTGTTGATGAGGATGGTGATGTAGCGCCTCGTCTTAGTGATGTCAGTATGTCTGAGGAACAAGCCCTCGAAGATCATGAGCTCATGATGCACTATGTGAAACTGATGTTGTCCATTGGGCTTATTCACGGCGATCTTTCAGAATTTAACGTCTTAGTTGATGAGTATGGTCCGGTTATAATCGATCTTCCTCAAGCAGTGGACGCCTCCGCTAACAATCATGCAGAGTCTATGCTGGAGCGGGATGTAGGCAATATCACCGCTTATTATGGACAATTCGCACCGGCGTTGTTGGCAAGCAAGTATGCCGCTGAAATGTGGGCCCTATATGAAGATGGTAAACTTCACGAAGAAACTGTACTTACGGGGAACTTCGAGGAAGATACTGAAGAGGCGGATGTTGATGCCGTTCTTAAAGATATTAATGCGGTCATTGCTGAGGAAGAAGCGCGCATAGAGAGACTGCGAGAAGCTAATGAGCTTGATTAAAGCACATTAGCCTTTTTACGTTTTTGCTTTCATTAAAAGCACTATTTTTAGCAGCGCTACTTTTTCATAGAAGCATCTGCATCTAGTTTAAATCTCGCGATTCGATCACCGTGAGCACTGCCCATATAAACATGGTCTCCGTGATGCAAAGCAACGGTAGAATAGCCCATGGGCTCCCCATCATGACGCAGTACAACTTGTGCCTCCATGGTCTCGGCATCAGCCTTGACTATTTCAAATGGCAATAAGCAAGGTCCTACTTTAACATCATTACAGTTTTGCAGTATTGGATTATGTTTATGGGATGCAACCCACAACTGGCCGTCGCTATCTAAGGTGATGTTATCCGGTTGTTGAACTTCAAATTCACCCAGTAATTGTCCACTTTCCCTGTCTAGTTTAATGGTCTTGTTACCCATGTAAATATTGATGTAGACGTGTCGATTGTCTTTGCTGATGGCGATGCCGTTGGGCATTTGCTCTAAAGATCCTGGAAGCTTATTAAAGCCTACTTCGGGATGCCATTCCCACACCCAGCCTACTTTATTGCCGGCTAATAATTGCGCTACAACAGCCTCAAAAGCTTGCGTTTTATTCCACATATGGGTGACGAGAAAGCCACCATCGTTTAGCGCCGCAACATCATTGATAAAGGGGTCCTCAGGTGGAAGCGCGCAGCCCTTCCATTCTAACTGCCATGTATTATTCGCTTCTATTAAATTGAAAAATTCGACTGCTTCACGACCACCGTGATTAACGACAAGTACTTCGATTAAACCGTCTGTCCTTGTCATTAAATCTATGCCATGAGGGCTGAACAAGGCTTTATCTGGTTGTGCACAAGATACGTCTCCCCAATTATCTAACGTTAGTTGCCATTCAATGTTGATACTTTCTTTTTGGCCACTGGCGAGATCAAGCATTGAGAGTGCGCCCGGGGCGTCCATCATGAATTCGCCCATCTCGCTCACTAACAACAATTCTGTGCCGGGAATATTCACTAGATCTTCTGGGTTTTTATATCCACAAAACGGAGAGATTCCCTCGAGGGCATCACATTTTATGCCTTGATCGACAGTCTCGGGACTATTGTTGTCTCCACAGCTTGTGATGAGGATAAGGAGTGTTAAACAGCCTATTAGTTTTTGGTGCATGATTTCTCCGTTTGAAATAGAAGACTACTAAATCGATCTTTCGAGGCATAGTCCTATCGAATATTACTTGGCATTTACTTTAACATGTTTATAGGTGCTTCTTTTTTAGGTGGCGAAGCTCTATATTGAGAAGCGCTATATTGAGAAGCGCTATCGAAAATTCATTTACCAGGAATACTATTAATGTCGATTATTGAAAGCCATGGCGTGGACATCTACTATGAATTGCATGGTGAGGCAGATCGTACTTTGATATTTGCCCATGGCATGGGGGGAAATGGCGCCATTTGGTTTAATCAGATAGCAGAATTTTACCAAGACTACCAAATACTCGTTTTTGATCACCGTTATTTTGCAAGATCTCCCTGTAGCGAAGCGCAGTTTGATCCAGCTAAATTCCCAGATGATATGATAAAAATCATGGACAAAGAGGGAATAGAGTCAGCCGTTTTTGTGTGCCAATCCATGGGAGGTTGGACGGGCAGCCAAATGGCGATCCACTATCCCGATAGAGTTGATGGTCTGGTAATGAGTCATACGCCAGGCGTCTTTTATCATTCAGACGTCAGAAATGAACAGCAAGTGGATGCTTTGGTCAGTCAGATAGGGGATGTCTATGCAAGCCCCGCGCTGGCAGCAAATTTTCCCGACCTCAACATGACAGCGACCATTTTATACGCGCAAATTAGTGGCTTTAACAATATAGAAAACAGCGTGATACCCCGAAAAATTGCAGAGGCTGATATCGGTATTAATACAGACTCTATTGGTGGCTATAACATACCCACCTTATTTATCAGTGGTGAGCTGGATAATTTGTTTCCAGCGACCTACATTGAAAAACTATCAGCCTGTATACCCGAAGCAGAATTTTCGAATTTAGGCCAAGTTGGCCACAGTAGCTATTTTGAATCACCAATAGCGTTTAATAAAGAACTTCGATCATTCCTAAAAAAGTACGACTTATAATGTTGAGCTATGGATGATCCAGCAAATGTAATAAAGCGGCTCCTACAATATTGAGAAGGAGATTATTTGAGGGAACCGCTTTCTATAAAATTTACGCCTTAAGAATTGATTTCCTTGCTATCAATATTCTTCTCTAAGAAATCCACATCAAATAAATAATTGCTGACGGGTAACTTACGTACGCGAGTGCCCGTCGCATCGAATATAGCATTGGCTAGCGCCGGTGCGGTTCCTGGTGTGCCGGGTTCGCCAGCACCTCCCCAGTTCTCGAAGCTATTGATGATGTGGGTTTCTATGATAGGTGCATCTGACATCCTGACCATGTGGTAGTCGTCAAAGTTACTCTGTTTTATCTTGCCGTCTTCAATCTGAATGTCACCGTACAGCGCGGCTGTTAACCCATAAATGACACCTGATTCCATTTGGGCTGTTAGTCCATCTGGAGAAACTGCAAAACCAGGGTCCACCGCAACAACAACGCGATCAACTTTGATCTTTCCTTTGATAACAGAGACCTCGACAACTTCTGCGACCAATGTTCCAAAAGAATTTTGAAGAGAAATGCCACGCCCCTGATGCTTTGCCAATGGTTTGTCCCAGTTTGCTTTTTCTGCAGCAAGATCCAAGACCTTGCGATGCCTAGGATGTTTAGCTAATAGCTTTTGCCTGTATCGATAAGGGTCTTCTTTGGCTTCGATAGCCAGCTCATCTATAAAAGATTCTGTAAAAAAACCATGTTGAGAATGATCCACACTTCGCCATGCCCCAAAAGGTACATGGGTTGGGCTATCGGTATAACTAATTAATTGGTTGTCGATAGCGTAAGGGATAAGTGGGGCTTCAATAGGTTCGTGTTTGTCGACATATTGGTTTTGCCAGGCAACTGGCATACCGTTGTCACCAAGCACGGCTTGAAAATGTGAGGCAACCGCTGGGCGATAATAATCATGCTGTATATCTTCTTCTCTTGACCAAATGAGCTTTACTGGTGCTCCGATCTCTTTTGAAATCCTAGCAGCCTGAATGACCGTGTCGGACATAGCGCGCCGGCCGAATCCACCGCCAAGAAAATAGTTATTCACTTTTACCTTGTCGGGATCGATATCCAAAGCGCTGGCGACATCATATTTACATCCGAGTGGGTTCTGCGTGCCGGTCCAAATTTCACAAGAATCGTTTGCCCCATCGCTGATGTAGTGGGCAACCGCATTCATTGGTTCCATACAGGCATGCGCTAGAAAGGGTACTCGATATTCACGATTAATCGTTTTGCCTTTAGCCAGTACCGACTGGCTGTCTCCTAACTCAATATCCGTGCCTGCATCGCCACTTTCGCGGTCTTTGGCGATAGCCGAATCAAATTGCTTATACAAAGCATCGCTATTCAAATTATCATTGCTGCTTGTTGTCCAAGTGATTTTTGTCGCTGCAAGTGCTTGTTTCGCTTGCCAATATCCTTCAGCGACAACAGCAACAGCATCTTCTAATGCCACAACTTTGACGACACCTGGCATACTATTAGCCTTGCTCGCATCAACTGTTGCGACTTTTGATCCAAAAACAGGTGCAGCCGCAATGGTCGCGACTTTCATGTTGTCGACCACTACATCCGATCCAAATTTGGCGCTGCCGTCAACCTTGGATGGTATGTCCAGGCGTGGTTTGTGTTTACCCATGATGGTGAATTCATTTGGCGTCTTCAAGGTGGGTGTCCTGGGTGCGGCTCGTTTCCCTGCTGCTACGGCAAAAGTAGAATACGGCTCAGATTGCCCGCTAGGTTTGTGGTAAATCATACCTTCACTGGTGGTTAGCTCACTTTCTTTAACGCCCCAAGCATCGGCAGCGGAAGCCTTAAGCATTTCTTTTGCGGCAGCACCTGCGACTCGCATGCCATAAACACCTGTTGACCTAATGCTTAAGCTACCGCCGGTAACTTGTAAGTGCATTGCGTTACTGACTTGTATGAATAATCCGTCAACTGTACCGGCTAGCATTTTTGGTATAGGTGTATCGCCTAAAATAAAACCTTTGCCTAGTGCCCAGTTCGCATACTCATCTTCAGCTGGCGCTTCCATAAAACCTACGTCAGACCAATTTGCATCTAGTTCATCCGCCAACATTTGTGTTAAGGCTGTTTGTGCACCTTGTCCCATTTCTGAATGTGGAACAATTGCAGTAACTTTATTGTCTGCGTCAATCTTTACCCAAGCATTCACTAGGGCTTCACTGCCTTGTGTTGTGAGGCTAGCCAGATCTGTTGCACGATTACCTGGTCGTATGGCGACGCCAATGATGAGGGCAGTGCCCCCAACTACGCCAGCTGTAATAAAACCTCGTCGAGTCCACTTACCCATGTTGAATTTCCTCCGTAATACCCGTCTTTGGATCAAAAACCGATATGCCTGCCACCCGTTTTATTCCACGCTTAATGCGTGAATACATTCCGCATCGACACACGTTTCCCGACATGGCTGAGTCGATTTCCGCATCTGTTGGATGAGGTGTCTGTTCCAACAAGGCAACAGCTGACATGATTTGGCCGGACTGGCAGTAACCGCATTGGGGAACTTGTTCGTCTATCCAGGCTTGCTGTATCGGATGTAAACCCGATTCACCGGCGATGCCCTCGATGGTTGTAATCTTTGCGCCTTCAACTGCAGCAAGGGGTGTGACACAAGATCGAATGGGTTTTCCGTTCAGGTGTACGGTGCAGGCACCGCATTGGGCAATGCCGCATCCAAATTTTGTCCCAGTAAGACCCACATTTTCTCTAATTGCCCAAAGCAAAGGCGTATCAGGCGCGACATCGAGCGATTGTGCTATGCCGTTTACAGTAAATTTGATCATATAGGTCTCAAAAGTAGTTTCACGAAGAGGATAACCATCTACTTTTGATGGCTTGTATGCAAGCCTATAGAGAAAATTTTGATTAGATTATAGATGTAATGAATCGCGATGCTGAGGCTGTTCGAGGTTAATTAGTTGCGGTTCATCAGTGTATTGCTAACCGTCACGACGTTAGTTACGTGTTGCATACTCTTTGCCCAGACGACAAAAACTCTCTATTTAGAGTCGGAGTGGAAATAATATTCATCCATCCATATTTGTATGCCAGCATGAATTTTGTTCAATATATCAATAGAGCATAATCCCTGTTAATGCCATATTGAATAGAGCTGTCCCATGAACACCGATATGTTGCGAATTTTCGTTTTATGCCGTTTGATAAGTTTGGCTTTAGGCGGTTGCCTTTTACCCACCCTGAATTTAGTACCTAGTTAATTGATTCGGGACTTTCTGAGAAATTTCTGGATGCTGATAATAATACTGATCTTTCGTATATTGTTCGTGCCGTGATGAATTTCGATGTATTAAAAGTCGCACAAACGGTGCGCTCTGCCGCTAAGAGTATTGATGGGCCGATTAAGGGAGTCCTACCTTCACATATACATTTGGACCACATTATGGAGTTTGGAGATGGTTCAGTTTGGGCGATACATTCCCCCTGGACAGGCACCGGGGGATACTTGTCATACGAAGTGGGGGTGGGATAATGGGATTATACCGGGTACTTTTTACTAAGACGCGCCTAGAATTTTAAATAGTTTGGCCGAACTTAAGAGAAACGTTAACTTGACCCCTGAAATTAAAGTTCACCCTGGTCATTAGTCTTTGTAGCGGTGGGAATTACTTAAGTTTTAAAAAGAAGAACCAGGGGTAGAAAGAAAGCCTGTTTCCTCCAGCGTCGACGCTCTGCCTAGTATTTTATTGCGGTGAGGATAGCGGCCAAATTTGTCGATGATTTCTTTGTGTTTTTTCTCAAAGCGATAATGGCTATCGAGTCCGGGGCCCGCGAATAGCCTCATAGCTTCATTGTGTATTACGGAAGACTCAGAGTGCATATACGGCATGTAAAGAAATGCTTGTTCAGTGGGATTGAGATCCTCGTCAAGCTTTCGCTCTACCGTTTCCTGAGCTAAGCAAAGTGCCAGTGTATCGCTGGAAAAGGCTTGCGCTTTATTTCGGTAAATATTTCGAGAAAACTGATCTAGAATAATTATTTCTGCCAAACGACCTTTGGCATCTATCCTCCAAGAATAGAGTTCGCCCTTTTCGGCGGAATGGTGGAGTTCTCCAAAATGTTCCGCTAGATATTGATCGAAGATCTTGTCTTTGGAAAACCATTTTTTCCTATCGATTTCATTGAACCAGAAATCTATGATGGTGTTCGCATTCATAACTTGCTCTAGATAAGTGCTCTTTGCAATTGCTCGGATGATGAAAAGATACGGGACAGATACAAGTATACTTATCTTTTACAGAGTGAGGTTAATGGTTGTACGTTGAATTAGGAATATTTCCCCGTAATTATCCGTAATTAGAGGCCGTATGGTGGATTAATAATATCGTTATAAAATTGCCTCTACTTTAGAGTCTGGTATGCTCCAAAGTGACTATCACAAAGGGACAGCTGTCATGACTGATGAGCGCAAATCTGATAAGAATACGCCTGATGAGAGTTTGACCGATAAGAGCAGCGAAGAATATCTAGACGAGATTAGTACGCTAAATCCTGTCATTGGTTTCTCGATTGAAGATGTTCTCGCCTCAGGGCGCCAATTATTGAACCAAGCGATATTGCAGCCAGCGATATTTGCAGAGCAAACAGCAAAGTTATGGAAAGATTGGGCAGAAATTGGTCTAAATCAATCAGACCTTGCACCTGCTCCCAAAGATCGTCGATTTTCTGATTCGGCTTTTAGAGAAAATAAAACTTATGGCAAGCTAGTGCAGGGATGGTTGGCTTGGCAAAACAGAATGTTGGAATGGGTTGAAGCCCTAAGTCTAGATGAGGCTGACAAGGATAAAGCGCGTTTTTTAGTTCAGTTATACATTGATGCGATGGCGCCTACCAATTTTCTACTCGGTAATCCCGCAGCTTTGCGCAATGCCTATGAAACGCGTGGTAAAAGTTTGTTAGCGGGTTTGAGTAATTTTATTGGGGATTTGCGACATAATGGCGGTATGCCATCACAGGTAGATAAATCTGCATTTGTTGTAGGCGGTAACTTAGGTACGACAGAGGGCGCGGTTGTACACAAATCACCTATTTTAGAGCTAATTCAATACCAACCCATATTAGAGAAAGTTAAAGCGCGTCCAATTTTTATTGTGCCTCCCCAGATAAATAAGTTTTATCTATATGATCTGTCCGAATCAAACAGTTTTGTTAAGTATCTGCTCAAAGAAGGCTTCCAAGTATTTATAGTCTCATGGCGTAACCCAAGTACAGAGCACAGTGAATGGGGTCTCGAAAATTATATAGATGCCTTGGACCAAGCTATTGATGCATGCCTAGAAATTACCGGGCAAGATGCCATTAATGGTGTAGGTGCATGTGCTGGTGGTATTACATTCTCT
>JBLHIH010000105.1:0-13467 GCA_047616645.1 Flavobacterium sp. | reverse complement strand
CTTTCATCGTATCGGCGTATGCTTTGCCTTTGGACAACAATAACGCCAAGTACTTTTCTGTGGTGAATGATCGGCACGCCGAGGAAGGAGTGATATTCATCTTCTCCCAAGTTATCAATATATCGATACCGAGGATGCTTCGGCGCATTGTTTACGTTAACTGGCTCTGCCCGTTCGGCTACGAGCCCAACTAAGCTCTCGTCGGTACCAAAGGTGACCTTACCGAGTATTTCTTGATTGAGTCCGCGGGTCGCGCGAAACACATATTGATTTGTTTCATCATCTAACAAATAGACAGAGCAAACTTGAGTGGCCATGGCACTCTGAATTCGATCAACAATAATGTCCAGCGCGGTATCCAGGTCGCGTGCTGCGTTAACTTCCTGAATAACCCGTCGCAACACTTCTAGCATAGCTTTGAGCCCATTTCGTTTTGAAAGGTGTTCTTGTAAGTCGTTCTTGTAAGTCGTCCGCTTTTTTGCCTAACTTTTGCTGACCTAACCTTTACTGCGTTAAGCATTTTGAAACGCTAGGTGCCAGTTCCTTCATTGCTCTGCGGTATACGTCTTTTTTAAAGGCAACAACTTGGCCCAAAGGATACCAATAACTTACCCAGCGCCAATGATCGAATTCTGGCACATCCGATTGATCAAAATTAACTGCATCGTCCTCAGTCTGCATCTTCAAAAGATACCACTTTTGTTTTTGACCTATAAATTGCGCAGAGGAGTTTTGCCGTAAAAAGCGCTTTGGCAACTTATACCTTAGCCATCCTTGTGTGCAGGCGACTATCTCCACCTGATCTGGCGACAATCCAACCTCTTCATTGAGCTCCCGAAATAATGCATCCTCTGTGGACTCCCCTTTATTTATACCACCTTGGGGGAATTGCCATGCATCTTGTCCTACTCTTCTCGCCCATAGTACCTGGCCTTGATCATTGGCAACCATAATGCCAACGTTCGGCCGATATCCATCCGAATCTATCAAACTAACTGTGAACCTTTTATTTTTACGGGATCAACCACATTTGCCAATCCACTAATTATCGCTCATTGTCTATGAATATGTCCTTGGGGGCAATGTGAGTCTCAATTCAGGGTACAATTCGGCAGAATAAATCAGACACCTAAATAGCTGCAGGAGTTTATATAGCTTGGCCTTAACCATTTTTGACCTCGATGAAACCTTAATAGGCATAGACAGTGATCACGCTTGGGGTAGCTATGTAGTGGATAAGGGTCTGGTAGACGAGGGTAATTACAGAGAGACAAATCAGAAATTTTTTGATGACTATAAGCAAGGCATCATGGATGTGGATGCTTATATGAAATTTTCCTGTGGGGTTTTGGCGAAATATGATCAAGCATTTCTATTCACTCATAGAGAGACATTTATAAACGAAAGAATTCGGCCTAATCTACTCCCTAAAGCGTGCTCGCTCATTCAATCTCACCAAGATAATGGAGATCACGTTATTGTGATAACCGCGACGACTGACTTTGTTACTCAGCCCATCGTTGATTTATTGGGAATAGATACCTTAATCGCCCCCGTGGCTGAAATTGTGGGGGGACGATATACAGGGGATATTGTTGGCACGGTAAGTATTGGCGAAGGCAAAGTCACTCGTTTAAATGAGTGGCTTGAAGGCAAAGATATTTCTATGGAAGAAAGTCATTTTTATTCGGATTCAGCCAACGATCTTCCCTTATTACAAGAGGTGACCTATCCGGTCGCTGTTGACCCTGACGACAAACTCACGGAGATAGCCAAGAATAACGGTTGGCCTATTATCAGCTTACGATGAAACTTTTTCTTAAGACATTACTTCTCCTAAGTCTATCCCTACTGGCATCCTGCCATGATTCTGAGGGGCAAGACGCACCATTTTTGGAAACAAAAATGGTTGATGCAAGTCTAGATCGCCTGCGCGTATTTTCTATCTTTCAAAATAAAGCCGCTATCCAAGAAGCTAAAAATTTACAGCAAGCAGTATCCGCTTTTTTAGACAATGTTGACCTTGATCATCTTCAGAAACTGAGGTCCATATGGCAATCCTCTCACAATAAATATCTTGCTAACCAGTACGGATTTTTTGAACCGACGGAGACTAGACGAGATCTTGTTTTCGCAGTAGAGAGCTGGCCTATTCAGCCAGGATTTATAGATTCTCTACCCCATTATCCAGCGAGCGGTATCGTCAACGACATCACACTGGTAATGGATCTTCCAACACTTAGGCAACAACATGGCGTGACCGACAGAGAAGAAGTTTGTCTTGGCTATCACGCCATTGAATACTTGATCTTTGAGCGTAATATTGAAGATTTTAGCACTGAAGGAGACCAAGGAGAAACTGCACACCAGGGCGGCATCGAAAGGCGTCGTTTGCTTCTTCAGCTTCTTTCGGATGAATTACTACATAATTTGAGCCAATCCGCTGAGCTAATGAATAGGCAATTTTCGAGACAAGAAGATGTCACAAGTCAGGATAAAATTTATCAATTTTTACACAGTACAGCGAAGGCCTTACCGGGAATTCAGCGAGAAAGCAGCTTACTATTTGATTTAAACACAAGTCACGGTCACTACAGCCAGACTTCTCTTAACTCGCTCACCATTGAGTTAACGACACTAGAAGCCTTTTTCCTAGGCGATGTCGATCTTATGCCTATATTAATGTCGATCGACTTAATAAGTGCAGCCAATTTTGAAAAAACCTTATTGGATGCGGTTGCTCTCTTGAAAAAACCCGAAGCGGGAGAAGTCGAGTTCGCAAAATTGCCATTGATGATTTCTGCTCTAGGTCATCAATTAGATAATTTCGAACTGATACTTGAGCGAAACCTTTAAGCGCTGTGATCCCAAGCCAAATCTAAATCTCTCGCCGCCTTCACATCATCTAAGCGTTTAACCGGTGTTGTCACTGGTGCTGACTTAACCACTTCTGGCGTCTCCTTTGCTTCTTTTAGGATAGCCGCCATGGCCTCTACAAAACCATCAATCTCTTCCAAAGATTCTGTCTCTGTCGGCTCAATCAACAAACACTCTGGAATCAGCAAAGGGAAATAGGTAGTGGGAGCGTGGTATCCGTAATCGAGTAAACGCTTGGCAAAATCCATTGCATTCACATTAAGCTCTTTTGCTTCTTTCGACATTGTCACAATAAATTCGTGGGTTGCACGACGATTAGGATAAGCGAGTGTAAACCCAGCCTGCTCCATTTTTCGCGCCATATAATTGGCATTTAAAGTGGCGTATTCCCCGACGCGATTCATGCCTGAATTTCCCAACAACCTTGCATAGGCGTAGGCGCGGAGTAAAATTCCTGCATTACCCATAAATGTAGATAAGTTACCGATCGTATCGGGAATATCATCCTTCCCCATCCAGTAGTATTCTTCCCTACCGTCTTCAAGCTCGCGCCTGCCAACAATAGGCGTCGGTACAAAAGGTTCTAACCTTGGCCCAACACCCACCGGACCAGAACCTGGACCACCACCACCATGAGGGGTAGCGAAGGTTTTATGCAAATTCATATGCAGGACATCAAAACCCATATCTCCAGGCTTTACTTTACCCAATATGGCATTCAGGTTAGCGCCATCGTAATAGAGCAGACCGCCGGCCTCGTGGATGACACTGGCGATCTCTTCAATTCTTCTGTCGAATACACCGCAGGTTGAAGGATTGGTCATCATCAAACCCGCGGTCTCCGGGCCAACTACCGCTTTTAAAGCTTCGACATCCACATCACCTTCTTTAGTGACAGGTATTTCCCGCACTTTATAGCCGCACATGACTGCCGTTGCTGGATTGGTGCCGTGTGCTGCATTTGGGATAAGGATTTCACTTCGAACATCATCCCCCCGCTTATCATGATAAGCACGAATCATCGCAACACCCGCAAACTCTCCCTGAGCACCTGCCATCGGTGTTAAAGATACCGCTTGCATACCTGTTACATCTTTTAGATATTCCTGTAAATCAAACAGGCAAGACAAAAATCCCTGACTAACCTTCTCTGGCGCAAGAGGGTGACGCGCTAAAAAACCTGGCATACTTGCGGCCTTGTGAGCACCACGAGGGTTATACTTCATCGTGCAAGACCCAAGAGGATAAAACTCACCATCAATGGAAAAATTGAGCTTCGACAAGTTTGTATAATGCCTCACAGCTTGCAGCTCAGAAACCTCGGGCAAGCCTAAAGCGCTGCTTCTTAAATGCGTCGCGGGAATTTCACTATCTTGAAGACTTGCTTCTTCATATTGAGCAATAGCAGATCGACCTTTTTTGCTTCGTTCGTAAATCAACATTTATGCCTCCACTGCTTTTTGTAAGCTTTCTAAAAACTTCTGAATATCTTCTGAGGTTTTTGTCTCGGTTACATTTACAAGAAAACAATTTTTCAAGGACGCATCTTTTTTGATCAAATCGTATCCACCGAGAATATTGTCTTCGAGCATCTTGTCTAAAACCTCGCTTGCTGCCTTTGGAAGCCTGATGACCACTTCATGAAAAACGGGTGCACTAAAATGTCTTTCAACTCCCTTTATATTTTGCAGCCCCGCTAACAGTTCTGCTGTGTTGTTGTGGCAGTGACTCGCTATAGATCGCAAGCCTTCTTCGCCCATCATGCTGAGGTAAATTGTTGCTGCGGTTACCAGTAAACCCTGGTTAGTACAAATATTTGAAGTCGCCTTTGCACGTCGAATATGCTGTTCTCTGGCTTGAAGCGTTAGCGTATAGCCTGTCTTACCATCTAAATCGATAGTTTTTCCAATTATTCGGCCTGGCATTTGTCTAACAATCGCTTTTTTGCAACACATAAAGCCCATATAGGGTCCGCCAGACGCGAGAGGAATCCCAAAGGGTTGTCCTTCTCCAATGACGATATCAGCACCAGTATCTCCCCATTCACCTGGGGGCTTCAATATTCCTAAGGCCATGGGGTTCACTGACGCTACAACCAGTTGTTTTTGCGCATGAGCCCAATTAGTTAGGGTTTCTGTATCCTCAAGGCTACCGAAAAAATTAGGGTAGGCAATGACAAGTGCAGCGAAGTCCTCGCCTTCAAAAGAAGATAAAACATCATGGTCTATAAGGCCGGTATCAGACTGCCAAGGGAGTGTGACCATCTCAATGTTTTGATTTCGAATAATATTTTTAGCAGCTGAGAGATATGCTGGATGAAGGTTGCCTGCAACAAGAACACGTTTTGACTTCGAACCTCTATTAGCACGAACTGCCATTAACACGGCTTCTGCGACGGCAGATCCACCATCATAAACAGAGGCATTGGCCACATCCATTGCCGCAAGCCCTGTGATCATAGACTGAAATTCATAGATCAATTGCAGGGTTCCCTGACTTGCTTCAGCCTGATAAGGCGTATAGGCCGTCATGAACTCGCCTCTGGTCACAATGTCCCAGACAGCACTTGGAATATGATGCTCGTATGCGCCCGCACCGATAAAGCACAAACCAACCTCGTCTTGTCGAGCACGGACCGACATCACTCTGAGTAGGGCTTTTTCTGAAATTCTATCCGGCGTATTGTCGAGCCTTCCCGCTCTTAGTTGCGCGGGTATTTCATCAAACAGATCTTCAATTGTTTCAACACCAATGACGTCAAGCATGTGCTTTTCATCTTCCAGTGTGTGGGGCACGAAGGGCATTGCTTACCTCAATATTTTGATTAGTGTTGCTTGGTTAACCACAGCTCTAGTTAGCCTGTTCTATTGCTAATGCGCTTCGTTCTCGCAGAACGTTTCATAGGCACTTACATTTAGCAGACCTTCCAATTCTGTCAGGTCATTAGGTTGAAGCTTGTAAAACCAACCCTGATCGAAGGGTGACTCATTCACAGTTTCTGGTGCTTCATCAAGGGCTTCATTAATGGCAATTACGGTACCGGAAACTGGAGAGTAAATATCTGATGCAGCTTTAACTGATTCAACAACACCCACCTCTCCTTTTAGTTCGATCACTGAACCGACTTCAGGTAATTCGACAAATACGACATCGCCCAATGCATCTTGGGCATGATCGGAAATGCCAACGGTAATAGTGCCATCGTCTTCTAGACGCGCCCATTCGTGACTTTCTGCATAATATAATTCACCTAGAAATTCAGCCATTAGAGGTCCTATAATTTTTCAGATTAATCTAGTTTATAAACTTGTTTTCCGTTTCTCGCAAAAGGTGGGCTCACCTTCACAACCGCCAGTCTCTTTTTTCGTATACCGACTTCAAGATTGCCAGCACCTTGTTTCACTCTTGCCAAAGCTATCGAGTGACCACAGGTGGGAGAATGCGCACCGCTGGTAATTTCACCGACCTGCTCATCCCCAGAATAGATTGGATAGTGGGCACGCAGTACGCCTCGTTCCTGCAAGATAAGCCCTATTAATTCTTGAGCCACTCCCTCATCAAGCTGAGCTTGTAGTTTTGGCTTACCAATGAAATCTCGATCCGTGTCCATCATTATTGTGATTGCCATGTTGGATTCTAGAGGCGTAACGCTTTCATCCATATCACTGCCATAAAGATTCATTCCAGCTTCAAGTCGCAATGTATCCCTCGCACCCAAACCGATAGGTTTGATTCCCCCATTTTGTAAGGCACGCCAAAAGTCAGCAGCCTCGTCGTTGGGCAAAATGACTTCAAGCCCTTTTTCTCCGGTATATCCTGTTCTGGCTATAAACCAACCCTCACAAAAACCTCCTACAAAAGGTTTTAAGGTGTCGATATATTCAGCACGGGTTTTACCTTGCTCATCTTTATTAAATACAGCTTTTACTTGGTGTAAAGCCTCTGGTCCTTGCACCGCTAGAATGGCAAGTTCGGGTCTTTCATGTAACTCACAATCAAACGAAGAAATTTGTTTTTGCATCCAAGCCAGGTCTTTTTCTCTTGTTGCGCAGTTAACGACGATGCGATAGCCAGCCTCCGTAAGGTAAACGATAAGGTCATCAAGAATACCTCCCGCTTCATTTAACATAGCGCTATACAAAGCGCGACCGGGGCTATTCAGTTTTTCTACGTCATTCGGTAATAATTTTTGAAGGTAAACTTTGCTATCAGGGCCGGATAAATCGACAACTGTCATATGGCTAACATCACAAACACCGGCTGTATTTCGCACGATGTGATGTTCTTCTATTTGGGAGCCATAATGTATCGGCATATCCCAGCCACCAAAATCGACCATCTTGGCGCCGGCCTCAACATGCAGGTCGAAAATTGGTGTTGTAAGTCCCATTTATCTGTTCCTATATGGTAAAGAGCGATACCAAAAGTCGGTATCTGAAGCGCTTCTATTCTATCTTTTTCATGCTACTGGGCATAGTATTTCGGCGAGAATTTCTACAGGCCGCTGGCTAAACGCGTCATCATGGTTTTCAGCACAGCCTTGTCATTGGCCACTTTCATGACGGTATTTCTCAACCAATTTACGCCAGGGTCGCCGCTGGTATAGAGCCTTTTTAATGCCTCCATCACACTCGTCATTAGCAAGTTATGCGCTTGCCTGCTTTTTTCATATCGACGCAGGAGATCCAGATCGCCAACACCTGATTCACTAAACTTTGCTTGCTTTAACTCGCTGGCTAAAGCGCTAGCATCAGCAAAACCCAGGTTCGCACCCTGCCCGGCCAATGGATGAATTGTGTGAGCCGCGTCTCCGATTAAGGCTAGATTATTTTTTACATAACGAAATGCATGTTGTTGGGCTAGGGGAAAACTAAAACGCTCATCTATACCGACGATTTTGCCCAGCTCGTTTTCACTCGCCTCATTCAGACTCGCACAAAAATCCTTAGGTGTTGCGTTCTTGTGTTGGCTCACATCATTTAAGGACCAAACGATGGAACAATAATGAGGGTCGGCTAAAGGCAGGAAGGCTAAGGGTCCCTCTTGCGTAAACCACTGTCGTGCAACCTTTCCATGGGGCAATTCGGTCTGAATCGTGGTGACCAGCGCTTCCTGATCATAGCGCCAACGCAAGGTCTTAATATCGGCCAATTCTCTCACGCGAGAATTGCCGCCATCTGCACCGACCAATAAATCACAAGCCATCTCCTTATCTTCAGCGTGGAGTAGGTAAGCTCTAGGGTTTTCTTCTGAAGCTTCAGACCTGTTTTCTGCAGGATTCTCTTCTATGTCCTTAACACGCGTATTCCAAAAACAAGTGATGTTTGTAAAGGCACTTAAATTGTTTGCCAAGGCCGCCAGTATTTGTCTATTTTCAACAATGTATCCGAGGGATTCGAGCTTAATGTCACTGGCAAAAAATTTGATCTGGGCGCTTCCGCTCGCATCTCGAACGGACATCTGATCAAAAGCACATATACGATTTACATTCTGCCAAACGCCTAAGTTTTCTAAAATGTTTTTTGATGCAACATTAATTGCGCTAACCCGAGGGTCATATCCGGACTGCAATTGATATTGATTTAAGTGCGTGTTTTCTACATCTTGAAAATCAGGGTCAGGCAGCAGAGGACAATCCTGACCATCAATAAGTGCAACGGATAGATTACTTGATCCAAGCGCATTGGCAAGGGTTAATCCGACTAAGCCGCCACCGCAAATAATGACATCAAAATCCCTCACCTTCCCGCCTCGTATCTCTTCATATTTGATTCTATATCCTCAATACTTTTCGGGATCATGGCCGTAAGCACTTCATTTCCCGTGTTGGTGACCAAAATGTCATCTTCAATTCTAATACCGATGCCTCGATACTTGGCAGGCACGTTTTCTAAATCTTCTAAAATGTATATACCGGGTTCGACGGTAACAACCATGCCTTCTTCTAGGATTCGCCATTCATCGTCTATCTTATATTCACCAACGTCGTGAACATCCAAACCGAGCCAATGACCTGTTCGATGCATATAGAATTTTTTATAGGCTTCTGAAGCAATCAATTCATCCCGATCTCCCTCAAGCAAACCTAAATCAATCAGTCCTTGTGTGATAATTTCTATGGCAACCTCATGACTTTGATTCCAGTGATTTCCTGGTTGAATCATATCGATAGCCGCACCTTGCGCTTTTAGAACAATTTCGTATACCGCTTTTTGGGCCTTCGAAAACTTTCCACTTGCTGGCAATGTTCTCGTGACATCAGAGGCATAACATTCATATTCACAACCTGCATCAACCAATACTAAATCGCCTTTTTTCACCTGATCGCCATTCTGAATATAATGCAAAATGCAGGCGTTGTTCCCTGATCCCACAATCGATGGATAAGCGGGAAATCGCGCACCTTCACTCGCAAAGGCATGAAGCAGCTCTGCCTCTAATTGATATTCATAAACCCCAGGTGTCAGCTTTTCCAAGAGCCGTTGATGGCCAAGTGCCGTTATTTCAGACGCTTTACGTAATACTTGTATCTCTTGTTTGCTCTTGAACAACCGAAGTTCATGCAAGTGCTGATCAAGCTGAACAAATTCGCCAGGGGGCTTACTGCCGGATTGTTGATTATTGCTAATACTGTTAACCCAAGCGATAACCTGTCCGTCAAATTCATCGTGGCTTCCCATGGAATAGTAGAGTTTGGCTTTGCCCTCTATCAGGCCAGGCAAAATGTCATCGATATCGGATATGGGAAAGGCATCATCTATACCCAATAGTTGCATAGCCCGCTCGGGGCCCGTGACCTTTCCATGCCATTGTTCTAGTGATGCTTCACGTTCTTGACAGAATAAAATACATTCTCCGTGTTCCCGCCCTGGGACAATCGCGACAACGGAATTAGGCTCGTCAAAACCCGTCAGATATTGGAAATCGCTATTTTGTCTAAACGGGAAATCAGTATCACTGTTTCGAGCGACGAGATTGGCACTCGGTAGAATGGCGATGCTGTTTGCGTCCATCATTTGCATAAGCTCCCGCCGGCGGTGGGCGAATTCTTTTAAACCAATCGCCATCTAATGCGTCGCCCTACTTGCACATTCGGTAAAGACGAACAGTGCGGACATCCTGACATATTCGCTAATTTCCATAAGGTCCGTTTCGTTTTCATCGTCATCAGGAATTTCTTCATCCAGACCCGCAATACGCGTCATATCACTAAAAACCTCTGCAACATCCTTGCTTAATTCATTTTGCTGATAACGGCCGGATGTCCCAAAGCCTGCAAGGAAACCGCTACACCAATGGCTGATGCTTTGGTGGCGTTCAGTAATATTGATTTCATCGCTGGGCAACAAGAG
Organism: Flavobacterium sp.; assembly: GCA_047616645.1. Taxonomy (GTDB): domain Bacteria; phylum Pseudomonadota; class Gammaproteobacteria; order Pseudomonadales; family Azotimanducaceae; genus JAHRVQ01. Next base: position 3,238 of record JBLHIH010000105.1, on the reverse strand, counting down.
GCGGAAACCTAACTCGAAATCCCCTAAATCTACAAGCGTGGCATCCGCCAGATCTGAGGTCAGTTGGGACAATTCTTTATCGGATACCTCCTCTCCTAGCCATTCCGACAATGCGCCAGCGGCTTCAGAGGCTACAGCACCAGCACACAGCCAGCCTGTGACCAATCCATGGAATTCGGCGGTATCTAACTCGACATTTCGCGTACTTAAGCGCGCTTTTACTTCATCAAATTTCATAGCTATTGTTGGCCATTTCGGAGTTGGGTATTCTACGCTATCCCACGACAGGATAAAATTGTATAGTACCGAAAAATAGGTGCTAGGAGACTCACTTTGGGCATACAAGAATTAGAACAAAAGATAGACGACCTTATTCAGGTTTGCGAAGTCCTAGAGAAAAAACATGCTGTGCTGGAAGCAGACAAAGATAATTGGCTACAAGAACGCAATCGCCTGCTCGAAAAAAACTTGATGGCAAAAAACAAAGTAGAGGCGATGATCATGCGCCTAAAGTCATTAGAGCAGGATTAAACAATGCCAGAATTGAAAACTGTGTCTGTTTCCATTTTGGGTAAAGACTACCAGGTAAACTGCAAGCCAGACGAGGTCGCATCTTTGATGCAATCTGCCCAGCATCTGGACAAAAGGATGAAAGAAATTAAAAACGGCGGCAGCATTTTAGGCTTAGACAGAATCGCAGTAATGGCAGCGCTTAATATTTCTAACGACTATTTGGCAGAAGCAACAAAGAACAAAACCTTTGTTGATCATCAAGAATTAGAAATTAAAACCCTCGCTTCAAAGCTAGATCGCACATTAAATAAGTTAAAGCAGTAATTCAAGCATGCTATCTGCACAAATTAATATATAATTAGACTATGTTCCCTGGGTTGTTCGCCAGTCTATATGTCCTCGACCCTTTAAGCGTCACCCAGGAGGTCCTTTATTTCGGCTGATGTGCATGTCCGTTTTTCGGGAAGCCTAATACCTGATAGGGACCACCGCCTTGAACCGCAGGGTTCAAGGGCCTATCCGACAGCGGCAATTTGGGGAGCTTATTTTATTGACCATCTATCGATCAACTCATTGAGGCCTTATAGCGTACTCAATGACTGATGCTAGCCAGACAAAAAAAGCACTACGAAAAGCAATGCGCTTACGTCGGAAATTGATCCCTCATGATCAGCAAAAAGAAACCAGCAGACGCATTATTCAACAGCTTTATCAATTCCCCTTCTTTAAAAAAGCCCAACATGTCGCACTTTATTGGCCATTTCAGGGCGAGGTTGATGTCACAAACTTAGTCGCTGATCTCTCTGACAAGGGTCCTAACAAAACGGATAAGAAGATATGGTACCTCCCATTAGTCAGTGATGCGCACCGTCCTTGGGAGAGACAACGCCTGATATTCCAGCCAAAAATAGTTGGCGATCCTGGCATCGTTAATCAATACGGAATTGAGGAGCCTACGCCAAGTAAAAACCGGGAATTCAACCCCCAGATGTTAGATATCGTGTTAATGCCTTTGCTTGGCTTTGATCGCAAAGGGAACAGACTGGGCATGGGTAAGGGGTATTATGATAGAACTTTTGGTCGGGCTTGGCGCAGACCTAAACTCATTGGCTTGGCTCACGCAGATCAGGAATGTGAAGGATTAATTCAAGAAGATTGGGATGTCTCTTTAGATTTAATCGTAACAGAAAACGAGTCGATCAATTGCGCAGAGAAAAAAACGCGTTTATAAACCGAAAACTTGTCCTAGTGCGTTAACTGTCACGCCAATACCCAATAGAATGAACAGAATGGAAATAATGTCTGGCTTCTTATTCATGGTGCTTCCTTGCCTTCAGGCCGGCGCGGTTCACAGTTTATTTACTGGGTTAAATAGCAAAGTTCTGTGTATTATTATTTTTAAGGTGGTTAAGATATAACCAATAGTAATAATAATCAAATTTATTTTGATTGTTTGGCACCATATATGGCTATCTATGTCGGTAATTTGGCATTTACTTCGCTATTTTAGGTCTTTTTGGTGATTTGACCGGTCAAAAAACAGGTAAATGCTGTATTCATAAGTAAATAGTTGAGCGAACTTAAGAGACGCAAAAATGACAATAAGAGATATTATTCGCATGGGCCACCCCACATTGCGAAAAATCGCAGCGTCCTATGCACCGGAAAAGATCGGCTCTAAGGCGTTTCACTCACTTATCGATGATATGAAGGAAACCCTGGAAGCATCAGGGGGTATTGGTCTTGCCGCACCTCAAATGAATGTTTCTGTTCAAATAGTCATTATTGACGTACCTGATTCAGGTACGCGTTATGGCATTACTGAGGCGCTGCCCTTCACAATCTATATTAACCCGAAGGTCCAAGTGATTGAGGAGGCAAGTGCGGGATATTGGGAAGGTTGTCTCTCCATTCCCGGCATGATGGGCTTCGTCGAGCGTCCGCAGCATATTGTCGTAGACTATTTATCAGAAACGGGAGAAAAGCAGTCCCTTGAATTAAAAGGTTTTCTAGCCACGGTATTTCAACATGAACTAGACCACTTGCAAGGTCGCCTTTACATCGATCACATCAAAGACCTTTCATTATTTACCTATGAAAATGAATACCGTGAGTTTCACCTAGAAGAAGGTTAATACAATAATAAACTCACTAATACACATCCAGAAATCAAAAACGTCGGGGTTACTTCCCTCGTGAATTTCTGGAACTTGTTACCTAACATATTCATGGTTTTGCAAAACTCAGCCACGTTTAGCTATTTCTGGACGGGAACTAACTAATATAGAAATTGTTGATAAGCTGGGTTATCAGTTTCTTCCCAATACCGATATCCAACTTCTGCCAGACCTTTCTTAAACTTGGCCATCTCATTTCTAGGTATTTGGATACCTACGAGCACCCTCCCGTAAGCTGAGCCATGGTTTCGATAATGAAACATCGAAATATTAAGATCAGAACCTAAAACGGCTAAAAACTTGAGCAATGCCCCGGGTCTTTCGGGAAATTCGAAGCGAAACAAATGCTCATCTATTAAGCCGCCCCCTGTACCGCCAACCATATGACGAATATGAAGCACGGCAACTTCATTTTCTGAAAGATCAATAACCTCATAGTTTTTCTCAAGCCTATCCACAATTTTATCTCTATCGTCGCGACTACCGCTGGTTTGAATACCAACCAATACTTTGGCTTTGCGATGACTGACATAACGATAATTAAATTC
>JBLHIH010000104.1:0-13543 GCA_047616645.1 Flavobacterium sp. | reverse complement strand
TGACCCAGAGCTTAGCTGCGATGGCCAAGGCAACTTCGTCACTGTTAAACGCTACACCCTTCGGGATACAGGGCTTGAGATATTTGAATGCCTTTTTCTAGTACCCCAAGCAGTAAAAAAAAGAGGCGGCCTAGATTTCCTAGGCCGCTTTGTCTAACTTGATACAAGGAAGAGATTAATGAAAAAATTATTATTTATACTAGGCTGCCTTTTGCCTATTAGTGTTGTAGCCGACGACCATGTGCCAGCCGAACCGATTATATCCGCATTATATGAATGCACTCTAAATGATGGCGTTTCGGTTGCCGATGTTGTTGCATTTGGCAGTGGCGCTGTCAAAAAATTCGCGACAAAAAACGAACTCGCAATGAACAGCTACCTATGGGAGGCTGTTTCAGTAAACCAGCCTTATAATGAAGCCGACGTTCGATGGGTTAATTATTTTCCTACATGGACTGACTACTATGCTACCGATGCAACCTTTGCCGATAAAGGCAGTAATTTAGTCCGCAAATTCAACGAGCTATTATCATGCGAAAAGCCGGTAATAATGGCTTCTCAAAACCTTATGAGTGACCTGATCGTTGCCCAGCAGAAGCCGCTTGTTGGTTCTGTTTGCAACCTTAACGAAGGTAAAACGATGCAAGATGCAATGATTGCATCCTCACAGTTGATCGGCGTGATGAACGAAAGTACCGGTGCCAACATTGGCGGGAGCATATTAACGCCAGCTTTTGGCATCTCTGGCTTTGATTACGTTGCCACGTTCTATGGTGAGCTTAAGGACATGGCCACGCTGATGGATAGCGTCAGAGATCGTTCGCTGACCACAGCACTGGCGGAAGCAGGCTTTCAGCCCGCAGCAACCTGCGTTAACGACTTGCACATGTCACATTTGATGGTCCATCAAGGACAGTAAAATTCGAAGTGACGTGAAAATTAAACCGGCCCTGTGGTCGGTTTTTTTGCCCGTTGCTTTTGACGCGCAAAAAAATGCACGCTATTGGCTTGCCCAATTTTAGCTGTCACAGCGATGGTTATGATGATGTCGTGTTACTACTACGACAGATATTCCGATCGATGGTCATTACGTTGGCGCTAGGTGGATCAGCGGTGACGAAGCTCAATTCGTAAGACTGATGGCATCAAGCCTCATGAATCAAATGTAAGTTTTTCCGCGACCCCATTTCCCCATTTTTATGAACCCGAGTACCAGCTCAAAATTAGCGTAAGATAAAAAGTGTTTAAGAAAAGAATGTAATCGTCCCGATGAATGTAAATCTGAATTTTTTGATGTTTTTTTCTGCCGGCATTCTGCTGTCATCCTGCGGGGGCGGGGCGGATCCTCTGCGTCAGTAACGCCGAGGCCTTCAAGTTTTATCGTCACAGCTGCGTTTTTTGTTTGCGACCCAACCTGAAGTGATGAGTAAAGTGCTTGCCATTGTTCACCGGGTCATCAGTACTTTCCTTACCAAGCGAACAGTCCTGACTCTCAAGTCTGTTGCGCAGACAGGGGTGGTGACACTAATACAGCGCTTTGGAAGTGCTTTGAATTTGAACTTGCACCACCACATGCTTTACCTTGATGGTATGTAGAACAAGCATGCTGTTTTCTATTTTGCAAAGCCGCCGACAGAGGATAGTAAACTTAAACCACATTTACCCGGATTGCAAAGCGCGTTTGGTTGAGTTGGTCGGCGTTGATCACGTTGGACTCGGTACTGATATGGACGGCAACTTTAAGCCAGTGTTCAGTCGCTATTTACAAATGCCTAATTGGCGCAGCGGCTTAATTGAAAAAGGTTTTTCTGATGTCGAAGTATCAAAGATTATTGGCGGTAATGCTCAGAGACTGCTCACCCAAGTTTTACGGTAGAATGAGCCCCAAAATATGCTGAGCCCAAAAGCGACGCCACTCACTAACAACAACAAGGAGTAAAACGCATGAATCAACCAGACGTTAATCTAGCGACTATCGATGATCGACACCGAGTTTTAAGTACGTTGGCTTTAGCTTTTTCATCGGACCCTTTAATGCGATGGATGTTACCAGAATCTGATAGGTTCATTGCGAATGTTATGGGCCTGTTCGATGTCTTTGCCGGTCATTCGATTGATGGCGAGACATGTTTGGTAACACCGGCGTTTGAAGGTGCGGCAATGTGGGTTGCGCCGGGTATTGAAGTCGACGAGGAAGCCGTTGGCGAATTTTTCGCAAAAACATTTAGCCCGGAGTTTTTACCTAAAGTGGGTGAAATGCTGGCGGCGATGGATTCTTATCATCCCCATGATGATAATTGCTGGTACTTGCCATTAATTGGTGTAGACCCCGGTCACCAGAACAAGGGTGTGGGTGCGGCATTGATGAAACATATGACGGCAAAACTCGACAGAGAAGGTGCGATGGGCTATCTGGAATCTTCAAACCAGAAAAATATTTCCCTATATCTGCGACATGGATTTGAAGTCATGGGTGAGATTCAAATGGGGGATTCGCCAATTGTTACGCCCATGGTGCGCCAGAAAAGAAACTAGTAGGACCTAGCACTATTTGCTGAGCTCGTCAGTGTTTCTGTTTCAGGCGCATTGCCTGCTGCTTTCCCTACGATTAGGCTGAGCAATATCAGACGAACATTAATGTTGCGCGATAAAAAACGCCACACTGTCGAGACGCGATGTGAGATATAAAGTCTGTAAAGGTCTTTGTTAGGTTTTGCGATGGAAAAAACATCCACTTGTAGATGAGGATAGTAAACTTAAACCACATTTACCCGGATTGCAAAAGTATCATGATTGGAGCTTTTTGCTAAAGAAAGTCTGTGGGGGTGGTTTTTTGGTAAAGGATGGTCAATGTCTGAATAGCTAATTATCTATTGTCTTACAGGCCGCCGGGGTGATCACTTAGGAGATTTAAAGGTCGGGCAGAGATGATACGGCTGTTTATCCAGGCATGTTTTAGGACTGGATAGCTGTCGCAGATTTAATCGGTGGTGGTTGCGCTTCGATGTGATCTAGGAGCTTCTGGATTATGTCTGGGTCAGTTATGTCGGCGATGACACGCAAGGTTCCACCACACAAAGGGCACAGGGTAATATCAATATTAAAGACTCTCTTGAGTCGTTGAGCCCAGGTTAAGGGAGCGATCAATTGGTCTGCCACTCCGCTTCTCGGTGTTTCTTTCAAAAACCCCTGTCAGCATTTGTGTTTGCACCCTTGGCGCAAGTCCCAAATTTGGTGGAGGCGTCGGGAGCATCCATCACATCTGAGACGGGCTCAGAATGAGCCTCAGAGCTAACAATCCTCTAAGGACTAGCTTTTAAGTGTCACACCTTTATGTATTTGTACTGGTGAAGCATTTATAATGCTAGGGTAGGTGAATAGAGTCTGCCCCTAGCTTCCAATTTTATAGGTTCTATACGAAATACCCAGTTTTCAATCAATTTACGCGCCTCGTTGGTGCTTCTCTGAAATGTCCTTTTAACGGAAGCTTGGAGGTTTATGGCACTTTGTGTTGGCTAAAGCAGAGCCTTCCGGGAAGTTGTAGGTGGACGGCCTTTCTGGCTGCTATGACACTTCAGCAATTAGGACATGTAAATAACAACCAGTTTCATTGTATGGCAATAGACTCGAAGGGTGCAGAAATCATCATGGCGCAAGCAAAGAAGAAGAGAGAGTAGCTGTTTATCCGCGATTTGGCGCTACCTTAACTTGAGTTTCAGGCACCGTGACTGTTTTGCTGAGAATCTAGTGAATTGAAACTGATCCATTTCAATTCAAACAATGATCACCCAACTTAATGGGTGGCTGAGATATCGACGAATGGCAGTTTATTTTTTTGTTAAAATGCACTAAAATTTCGCGCTGGCGTCAAGTAGTGCCCAAAAGGGCCCCGCTAATACAATCAGGATCTTCATATATGAAAGAGAACTTGTTAAAAATAATTCTCTTTTTTAGTATCACTGCAGTGTCACTGGCCTACGCTGAACCACGCCTGCAAAATATCGCTACCCGCGGATTTGTCGGAGCAGGCGACAATGTCCTGATTGGTGGCATCGTTATCTCTGGTGCCGAGCCTAAAACTGTTGTCATTCGTGCGAGAGGACCTGCGCTTGCAAATGCGGGCCTATCAGGCACTTTGGCAGATCCACAGATGGCGCTATTTTCTGGCGCTAGCGTGATTGACAGTAATAACGATTGGCAAGGTCATATCAACGCATCCATGGTACCAGAGGATCTGCAGCCCTCCGATGAAAAGGAATCTGTGATTGTCAGAACGCTATCGCCTGGGGACTACACGGCTATCGTTAGTGGCGTAAGTAATACCACAGGTATTGGCTTGGTAGAGGTCTATGAGCTTGAAGATACCGGCGAAACTCGATTAACGAATATTGCAACGCGCGGTTTTGTCGGTACAGGTGACAATGTGTTGATTGGCGGTTTTGTCATCTCAGGCACAGACACGCAGTCACTGGTTATTCGGGCCAAAGGACCAAGCCTGGCTGATGCAGGTGTATCTGGTGTACTAACAGATCCTCAGATGACACTGCTTTCCGGCGCTACCGTCATTACCAGTAATAATAACTGGCGAGATCACGAACGGGTCAGTGAAATACCGGCTGAATTTCAACCCACGCGCGCAGTAGAGTCGGCCATATATACCGAACTAGGCCCTGGAGCCTACACAGTCGTTATGTCTGGTGTAGGTGGTGAAAGCGGCGTTGGCATTGTTGAAGTTTTCGCAATTGAACCCCTGTTTACTGAGGCGGCAAAGGATTTGTTTGCCTCGGTGATCTCTCCCAAGGTCATTGAAACACGCTGCATTGCCTGTCATATAGCAGGCGGTTTATCCGGTCATACTCGACTAGTATTTGAGGCGGGCGACAGCGAAAGTCTTACTAATATGGCCGTACTTGAAGACTTCATCTCCACCATCAACGGTGGCGGTGACTTGCTTTTGGATAAGATACGTGGCGTCGCCCACGGAGGCGGTGTACAGCTATCAGGAGAATCCAGTGACTATATAGAGTTCGATAGATTTCTCACATTATTGGGCAATCAAAGTAGCGCCATTACTGTTTCAGTTGATACTTTTTATAATTCATTTACACCCCTTTCCCCAACGCTCACTTTCAGAAAGGCCGTAGAGCTGTTACAGGGCCGTCAGGCAACAAAGGATGAAATTGTTGAACTTGGTGTAGGAGATGAAGATACCTTGCGCCGAATGATTAGAGGTTTGATGCAGGGCACGGCTTTCAAGGAATTTGTTCGAGTGAATGCCAATGACATACTTTTAACCGACGGCACTATTGAAATTCAAGACAGCTACGATCCTGTACGTTTTCTAGATGGATGGGCATATAGCTTACAAGTGTTTCTTGATACGGGTGATGAACCGCTAGCGCTACGCATAAGAAATAATTTCGTTGGCGACTTCGTCAAAAGGCAGCCTCTGGAGCTCATTAATTATTTAATTGAGCGGGAACTTCCGTACACGGAAATTTTGACTGCTGACTATATGATGGTAAATCCCGTCATCAATATTACCTATCAAGCTGGCGCACTATTTGATGATGATCATGATCTCGAGGAGTGGAAACCAGGTAGAATAAATAATTACATCCTTCACAATGAAAACGCACAGTACCGTGAAAGCTCGAGCCCTTTTTCAGATACTGTATTAAGTGGAGGAGATATTCTTGATTATCCTCACGCTGGTATCCTAAATACCACTGCATTTATGGGACGTTATCCTTCAACGCCAACAAACAGGAACAGAGCCAGATCCAGATGGACCCAGTTCTTCTTTCTTGGTCTGGATATAGAAGCCTCCGCTGCACGTACTACCGACCCAACGGCACTTGCGGACAGAGACAACCCTACATTAAACAACCCAGCATGCACCGTATGCCATACCATCATGGATCCTGTTGCAGGTGCATATCAAAATTACGGTCACCGATTTGGTTGGTATCGCGATAACGAGGGGCGCCATTCTTTAGATCACTTCTATATATTCCCACAAGACGGTACAGAGACGCTCTACCAGCAGGGTGATAACTGGTATCGAGATATGTTGGTACCAGGCTTTGAAGACAAAGTTGCGCCGGATGCGAGTAATTCTCTGCAATGGCTGGCTCAGGAAATTGTTGCTGACCCGCGCTTTTCGACGGCGACAGTAAAGTTCTGGTGGTCCGCGATCTATGGCACGACACCGCTTTTGGCACCGGCAGTCACGACTGACTTTGATTTCGCTGAACACCTCGTTGCCTTCGAAGTAGAGAATAGTGCTATCAATGATCTTGCAGAAGGATTCAGTTCGGGATTCTCAGAGTTTGGTTCGTTTAATCTAAAGGACTTGCTTGTAGAGATGATGTTAAGCCCTCGGTTTACAGCATTGAATTTGGAGGATACCAGTGAGGCAGAACGCAGTGCATACCGTGGTATTGGACCAGGTCGAATACTGAGCCCTGAAGCAATGCAGCAAAAACTAGAAGATTCTCTCGGTTTCGAATGGATTCAATTCTACGATCAAGAACAAAATCGTACTTTCCCTTATCTAAGTTCAGATTTTCTCTATTACTTTCTTTATGGTGGTATTGATTCTATCGGGATTACAGAAAGGCCGTTAGATTACAGCACAGTGATGAGAACGATCACCGAGCTGTTGGGTAACAGCGGGAGTAAGGGGATCTTAGGCAACGACTTATTCAAAAAACAAAGTGATCGAATTCTCTTGCCACTGGTAGAGATCTATACCGATCCTAATACGATCAAACGCGAGTCATTTGAATTGGAAGGCGACGGGGAGTCTGCAAAGACAACGAAATCAATAACTGTTGATTTAGGCGCGGGAAATCAAATTCTGACGATTCGTTTTGACAACGGTCAGAACAATGGCCTTAGCCGTTTCAACTTTGAAAGTCTTGATGTTCGTAACTCTCAAGGCGGCGAAGTCTTCACTCTTGATGTGCCCAATATGTTTCAAATACAAGGAGTTGAAGTACCCTGCGGAGAATTTGGGCATGATTCTCAAGGGAATAGGACTCACTATAAGCTTAATGCAAATTGTGAAGTAAGGATTCCTGTTACTTTATCTGTCGAGGATACCTACACTATCGCGGCATCCGTGTGGGCAAACCAGTCCGAAGAAACTAATGTTGTCTTCGCGCTTGGTGCTGATTCAAGTTCAGACATCAAGACCTCTTCCTCTCAAGGTGCGCAAGATATACGGCAAAATGTAGGGTTACTTATGAATCGAATTTGGAAAAAAGATTGGCCCTTAGATCATGAAGAGATTCAGATCGCTTACGATTTGTGGGTCGATTTATATATTGCTTCTCGAAATTCGGATGATGATTTTTTTGGTGAAGATTTTGATGGCTTTCGTACGCGCCCTGAAATTTCTAGTAGTTTGACTGAAGAGGGTTTTAACAATACACAAACACTTGAAAAAGCATATCTTGAAAACTACTACTATCGTCATCAAATTATGGCCTGGCGAGGATTGATAAGTTATTTGGTTTCTGACTTTGAATTTATCTACCAGTAATGATCTACCAGCACTAACGAGGCAAGATGAGAAAATTAAATCGGCGAGAGTTTTTACAAATAAGCAGTGCACTGGGTTTGTCAGTGGCAGCGCCATTAATAAGTCGAAATGTACAAGCCGAAGAGCTAAGTGGTGACCTCGTATTGCACCTCAAAGTATTAGGTGGCTGGGATGTTAGCAGTTTTTGCGATCCGAAGCTCAACACCAATGGCGAGAGTGTCATTAATAACTGGGCAACAGGTCTCAGTGAAATTCCTAAAGCGGGTAATATTCCCTATGCGCCTGTTTGGGATAACGCCAGTTTCTTTGAAAAGTACTACCGAGATATGCTGGTCATTAATTGTATAGATGCTCAGACTAACTCACATACAGCTGGTGAGATTGGTACTTTTAGTGGGAGAATTAGTCCCGGCTTCCCTACAATTACTGCGTCGGTAGCAGGTGTTTTTGGTCCAACATTAGCAATGAGTTATATTAACAATGCAAGTTATAAAGGCACTGGAGGAATTGTTAGCGTTACTCAGATTTCCAATCCGGAAACAATTCCACGTCTTGCAAATAGTAACAGTGTTGAACATGACTATGATCAAAAGATTTTCTCGCCTGAGGTTTTCGATACACTTCAATCAGCAAAGCTAGCCAGGATCGAACGACAACTGGCGGCATCTAATCTTTTTCCTCGTCACCGCAATGCCTTATCCCAATTATTTTTAGCAACAGATAACGTTAAATCCCTTTCCAGGATTAATGACTTTCTTCCTGATGAGCTTATTAATGATCGGGATGATCAGGGCTTTCATCCTTCATGGCGACAGGCAGAAATTGCCATGGTGGCATACAAGGCAGGTCTTACTTTGGGTGTGGATCTTGGTCAGGGTGATGGTTTTGATACACACGCGAAACATGATAGTAGTCACGAACCCATAATGAGGCGTCTTGTACGGGATATTGATACGATTTGGCAACTCAGTGAAAAACACGGTATTACTGATCGTGTCACGCTGATTATCAATTCTGAATTTGCCCGTACGCCATATTATAATGGGGATAGTGGAAAGGACCATTGGCCAATTGCAAGCACGATTATAATGAAAAACGGCGCGCCTTGGGGGAATCGAGTGGTTGGGAGAACGGATGAAATCCAAAATGGAATCAAGATTAATCCAGTGACACTTGAGATAGACGAAACCAATGGTTCATTAATTTATAGTCAAGATCTCATGATGGCATTACGTCGTCATTTTGGGGTTGCAGATCACCCATCTATTGCAAAATTTGATTTAAACGTCGAACGCGAATTTGACTTTTTTAATCCGGAACTGAGTACGGTGCAGCTTTATAGTTAAGATAGAGAAATTTTGGTGATTGGTGGGCATGCAAAATTTCTATTAGTCGGTTCACTGTTTTCTGTGGAACTAATAACATTGTGACGCAAAGCTTGAAGTTTTTCTCTGCTCAGCGCAGAGACTTGGTCCCGAAGGACTTACGAAAAGTATATGTACCATGTCGATTCTTGCAGACATAATTAGGCATAACTTTCCTTTGGTGTCACACCAAAGTGTCTACCTAATTAGCCTCGCCAGTCTTAGGAACCTCTGAGAGGTCCATATGGCGTATTTCGAATCGAATAGTGGTGGAGGCGTCGGGAATTGAACCCGAGTCCGTCAGTTCTCTGCCTTCGGCTCTACATGCTTAGTTCGTCTATTATTTAACCCCTCACTGGCCCGTCGAACAGGGATTAAGAGGCGAGCTTGCTTTAAGTTTAGCGACGTCCGTCACAAGCGGGGCGTTGGTCGCGGTCCTATGAGGCGTGCACTCGGTTTGAATACATAGGCACATCCGCCCCGAGTCAAGCTGTTATCTAAACCTTTTAAGGGGTTTAGGCAGCTAGTGCGTAGTTTTCGTCATTGGCAACTAAAAAAGTTACAGCAATTGATTTACGAGAGTCACTACCCTCTCGGCATGCACCTTGGGTTTTGTAACCGGCGTCGAATCCATATCGCCCCCGTTACAACCTAAGTTGAGCGCGTATTTTACACTAATATGAGGAAATAAACAGCAATCTCAAAATCTTCGCCCACATCAGATGGCCCAGGTCTAAGTTACTCATTTGTCGGGAGCGATTTATCCCAATGTAATGCGCGATATTTTTTCAATATCCTTTTCACATCCTTGATCGAAATCTCTGTCAGTTCTCCACGGCTGCTCGATACGGTAGTCGCCTTCAAAATAGCATTATAAATGGCCTCCTCAGTCGCCTCAGACGTTGCTGCAAATAGCGGTGACATAGAAGCATTAACTGTGACTTGTGTGGATACGGGCCCTGAGCTGACTCTTGGTCGACGGGCATGCTCGTTCGTAGAAAATGCGATGACATAATCACCAGAGCCATTACTGGCGTAGGAGCCCGTGCGGGCAAGTCCCATCACCGCTCGCATGGCGATTCTATCCAAGGTGCGCGCATCTAGTGGCGCATCGGTTGCGACAACCATCATAATAGAGCCATCTTCTTTGTCGCCATCGGTAGTGATGTCTTTAAGTGCTTCGCGGAAGGGGTATTCATTTAATTCTCGGCCAACAGGGGCGCCGTTCATAGACAGGGTCCCACCAAAATTTGTTTGCACAAGCACGCCGACGGTATAACCCCCTAAAGACACTGGTAGCACGCGTGAACTGGTGCCAATCCCGCCTTTCCATGCAAATGCTCGGGTGCCTGTTCCGGCACCCACGCTGCCTTCTTCAACGCGACCCGTCTTTGCGGCACTTAAGGCTGCCGCAACCTCGTTATAACCCACGGGATTTGCCCACATATTGTTGACAACACTGTCATTGGTTTCTCCAATGATGGGGTTAAGTGTGTGTTCTCCCATGCCTTCTTGTTCATACATCCATTTTTTTAAGCCATTAGCGGCACTCCAAACACAGAGGGTACAGGTGAGAATAATAGGGGTTTCAATTTCCCCAAATTCTCTGACTTGCGTTTCGCCCACCATTTTGCCGTAACCATTACCCACATGAATCCAAGCAGGTATCGGGTGTGTATAAAGATTACCGCCGGCAGGAATAATCGCCGTAACACCGGTTCGTATGTCGTCTCCTTCGATAACAGTGGCATGTCCTACCATTACACCTGCGACATCTGTGATGGCGTTGTAGGTGCCTGTAGGGAAGGTTCCGATAACGAGGCCTAAATCTCTGGCTCGCGGTCGTGGCTTTTCTTCGGCCTGGACATTGGTGGAAATAATGGCCACCAACAAGAAACTGAATACGGTGTATCGAGTCAAATCGAACATTAGATAAGGCCTGTTAATACAAAGATTGATCAGCCTAGCATTGATCACCGTTTTGTTTTCATGTCCAAGCCCATTCTCCTCTACATTTCGGTTATGCTTATTCCCACAAAAAAGAGGAATCAAGATGAAAAAGCGAATGATTACAGCAGCCTGTATACTGCTATTGAGCGCCTGCGGTAACGATAAAGATGCCAGTACAGAGGCCGAAGCAATAGCAGCACCTGCAGCAACAGAAACCAAAAAAGCATACAACCCACTCGAAAGCCAACAGCAGCTCCTCAAGGATGTCGAAGAAATTCAGGCTGTTTTTGATAAAGATTCAGAAGAGAAGAAGAAAGCGCTAGAAGAAATTAATGAGGCGCCGATATGAATTAACTGAAATTTATTGATTGTGCGCCTTCATTACTCGGGATTTGTCTCGATTCCAGTCTTGTTCTTTTGAGGCTGCACGTTTGTCGTGCAGTTTTTTACCTGTCGCCAGGGCGATTTCTAATTTAACCTTATTACCCTTCCAATACATGGCGGTGGCAACACATGCTTGTCCTTTGGCTTGAGTGGCGATAAGCAATCGAGAGAGTTCTTTCTTGTGTAGCAGCAGTTTTCTTATCCGCTGAGGTTCAGCCGTGATATGTGCTAGTGCGGTTTTTAAGGGCGTGATAGTGCAACCGTGTAAAAATGCTTCGCCTTTATGCAAAATAACGAAGCTTTCGGTCAGCTGACATCGACCTTCTCTAATGGCTTTTACTTCCCAACCGCTCAGGACAATACCTGCTTCAAATTTATCATGAAGCTGATATTCGAATCGGGCTCGCTTGTTTCGTGCGATGGTGCCCGGTGAAAGTTTGGGTTTCTTTGCCATGGGATTTAAGGATGACTTTCAAGGCCGCCCATTATAGGGCCCATTTACGGAATGTACAGCCATCAGAGTGCTTGTAGCATAATCGTAATTACCCGACAATGGACGCTATGAGAAGAGTTATTCGTTCAGCCCATGTACCCTATTCATCAACTCAGATGTTTGATGTCATCAATGATGTCGAGCGATATGTGGAATTTTTGCCTTGGTGCGTAAGCAGTAAAGTACTTAAAGATGAAAAGGATATCATGGTGGCGCGCTTAGAAATTGCCCGCGCTGGTTTAAAACATACCTTTACAACTAGCAACCTACATAAACGCCCCGAGAGTATTCAGATGGATTTGGTCAACGGACCATTTTCAAAATTATCTGGTTTATGGGAATTTAAGCAATTAGGGCGTGATGGTTGCCAAATAAAAATGGATCTAAGCTTCGACTTTGATAGCCGAGTGATGAATATGACGTTGGCGAGTGTATTTAATGTTGCTGCTAACACCATGGTGGATGCATTTTGCGAGCGGGCGGATGCGCTTTATGGATGACACTATTGAAATTGAAGTTATTTATATCAGCCCCAAGAAGCAGGTCATTAAATCACTCGACGTTCCACTAGGCTGTTCAGTTGGTGTTGCGATAGCGCTATCTTGTATAGAGGATGATTTTCCAGAGATGGATTTGGACCTTCAAAAACTGGGTGTTTTTGGGCGTATTGTTAAGCAGGAAGAAATTCTTCAAGCGAGGGATCGAGTTGAAATTTATCGATCCCTTGTGGTCGATCCAAAAGAAGCTCGACGTCGTCGCGCTAAAGCAAATAAATAATTTTAGCCATCAGAAGGTGTTGAATCTTCTGTTTGATCACTTTCCGCAGGCGTATTTTCTGTAAGTCCATAGTTGCCATCAAAGTGACTTAGCCTTTCGTCGACAAAATGGATCTGCAGTTTCTTTTGTATTTCGTCATTGCCAGGGATTTGGATGGTATAGATATAGACCCATCGTGTGTTATTTAAGGGATCCTGAACAACAGGCGTGCCCAGCACGTAATGAACCTGACTTTTTGTCATGCCAGGCTTTAGCTTGTTGACCATTGTTTGGGTGACAACATTACCTTGTTGAATGGTAATCCTATGGACACCGGGGAAGCGGTAGGTAGAGCATCCGCCTATTAAGACACCTATTAGGATAGGGATAGTTATTAATGCGACAACTTTCTTCATAACGCTTTTCTTAATTTCCATTTACTGTAATGATGCGTAGTCTATCTTGCTTTTACTTTGTAAACCATGGACCTCTACCTAGCATGACCCTCGAATCCCAAGAAATTAAAGATGCTGGCCTTAAGATCACTATGCCTCGGGTTAAGATCTTAGAAGTGCTCGAAAGTTCAACGCAACACCATTTAAGTGCTGAAGACATTTATAAGGCCTTATTGTTAAAGGGCGAAGAAATCGGTGTGGCGACAGTCTATCGTGTTTTAACGCAATTTGAGGCTGCGGGTCTTGTCGTCAGGCATAACTTTGAAGGAGGCCATTCGGTATTTGAGATATCCCCAGAAGAACATCATGATCACATCGTTTGTATCAAGTGCGGGGTCGTGGAGGAGTTTCAGGATGAGGAAATCGAAATTCGACAGGAGCAAGTGGCAGAACGCCTAGGTTTCAAGCTCACTGAGCACAACTTAAACTTATACGGTTATTGCCCCAATTGCTCTTGATAGAAAGCTGCTCTTGATAGAAAGCTGCTCTTGATTAAAAATTATACCGCGTTTTGCCCACCCTTATACATCTCTTCAGCATGGGCAAGTGACTGATCTGTCATCTCAATGCCGCCTAACATTCTTGCTATTTC
>JBLHIH010000103.1:0-13608 GCA_047616645.1 Flavobacterium sp. | reverse complement strand
AATGCAGCTTGGTCCATTGGAGAATCTGACGAATTCGTCTCCCTCCGAGACTATCGTGACGGTGATTCAGTACGAAAGATACATTGGGCTAGCACGGCAAAGAGAAACAAGCCTGTCGTCAAGGAGTACCAAGATGAGTATTTTGTACGCCAAGCCCTCATACTTGATACGAGTTCTGAGGATAGCGAAATTCTTGAAGAGGCTATATCTATCGCCGCTAGCTTTACATTGGCGCTAAATAAACCCGATTCTGTACTCGATCTTATCTATCAAAAAAACATTCTCACCTCAGGAAGAGGCACCGATGCGGTGAGTAGCCAATTAGAAGCGCTAGCGAAAATGAGCCAATCGGATCTTCCTTTAGACAAACTTTGTGAGACTACGCTAAGCCATACCCGATTTATCAGCGCCTGCATAGTTGTTCTAACAGCTTGGACCGATGCACATAAAAATTTACTAATCGGACTAAGGGCTGCAAACATCCCAATGAAAGTATTTGTGGTCACCAGAGACGTCGACGAACTCCGATCAGAAGAGATCGATGCGCACATTATGCCGATCGGGGAGATTCAAAAACATCTACTCTTATTGTGAGATGTTTTAAACTAAAATTGAAATTGGTAATATCGAAATTGGTAATATTGAATTCATAGGAAGAGGAAAAAATGAAACGCCTTAATAGTCGAAGCACATTTACAGATGAAGCTTTTTGTTAAATGAATTTGCGATACCTCCAATTTTTCGCAATTGTCGTTTGGGGTTTTCAATCGGACCTCATGGTATTTGCCTTGCCTATGGCATTAATTTGGGAAGGACAGTTTTTCTATAACAGGCGCTGGACATTAACCCAGCAAGACTTCTATCGAACCGCAGATCTAACAAGTGTCGCATTAGTTTGTATTTTTATTTTTTTGTTCCTGAATAAAGTTGATTACCACTTCTTGATTACACTAGTGCGTTGGATGCCAATTGTAATTTTCCCAATAGTGATCGTAGTGGCCTACAGCACAAGCGAAAAAATGACATTGGATGTTTTGTTCTACTCTCTTCGCCGCCAAAAACAACCAGTCACCCAACATTGGGACATGAATTATGCCTTGTTTACGTTTTGTATTTTGGCGATTGCAACAAACACGCAAGATTTTAGTTTCTACTTTCCTTTCAGTGCTTTATTAATATCTCTAGCATTGATGAGACTGAAGTCGAAACGTTACCCAACAAGTGTTTGGGCACTCTTAATCGCGTTCAGCTTTATAAGTGCATTTGGGCTTCAAAAGGGTGTTAAAGCGACTCATGTCGAGTTAAAACAGCGGGCGAGCGTCTGGCTTACCAATTGGGTTCAACAAAGAAATAATCCTTCAAAATATCTATCAGCCATAGGCAGTGTAGGCAAACTTAAAGTATCTGATAAAATACTATTTCGCGTTGACTCCCCAGACAATAATGCACCTCCTTCATTACTTCAAGAGACTAGCTACGATTTACCCTCAGGTAAAGACTGGGGAATTATGGATCAGAAATTCACGACCTTGGAACACGCAGATGATTTTAAATGGCAGTTAAACCCTGCTGCAAGTTCCGATAACCTTCTTGAAATATATTTGGAATTTTACAAGGACAGTGCACTGATTCCAATACCCGAAGGCGCAAGTCAAGTTTACGATTTACCTGCACTTGAATTGAGACAAAATTACTATGGCACGATACAAGCGAAGGGATTAGTACCAAGCCCACGATATAGAGTACTACTTCAGGATGGTAAAAACTTTAATGGGCCGCCTACAAAAATTGATACTTTTGTTCCAAAGCGCTACAAGAACATCGTGGGCCCAATTATAAAAAATAATTACTTTGATATAAAACAGCCCATAGAAAGTGTTCATCAATACTTTAGGGATTTCAGGTACAGCCTATATCAAAGCGAAGCAGCAAAAGACAAACCTATAGAGTACTTTTTGAACACGAGTCAAGCTGGCCACTGCGAGTACTTTGCAAGCAGTAGCGTCTACCTCTTAAGAGAGATGGGAATACCCGCTAGATATGTTGTTGGCTTCTCAGTCCAAGAATATAGTGATTTACTTGAAATGTATGTCGTCAGGCAAAGGCACGCTCATGCTTGGGCTATTGCCTTTGTTAATAACCAATGGCAAGTCGTGGACACCACACCATCAATTTGGCTAGATGAAGAAGCGGACCAAAGCTTTTTTGCACAACCCCTAATCGATTTGATGGCAAATGCAAGCTTTCTGTTTCAAGTGTGGTGGAATGAATTTAAAGTCGAAGACTATGAAGATTATCTCTATGCCATTGGTGGGATTCTTAGCCTGATTCTACTTTGGAGGATTATGATCGGTGAGAAAGTGATTGTGGAACACAAGCGTGGCAATCTGTCTGACGTAAACGCGCTAAGTTATGGTGCAGACTCGCCATTTTTTGAACTTACAAATCAACTGGTTGAAAAAGGGTTTACAAGAGGGAAAGGTGAATTGTTAAAAGCGTGGCTCACCCGCATAGGCTTTCCTCATTTGATTCGCCTTTTACCAAGACACGAAAAGTGGAGGTTTGACCCAAATGGACTTGATATAGAAAAGAAAGCATCTTTAGCGAATGATGTGGCCCTCGAAATCAAAAATTTAAATGACCAAACTCTCAAGTCTGAGTGATCACTTCAGCCCCACCCCTCAAACGTTCAACTCCGCTAGGTAATGTTCAATTCATCAAGCAAGTCAACCGTATTAGCGTCATCCTGCCTCGATCTCTCTCTCGCCCTGCTTAAAGCGCTTATAAGATCCGTTAACTGCAATCCCAAAACAGCTATTTTTAGGAGATTGGCAATAATTGAAATCTCCTTTGATCGTCTTCCATTCAAATTTACCTTTTCGCCACACAATTTTACATCCCAATTACCGTTAGCAGAATAAGCCCTGTGGCCAATAGGTCGATGTTGTGGCAAAAAAGACTTTTACGAATTCACTATTACTCTCTTTGTAAGATCTACTTTTACAAAATCTGATCTTACAAGATCTGCTTGATCGCGTATAATGCTCAACTTATATCAGTAGCATTGGAAATCATCTTGAATATTAAAGAACGGATGTCAGATATTATCCGTACCGAAGCAGAAGCTATTCAGAACATACACGTCACGGATGACTTTGAGAAAGCGGTCAATCTGATGTTAGCCTGCACAGGCAAGATCATCACAACGGGAATGGGTAAAGCGGGTTATATTGCTAACAAATTTGCTTCAACAATGGCATCCACAGGTACTCCCGCATTTTTTATACATCCGGCCGAGGCAGGTCATGGTGATATGGGTATGATTTCTGATCACGACCTTATTATTGCCTTTTCAACTAGCGGTAAGTCCATCGAAGTTTTAGAAATGCTTGAGAATGCCTCCCACTTAGGCGTACGCGAAATAATTGGGATTACCTCTCATGTAGATTCACCTCTGCGTCAACATAGTCAGTTGATTCTAGATATGGGTGCTGAAATCAAAGAAGCATGCCCACTTCAACTTGCACCAAGCGCTACAATCGCTGTTATGCTCGCCATTAGTGATGCATTGGCGCTGACACTAATGGAACTTAAAGGTTTTACGAGCGAACAATATGGCATGAGGCATCATAAGGGATACTTAGGCAGTATCACCCGTGAACAACATAAATACGATAATGAAGTAGATCTCTGACCTTGAGCGCTTAATATTGATTACACATAAACTTCTCCATCTTGTTTATATAGCGAAAGATTTCCTCACAAAAATAAAATCTACATCCCAAGCACTGCGATACGAGATCAACATTGTTGGTTTGATAGCGATTTTTCCCTGCACTCCATTGTCTATGCTCGTATCACTAAGAAAATTCGAAACCGTCCTCAAAATGTGGATGAGAATATTCATGGCCTATTCATCTATTGCCCATATTTTACCATTAACAAGATGACTCTCTTAGATATCTAGTTGACTACAAAATGCCCTCTCATACCTCTACTTATCTAAGGAATCGACCCAGACGGCTTGAAAGTAAAATTCAAGAATATCAATGCCATTCGTGAACAAACAGGAGAAGAAGTATGGAAGAAGATATGAAAGCAAGAAGCCTAGAAAACTATCTGGATTCACTCGCTAGTAGAAATTCAACACCTGGCGGCGGCGCAGTGGCTGCTATTACAGGCGCTCAGTTAGCTGCCCTTATCACCATGGTCGCACGATTCACCAAAGTAGATGTTCAGAACAAACAAACGCTTCAATCCATTATCGATCGAACAGAAAGTGCACGAAGCGAATTCTTGCGTTTGGGGCAAAAAGATATTACTGCATTTAATGCGGTCATGGCGGCTTACCGAATGCCTAAAGATGACGAACTAAAAGAAAGTACTCTGCAGCATGCGCTAAGCGCTGCCGCCACTGCACCACTACTAATCTTAGAGCTCAGTCAATCACTCGCTAAGGACATAGAGTTTTTGGCAAAGTTTGGCAATAAGAACCTAATAACCGACATTGGTATGGCGGCACTCTTAGTCCCCGCAACCATTGAATCAGCAAAATTGAACGTTATGATTAACTTAAAGCATATCAAGGAGACAGATTTCATTAACAACGCTATCCAGAAAATTGAAAACGCCCAACCATGCATAATAAAGATGGAACAAATTAAGCTAGATATACTCCAATCATTAACACTCGTAAAGCACTAAGCTTCTTCACTTATATTTTGTTAGCTTGATGCTTACCCAAACTAAACCAAAACGATATTAGAACTAACATGCCAAGACAGATAACCCGTCTCTTCTTATCCACTGTTTTATTTTCTTTGCTGACATCAGGATGCAGCTACATCAGACAAAGTGAAACTGATCAACAACCCAATCCAAATGCTAGTGACATCGTCATCGCAACAGCAGGTACTAGCGCCTTAGTTCGCCGATTCGAAAATGATATCGCACGAGCCTTGGTTCTTCGAACAGAAGAATTAGCAACTACTTTAATATTTAGCAAACAAGATCTTACTCAACAACTCAAAGACCTTGATTACACGCTACAACAATTTTCGAAGTTAGATACGACCTTACTAAATTCTAAATATAAGCCGCTTCTGCATCGTTTAAGGATGCGTAGTATTTCTCTGCACCAACAGTTAAACAACTGGGAACAGAGAAATCACATGACAGCACTTTTGAGAATGATTCCACCTCAAAGTTTTGTATTCCATTCCTCTGACAAGATCCAAGATATTAAATTTCAAACACTTAAAATTCCAGAAGTACTCACGAGCCTTAAAAGTGACATCAACCGAAATAATAATAGAGGAAAGAACTACGCAATTTCAAATGTTCATTATTGCGAGATCTTAGGGCGCAAAGACAATAACCTGATACTTGATAGATATCAGCAAATTTTGTCATACTCAGATCTAGATGTTCAGGCACAAAAAAACGACTATCGAAATTTTAAAACCACTGTAAATGAGCAGGTGATACCCGCCATTATTAACTTTTGCAGCTTCCTACGAATAAGATCTAACGATACTAGTTACAAGGAAGAAGCCAATACAATCTCAAAGATACCACTTTTGCTTAGCGAAAATTCAAGGTTGTCGCTAACAAATGCAATAACTCAAATTGATAAAAAACTAATCGAACTCAATCCTCAATCAAGCCTAAGAGAATTGTACGATCGACACGTTAAAGCCAGTTTAAATCAAGATCAAATATCTTTAGATCAAATAACTCAAATTGTAGCGGATCTCCACTATGGCTTAGAACGTTGGTTCATCAAGCCGCTCAATCGCGAGGTATTAATTGCCGCAAGCGATCAGATTGAACCGTCCCCTTTTTACTTTAAAAGTAACACTGCGTTCTTCGATTTGACTTTGGTTTCAGCGCTTCCTGTATTTGAGCTCGAAACTCTAGCTTATTTATACACAATTCCAGGGGTTCACATGCTGGCGTACAATACTACTGAACAAGAAGATCAACTTTGGCGAGCATATGCATCAGCTTGGTCAATCTACGCACTTAGCTTACCCGAACAACCAGATTACTACACACATTCTTTTTCCAGAATTGCCGTTCAGTCACGAAAAAAGTTCGCCATGATAATGGCGCTGACAGACATTAATCTAAGCGAAAATAAATGGAGCATAGACCAAGCAAAAAATTACTTGTACGAAAACTCACCTTATCCAATGGCGCTTATCGCTCGGGAAATCACTCATTTGGTATCTTCTCCAAATGAGGCTATGAAGGCTTGGATGATATCGGAAGCATTAGAAAAATTATGGCGATTAGACCACGGCCTTACAAGGGCAGAGTTTAACGATAGACTACTAACTTATTCACCTGCAAATCTAGAATTTCTAGAGAATGAGATGCCAATAATCATATTAAGTAAGTAGTGCTATTAGGCATAAAAAGACTATTAGGGAAGCAATTGCGCTAACAATCCTCGAATCTGAGTTACATCAAATGGTTTGTCACAAATCGCTGAAACACCTGATTGTAGAACTGAATCCAACCTCGTTTCGTCATTTTCAGATGTCACCATTAGGATCGGTACACTTGATTGAGTACTATGATTTCGGATGTAGCTAGTGAGTTTCTCACCATTCATTTCTGGCATATTGTCGTCAGTTATCACTAAACCAAACATCTTTTCATTCATAACCTCAATCGCTTCTACACCATCATTTGCTAAGGAGATATGTTCTATTCCCATTTTTCGCAACAAATTTCTAATATGCTTGCGTGCAGTAGAACTATCATCAACAACAAGAACACGAAGTTCTTCGGCATGAAGTTTACTACCTGAAAATTCTTCGGGATCGATATAATCTGCTGTAGTCTGTAAAGCCATTTTCATATCCTCTACATCGAACGGTTTTGGCAATATGGCCATGACGCCAGCTTGCTTCAGAGTATTTAAGTTTTCCCACTTCGTTTCGCTCGAAACGAGCATAAATGGCATGTCCTTTAACTCACTACGTTCACGCATTCGAATCAATAATTCGGACCCTGTAACTTCACCAAAATACATACTGCTGATGACAAGGTCCGGTGTATTTTTTATCATGCTTACCCAAGCTTCAGTAGCAGTCGTTGCCAACTCAACGTTGTTATTGCCGGCCTCAGATAAACGAGAAACAATTATCTTTCTCTGCGTAAAGGATGGTTCCAACAACAAAATAGATAACTCATCAACGGCTAAATGGGACATGGCAGGATTCTTTATAGATTCATCCTTTTAAGTGTAGCTAGGTATAGACTTGTCGCTAGGTCAAATCTAAGTTGATCGCCACTTTTTTCGATTTGGTCGCCCACCACGGTAGCAATTCGACATCGCCTCCGAAATTCTCAACTCGTAGAGAAGAAAGCTTGCGGAGGGGCGATAGCTACAAATGGATTCTGCCAACAGACGATCAGAAGCATTTTCGTTCAAAACGACAGATCCAGAAAATTGAAATTCTCCGCTACTTCCTGAGCTATCGGACATGCTGCAATGAAGATTAAATGTTGAGTTGGCCTGGAAATCTTTCACTTTGCTGGAATTCGGTTGTGCGAAAATAAAACATCGACCGCCTCCTACTAGCGCTGTCACGGGGTGGATACGGGGGGCGCCGTTATCTCTAACAGTAGCAAGATAACAAACTTTACCATCTATTCGAGAAAGGCCAAATTGGGCAATCTCTGAAGCATGCTTTGAAAAATCTGCCCAGGATAATGCTGTCACTACCTACTCCCCGAATTTCACTCAAATATTATTATTTTCGCTTTTCGAATTCAGAATATCGCAATTATCGTTTACTATCGAGTGATTCATCTTAGGCGTTATTATATGGAACAGGATTATCCTCTCTCAGATTTAAAGGTACTTGACTTATCTCGCGTACTGGCGGGCCCTTTCGCCGGTCGAATGCTCTCAGATTTAGGGGCTGAAGTCGTCAAGGTTGAACCCCCAGGGATGGACGTCACTCGCAGATGGGGAGCGAAATCTGGCTCTATATCGGGTTACTACCACCAACAAAACGCAGGTAAACTCAATGTTTCAATTGATCTGAAAAGTGAAACAGGCGTGGCGCTTCTTAAATCCTTGGTCACCAAAGCTGACATCTTAATCGAAAACTTCAGGCCAGATGTTATGGAGAGATTGGGGCTTGGATGGCAATCCCTGCATCAATTAAATCCACGCCTAATCATGCTCTCCATATCTGGATTTGGGCACAATGGACCTGAATCAAAGAGAGCAGCCTACGCACCTATAATTCATGCCGAAACCGGTAGTATTCTCCGTCAGGCTAAAAAGAGTCAGGGTAAGCCTGTCGAGATGTGTATGTCTTTTGCTGATACGAATGCTGGATTACATGGTTTGGTGGGTTTACTCTCCGCTGTACATCATCGTCATCGCAGCGGGCTGGGCCAACACATAGATATTGCAATGGTTGACGCAATGATTGCGACAGATGATAAAACCCACTATTACCTTGATGATGTCCTCCCGAATACTGACGATAGTGAAGTCTGGGAAGCTACAGGTGGGCCAATAATCTTAGCTGGGGATTTCAGGTATATCTGGAAGCAAGTAGTCCGCGTACTGAGACTAATCGATCCAACCCCTGAAAATGCGACACTACTTGAAAAAATCAAGTATCGACGTGATGCATTTTCGGAATTTCTCCTCGGACATAAAAGCAGGGAATCACTGGTGGAAGATCTGGATAAAGCAAATCTAGCATGGGGCAATGTTCACGATACCAACAGCTATCTGGCCGACTCCATTACTTTGAAACACAGAAATAGCGTATTGAATATAGATGACCGACATGGTGGTACACGACCAACATTTCAGAGCCCTTATCGATTCTCGGAAGCATCTTCCGGCGTCCAACATGGCGCATCATTTCAAGGAGAGCATAACGCCAGTATTTTAAAACAATGGCTTGGTATGTCAGATGAGGAAATTTCAGAACTAGAAGCAAATGGCATACTTATCTCTGAATAAACAAGTACTGATTAACGACTAAGCTTAACTATTAGATCGAAGCCAACTTCGAGTAGGATCTAATGTTAACTGGCTTGGGGAACTATTTTTTGAGTCAGCGTTTTCTTGTAGTTGACGATAGTCTCGTCTCAAGCATTATAACTCGATGCATTCCTTCTGCGAAAACGCTTCCCCTTATTATCTTAACTTACATTAGCAATTGTGACGACGGACGTTATTTTGCTGATTTGGGATTCGCTGTTTATTTACCAAAGCCTGCTCTTCCAAGGGATGCAAGAAGTTGGTATTTTAGGGAAAGCATCACCTCTGGCAAGACAGTCAACAAAAATAGTTTGTCCTCATCGCTGAAGATGATGTCGTTAACCAATAGATACATCCTTATTGGACAAAAAATTGGATTTCTGACGCTTTCTTCAAAACATAAAGCAATCTATTCAGTCGAGTGAAATCAAGGTAAAAAGTATAGATTGGGACAAACCCACAGCACTTAGCAGAATTTTGGGAGATGACACAATATTCAAAGCACTAATTCAACGGGTATTTGCGGTGACAATATTGGTGGCACTCGACTACAAGACACCAGTCAAGCATTAGAAATTGCGGCCCACTGCCACCATGGGCGAGCAATATCAAAACTGTGGCCTATATGGCAACAAGAAAATGTCGTGTTACGGGAGCCGCTTCATCATTCTCTAAAGAACAGTTAATGGCCACTAGGCTCTCCAATCGCAATCATAAAGCCCTTTAAATTTGATTAATAATCTTTCCATTTACCGACGGAGGATTGATAAATAGGCTTTCTAACCTGAAGAAAATTAGCCGTTTTTACATCACGGACTGACTTATGGAATTGCAGGCAGCTTTCTTCAAAATCTACGTCACAATAAGACAATAAACGTGTCGTCTCCTCTTCTTGATTTAATAGCAATTTTTCATAATCAATATGATAAATCCTATCTCCCAATACTGTATTCCAATGACTCATCATACGTTTGTAATTATTGTAAAAGCTCGCGAGCGAAAGCAGATTAAAAGCGTAGTCTTGATCCCGTGTAAAATTCTGAAAGTAGCACGAAAGGCAAGTATCCAAGGCATTTCTACGCGTATGAATAATTTTCGCATTGGGAAACATAGCGACGATCAAACCCAAATACTTGAAGTTCAAAGGATCCTTGTTAATAATTCTTTCATAATCACCATCAGCCAATGAATTGATTCTTTTTAGGTAGGCATCGGCAACCTTGGTAAAGTCATTCTCTCGAAGCGACGGCATATAATAAGGGTAGGATATACTACCTCCGATTAACTTTGTCGCCTTTGTGGCGATACTCTTAATATCACTAAACTCTCCGGCACCATATACTTTAGAATGACTTGATAAGAGTTGTTCAACAAGCGTTGAGCCTGATCTTGGCATACCCACAATAAACACTGGTCGTTGGCTTGAACTACCCTGTCTTTTCAGCCGGTCAATAAGTTCCTGACTGAAAACATAAAGCGAGTCCTTTACTTCCTTTACAAACGCTGAGGAATCGAAGCTGCGATCAGCAAACCTATTGGCTTTTGTATAATGTTCAAATGCTTTTGGTGATCTCCAGTGTCTGCAAAAAGTTTGCCTGCTGCAAAATTCATATAAGATAATTGGCTCTCACTTACATCGTCAACGTTTAATTGCGCTTGAATTTTGTCAATCAAGGGATCATCAGTTTCGAACTTTAACATTTCTGACAAGCCCTGGTAGGCTTCTCCATAATCCGGCTTTAATTTAATGGCTTTCCTAAAGCTAGATTCAGCGTCTTGCATTCGACCGGTCTGGAGATAAATGCCAGCAATATTATAATGAAAAACCGCAATTTCCGGTTGTAGACTTATGGCTTTTTCAATATAGATCGCTGCCTCTTTGTTTTGACCTCTAGCAGCTAAGACTAAACCTTGAAGTTGCAGGGCATCATGGTTTTCAAGTTCGTCCTCAATAATCCTAAGATAAACTTTCTCAGCTTTGCCTACGCGACCCATCTTTTGAAGCTTCACCGCAGCCTTTAGGTATTTATCAGTCTTCATTGTTCAGGAAAGGTCATTTGGCCAAACCCACCGACAACGACAGGTATTTTATATTCATTACCAGAGCCATCTACTAAAATAATGGTGAAAATATTACCCGTTTTTAAAGGTTCTTGAAGGTTCATCAGCATGACATGCTTGCCGCCTGGTTTTAGATCTACATGTCCTAAGCCGGGAATCAGTAAAGGATCTACCCTTCTCATTCTCATCATGCCCTCTATTTCAACGCTTTCATGTATTTCACTTACCTTTGCCACGTCAGATCGAACGCTGACTATTTCTAAGGGGTCTTTCCCTGTATTGCTAAGTAGTGCATATACAGCACCCATGGGCGCACCTGTAGGAGAAGCCCTTGAAAAGGCATCTTTAACCACTAGACCCGCAGCAAAAAGATTTTGCATACTCATCATCAAGAAAACAACAAGCAGTATTTTCAACTCAGTCAATCCATTCCCCAGTTTATTAAGATCATGGTCATCATCAGTATATCACCGACTTGTCCCTGAAAGATTATTTGACAATTCTGCTTCAGGAAAATCGACACACAATACAGAATAAGATATATAGAAACAGTACTACATTCGACCGGAAAGAATATGCAGAACTTTTATTCCTATTGCAGACAGCGATTTGAAGATGATGATCTTTTTCTTCAGGATATTTCAACAGGTATTCATTTTAACTATGGCGACTTACACAGAGAAAGCGGTCTAATTGCAAACAAACTAAAGGAGCTGGGTTTACAAAAAGGCGATAGAGTACTCTTTCAATTAGACAAGTCCCCTCAAGGATTATTTTGGTATTTTGCCTGCCTAAGATCTGGGATAGTTTTTGTGCCATTAAACACAGCCTATCAAACAAAAGAAATCGAATACTTCCTGAACAACGCAGAACCTAAGTTAGTCCTATGCAATCCTAAACAAAAAAATATTTTTGATAGTCTATGCGCAAAGAGAAAACTTGATTGCAATATTCTTGTTTTAGACCTTAATGGTTCAGACGAGAACTCTGACGAAAGCTTTAATGAGACTCAGGATGATTTTACTGATTGCGAGTGCAAAACAGATGATACCGCCGTCATTCTTTATACTTCAGGGACAACTGGGCAACCCAAAGGCGCAATGATTACCCATGGCAATTTAATCACCAATGCCTTGGCATTAAGCAAAGCCTGGCATTGGCAACAAAATGACATCTTGATCCATGCTTTACCCATCTTTCATATTCATGGCTTGTTCGTGGCCACGCATCTAGCTGTATTTAACAGCAGCGCTATTTTATTTCTAGAAAAGTTTGATCCCGTGGAAATTTCAAAATTGTTGCCACAAGCCACCGTATATATGGGAGTACCAACACACTATGTTCGCTTGTTGAAGAACGAAAACTTTGACAAGCGTGCTTGCGCCAACATGCGTTTGTTCACCTCAGGCTCTGCGCCTTTGCTAGCTCAAACCTTCGTCGAATTTGAAGAGAGAACGAATCAAACTATTGTGGAACGATATGGAATGACAGAAACGGGTATGAACACCTCAAACCCTTACAGTGGCAAACGGAAACCAGGAACGGTGGGATTCATGTTAGATGGGGTTGAAGGCAAAATTATTGAAAGTGATGGGACTGAAGCCATTTCCGGTAATCCAGGGACACTCTATGTCAAAGGAAAAAATGTCTTTAAAGGGTATTGGCGCATGCCAGAAAAAACCGAAGAAGAATTTTCCGAAGACGGTTATTTTAAAACTGGAGATATTGCCATCAAAGATACAGAAGGTTATATCTCGATAATCGGCAGAAACAAAGACATGATAATTACGGGTGGTCTTAATGTTTATCCCAAAGAGCTTGAATCCATCATAGATAAATTACCCGGCGTCCTAGAATCAGCAGTTATTGGCGTCGTTGATGAGGATTTTGGCGAAGCGGTTACGGCGGTCATTGTGAAAAAAAGCATTAAAAAAGGCGTAAACGATAACAATACAGATACCACGTCAAAAGAAAACATAATCAATGCCCTGAAAGCCCTGGTCGCCAATTTCAAAGTGCCCAAGAACATTCACTTTGTTGATGAACTTCCTAGGAATACCATGGGAAAAGTTCAAAAGGTGGTATTGCGAGAAATGTTTGCCTAAGGACACCTGCTCTCTGTTAAGCTGCGCTCCTCCAGATAGATTCAGCCATAACCTGAATGAGCGAAAAAAAAACAAACCATCAGAAAGCAAGTAGTTCAACTTGCATCATCTCTGTATGAAAAAACTAGGCATTCTTGTTTCCCATAGAGGCTCTAACTTCCAGGCAATCATTGACGCATGTGATGATGGCCAAGTTAACGCAAATATTGTGATTGCTGTCAGTAACAACAGCCAATCAGAAGGGCTCAAGAGAGCAAAGCGCGCCAATATTGAAACAGCCCACCTCTCCAATTCAACTCATTCAAATCCCACAAAATTAGATGCGGCCATGGCTTCACTCTTTGAAGCTCATAAAGTAGATATTATTGTTACTGCCGGATATATGAAAAAATTAGGTGTCATCACACTGAGTAAGTT
>JBLHIH010000102.1:0-13673 GCA_047616645.1 Flavobacterium sp. | reverse complement strand
TTGATTGTCCGTTTTGATTGTCCGTTTTGGCTATTGGTTTTCTAGAGGCGATGGCGCTTGGCCCCAAAAATTTAGTATACAAGAAAATGGACCTAGGCGCTCATTGGCTTATCACGGTACAATTCTGGTTTAGTGACAATACGAAGATGACTTTGAAAGATAATATTGCGACAGATTTTATTCAAAAATTAAGACGTGCTTGTCCTCATATCATCGAGGATGAAGCACGAATGCGTGTGTATGAATCAGATGGTCTGACAGCAAAGAGAATGCTTCCGAGATATGTGGCCCTGCCAGAAACATCAAAGCAGGTTCAAGCTATTGTCAGTCTTTGTTATGACGCGAATATTCCACTTGTCGCAAGAGGTGCTGGTACTGGCTTGTCGGGTGGCGCAATGCCACACAAAGATGGCGTCTTAATGAGTTTGGCAAAATTTAATCGCATTGTAGATGTCGATCGAAAAAACCTATTGGCGAGAGTTGAACCGGGCGTGACCAACCTTTCAATATCACAGCATGTTGAATCACAGGGTCTCTACTATGCCCCTGATCCGTCTTCTCAAATCGCCTGTACAATAGGTGGTAATGTCGCAGAGAATTCCGGCGGTGTACATTGTTTAAAATACGGATTAACTGTGCACAATGTTCGACAATTAAAAATGATCTCGCCCGAAGGGGAGTTATATACCCTAGGAAGTACAGCCTTTGATAGTGAAGGGTTTGATTTGCTCGCTTTAATGCATGGGTCTGAAGGTATGTTGGGGATCGTAATCGAGATTACCGTTGATCTGTTGCCTAAGCCCGATGACATCATTGTGGTATTAGCGGGATTCTCTAGTATTAAGGAAGCAGGCTATGCTGTAAGCAAAATTATCTCCGGTGGTCTTTTACCCGCAGGGTTGGAGCTCATGGATCGTCTTGCCATTGAGGCAGCAGAAGATTTTGTTCATGCCGGTTATCCTCTGGATGTAGAAGCTATACTTTTATGCGAGCTTGATGGAAACCATTATGAAGTCGAAGAACAACTTCTTCTCCTACAAGCCATTCTTGCTTCATCCATAAAAGGCGATCTTCAAATTGCGAGGGATGAGAAGTCGCGCGGAAAGTTGTGGTTAGGTAGGAAAGCAGCCTTTCCTGCCGTGGGACGCTTAGCCCCAGACTATTATTGTATGGATGGGACAATACCCAAAAGAGAATTGGGAGCAGCATTAGAAATTATTTCGGATTTATCAAAAGTATATCACTTACCCGTAGCTAACGTTTTTCATGCAGGTGATGGAAATTTACATCCATTGATTCTATTTGATGCAAATATACCTGGCCAGCTAGAGGATGCGGAATCCCTGGGAGCGGATATACTTGAAATGTGTATTAATAAAGGCGGCACTATTACAGGAGAACATGGCGTCGGTGTAGAAAAAATCGATCAAATGTGTATTCAATTTGCACCGCTTGAATTAGCGTTATTCCATGGGATCAAATCTGTTTTTGATCACAAAGGTTTTTTTAATCCTGGAAAGGCAGTGCCAACACTCAACCGCTGTGCAGAGTTCGGTGCGATGCACATAATTCGCGGTAAAGAAAAACATCAGAACCTGGAGCGTTTCTGATGGAAGAACAATCTCTTACTATTGCGAAAGAAATTATTAACGAAGCTTATCGTAGCAAATCAGCTTTACGAATTGTTGGGGGGAATAGTAAATCATTTTACGGAAATGACTTAACTGAACTTCCCATGTTACCGACAAATGACTTTGATGGCATTGTTCAATACGAACCTGGTGAGTTAGTTCTGCAAGTTGGCGCGGGGACAAAGTTACTTGAGGTAATAAATACCCTTGAAGGTGAAGGTCAAATATTAGCCTGTGACCCCCCTGTGTATGATGGAAATGCGACAGTCGGTGGCGCTATAGCCGCTGGCATTTCGGGTTCTAGAAGACCTTATTCAGGCTCGGTACGTGATTTTATTTTGGGCGTCGATATCATTGATGGAAAAGCACAGCATATGTCTTTTGGGGGGCAAGTAATGAAAAATGTTGCTGGCTATGATGTGTCTAGATTACTAACAGCTTCTATGGGATGTTTGGGTTTAATAACAGAAGTGAGTCTAAAAGTATTACCTAAACCCGCACTTGAAAAAACGCAATGTATCGAAATAGAACGATCTTCAGCTCATAACTTAATGTGCGAAATGCGTTTTGATAATGCGTTGTTAAGTGCTTCTGCCTATTTCAATGGTCAACTTTATGTAAGATTTTCTGGAATGGAAAATTCTGTGATTAACGCTAGTCAAAAATTTGGTGGTGAATCTCTAGACAATAATATCTGGCATGAAATTGATAACTTACATTTATTTGATAGAAAAAAAGACCTTTGGCGAGCATCTTTATCACCAGGTTCAACATTGTTTCTAAAGGACGCCACCTTAGTTGATTGGGGCGGTGGACAGCGCTGGATCGAAGCATCTACAATAGATGCAGATCTAAAAGCAGAGCCAACAATAGACCTAAGAAATATTCTGACAGAATCAGGTGAGGCAGGACACCTTACGCTTGTTCGATTAGGTCGTGAGTCTACCTCTCATGATCGTTTTCAGCCTCTTAGGCCTCATCTGTTAAATTTACACAAAGGACTAAAGGCAGAATTTGATCCAGCTAGTATTCTAAACCCCCATAAAATGTATAAGCAGTTTTAATCGTGCAAACAAATATCCATCAATCTCTCAAGTTGATCCCCGCTGTACAGGAAGCAGAAGATATATTGCGATCTTGTGTCCACTGCGGTTTTTGTAATGCCGTGTGCCCGACTTACCAATTGTTAGGAGATGAATTGGATGGTCCTAGGGGAAGAATTTATCTGATAAAAAATCTGCTCAAAGACAACGAGATTAGCAGTGAAGCCAATGTGCATCTAGATCGATGTTTAACTTGTCGGTCATGTGAGACCACTTGTCCTTCAGGTGTTCAATATGGGCGATTAATCGACATTGCCAGAGGACTCGTTAAAGTAAAGCCTGCGTTGAGCTCTCAAATAAAGCGTCTGTTATTAAGAAAAATCATTCCAAGCAAAGGCCTGTTTAATTTCCTCTTGGGCTTAGGTCAACTATTTTCACCCATTCTTCCTAAAGTTTTCTCTCAACATGTGCCGCCCAAATCTAGTCTAGTGGACTTTCCGAAACCCTCGAGGGCAACTGATCGTGGCAATATACTGCTCTTAGGTGGATGTGTTCAAAATGTCAGTACGCCTAATGTAAATCACTCCATCAATTTCATTTTGTCTCAACTAGGTGTCGGTACTTCTAGTCTGGAAAAAGAAGGTTGTTGTGGGGCGCTTGAATATCATCTTTCTGCCCAGAAAGACGGCATAGAAAAAATGATACGGTTGGTAGAAAACCTGCATCAGCAATTGACGAAGGTAGACTACATTATATCTTCTGCCAGTGGATGTGGTGTTACTTTAAAAGAATATCCAGCGATCTTTATAAATGAGCCGAACGTGGATGAGAGTATCGTCAAGAAAGCACAAGTCGTATCAGAGAGAGTACTCGATATCGGAGAGTACTTGTCCAAACATAGGACTGAACTATTACGCTTATCCAGTAAATCTCTTTCCTTAAGGCCAGTTCCAATTAAACTCGCGATTCACACGCCTTGTACTTTGCAGCATGGACAAAAATTACCTGACCTTATTGAGCCATTTTTTCAATCGGATTACATTGATTTACAGAAGTCCGTCGATAGCCATTTGTGCTGCGGTTCTGCGGGAGCCTACTCCATTATGCAGCCAGAAATTTCTAGGGCTTTAACGAAAAGAAAACTGAAGGCGCTAAATGATAATAACCCGGATCTAATTTTGACCGCTAATATTGGTTGTCAGTTAACATTGCAAGGGGGTTCGACCACTAAAGTTCAACATTGGGTCGAGTATTTGGCAGAACTTATTGCTCAGAAAAATGTAGCTTGAAAACAATCTTATGAATGCAGTTCTATAGAACTGCTTAGTTTAATATTCTTAAAAGCAATCGCACTTACTCGTGAAGTAAATACCATAATAATCCTTTTTGAGCATGCATTCTGTTTTCTGCTTGAGGATAAATGATAGCGCGTTCGTCTTGGGTCATCTCTGCGGAGATTTCATAACCATCATGAATAGGCATGTCGTGCATGATTTTACAATTCACGCCTGCGACTAAGTCTTTGTTAATCTGATAGGGTGCCATTTCTTTTAGTTTTTTTTCATTTTCTTCTGCGTGATCGGGGTTATTGAAATATTGCATATCTATCCATGTATCGGTATAGACGAAATCTGCAGTTTGTACTGCAGCTTTTGGATCTGTTGTATGTTGGATTTTCGATGAATGTGAAAGGATGTTTTGAATTTCTGCATCCATACTCTCACCGTTGTCCTCTAATTCTGGCGTAGCAAGCGTTAACTGTATGTCAAGTTTGTTACAGATCGTCACTAGGGAATTAGAGACATTGTTTTGTGATCCTACATAGACTAAATGCGCGTCACTTAAGTTTCCTTCAAAGTGCTCTGTCATTGTAAATACATCTGTTAACGCTTGGCAGGGGTGATATAAATCATCGCAACCGTTAATGACAGGCACTTTACTTGCCGTGATAACTTTTTGTAGATCGCTGTGTTTCAACAATCTCGCCATGATGCAGGCAACATTGCGAGAGAGGTATTCTGTTTCGTGTTCTATACCGGATAAAACGAAATTGGAACTTAGCCAATCTATGTAAATAGCATGGCCTCCAAGTTCAGTCATGGCAGCTTCAAAGGAGACCCGCGTTCTGGTGCTGGTTTTTTGAAAAAGCATGGCCAAGGTTTTGCGCTGCAATGCATTATAAAATTCCGCAGGGTTATTCTTTATTTCTTTTGATTTTTCGAGGACAAGCAAGATTTCATCTTTAGAGAAATCTTTAAGGTTGGCTACATGCTTCATAACTAATGCACTAATGTTAATCGAGCAAATTACATCAAAAATAGGAAGTTGTACAGCCCATTTAAATTTTGCAATAAACGCAGAAGCAATTTAATCTAATTCATTAGGCTTTAGTCAAATGAGGGTTACTAGATGTGTGGGCGTTTTAATATTATCTCCGATCCACTTACGCAAATGATCATGGACATCGTCAATGGTGTATTTGAAGAAACCCCAAATCCGATTGATACCCGGTACAACATTGCACCGACTGAATCGGTGCCGGTTCTTTTAAGGACAAACCATGGTGGATGGCAACTGAAAGATATGCGTTGGTGGTTAGTTCCGTCTTGGTCGAAGGCAGTTTCTAGTAAATACACTATGTTTAACGCAAAGTCTGAAACGCTGACCAAGAGCCGAGCATTCAGTCTTCCTTTTGAGCGAAAACGCTGCATTGTACCGGTTTCTGGGTATTATGAATGGACTACAGAAGGTGGCGTGAAATTACCTCATCTTATTCAACCGGCGTCAGAGGGAGGGTTTGCTTTCGCTGGACTTTGGGATAAATGGCATCGAGGCGATCAAATGATAGAAAGTTGCACCATCATTACCGGGGCAGCGCCAAACTCAATGGAAAAAATTCACAAACGAATCCCCATACATTTAGATGCGAATGAAATTGATTCTTGGCTCTCCACAGGAACAAGTCAGAAGGCCTTGCTGAACTTGTTGTCTCCTCATCTTCGCGTGCCTTTATCGATTACACCTTTATCCACTTATGTCAGTAATGCCAGAAACAAGGATGAGCGTTGCATTGAGCCATTGGGAGAACCGTGGAAGGTCCATTAAATTAGACAGCGCAGCTGAAGCTACAATTTATAAAAAGTTCAATTTCTCGAAACATGAAAAGTATCATCATCTTGACTGTTTTCAAGCGTGTACTTGACTTCGTCCACAATATCTTTTGTCTTTCTTCCAGATTAAGGCCTGACCGTAAGCATTTAAGTCAATGTTTTGTGCTTCTGTGTCTTTGATATTTGTGTCTAAATGCTGCTTTGCTAGTGTGTATGTGTCTGTCATTGTTCATTACTCATTTTATCAATCGTTCTAGGGTGTTCTTAACATCACTGTACTCAGTGCGACATTTAGATTGCCTGCCGATGGGAACCTATTTCTATTCTCGCGATTAATTCTCTATGGACTTCATCTGGCCCATCAGAAAGTCTTAGTGCGCGATGTGAGGCCCACATTTTCGCAAGTGGAGTATCTTCTGACAAACCCATTCCACCATACATTTGTATCGCGCGGTCAATGACAGAAAGTGCCATATTAGGCACCGCTACTTTCATTTGGGCAATATCAGGTAGTGATTTTTTCATTCCCACACTGTCTATTTGATAGGCAGCCTTTAAGGCCATCAAGCGACTCATTTCTATTTCAATTCTGGAATTGGCAATAACATCAACGTTGCCTCCTAATTCGGAAAGTGGTTTACCAAATGCAAATCTTGTTGTAGATCGGTCAACCATTAATTTTAGTGCGCGTTCTGCGGCACCAATACTTCTCATACACTGATGAACCCGCCCGGAGCTGAGTCGATCTTGGGCTATCTCCACACCTTGTCCTTCTTGTCCAACTAAGTTTTCTGAAGGAATTTTTACATTATTAAATTGGATTTGAGCGTGGCCGTGAGGCGCATTGTCATAACCAAATATTGAATTCATTCTTGTTGTTTTTAAGCCGGGGCTGGACATAGGTACGATGAATATCGATTGTTCTTTATTTTGGTCTGTGACGCAAAGTGTGATGAGAAAACGACAATTTGGGTCTCCTGCACCGGAGATCCAAGATTTCTCCCCATTTAATATCCAATAATGCCCGTCTTTTCTGGCAGTGGTTGCAATATTACTTACGTCAGATGAGGCCACTGCAGATTCAGTCATTGCGAAACCAGATCTGGCTTTTCCTTGCACCAGTGGTTGTAACCACTGTTCTTGTTGAAGGGTATTTCCATAATGCGCGAGCAAACTCATGTTCCCCGAATCCGGGGCGGCACAATTAAATACCTCTGCTGCAATTTCACTCATACCCATCGCTTCTGCTAAGTGAGCATATTCAACCTCGCTAAAGGAATGTAGAAATAGCTTACTCAGGCCTTCTTCTCGAGCTTTTGCTTTCATTTCTGACATTACACGGGGTTCTTTCCATCGCTCGCTGACGAGTTCCGCTTCATAGCGCACCTCATTTGGAATGATGACTTCTTGAGTGAATAGACGTAGTTTAGATAGCACGGGCGCTACCCGATCTGAGATACCAATGAACATAGTAGTTAGTTTCCGTCCAGGAATAGGTGAATTTTATTTAAGGTCGCAAAACTATTAATAAGTTAGACAATACTTTCACGCACTTACAAGGAGAGTAACCCAGCAGAAGTTAATTTATGGGTATTCACTCGTTAGCTACCATAGGGTCTTGCGCTTAAGAAAAAGATAATGCAATCTTATTGCTCGCTGCAATCATAATAAGAGTTGGTGATGTGAGTTAAGCGATGTGACTTAAGAGATGTAAAGAATAAAATTCAGATGCAGACTGTAGTGATAGTAAACCCAGTAACGTGAGATAGATAGATTTAAGGATGTAATAATGACGGAAAAGCTCGATGTAGAATCCGCTGAATTGTGTGGTATGACGCTGGCGTATCATGCCCAAGAGAGGCCAACAAAAGTTGCTGTAGTGAGTAACTACGGGGAAAGATCCTTTGATGAATTGAATAATCGAGCAAATCAATTAGTACGGGCACTACGCAGAGCAGGTTTAAAATCTGATGATGGTGTTGCAATGCTATTGGTCAATCGTCCAGAATTTGTCGAAGTTTTCTATGCCTGCCTAAGAGGTGGATTCCGTATTACGCCCATAAACTGGCATTTAGGTGGAGATAATGCGGCTTACATCGTTGCCAATAGTGAAGCTAAAGCTTTTATAGGCGATATCAATTGTGCCTTGCCGGCAAGGGATGCGCGAGAGGCGAATCAGTCACAATTGCTTGTTTCGTTGTCAGTCGGTGGGGATATCGAAGGATTTGATTCCTATTCAGAGACCATTTCTAAAGAAGAAGAAAGCAATATTACTGATCCGGAAATAGGGACTAGTATGCTTTATACCTCGGGTACTACGGGACGACCTAAAGGTGTTTATCGAGAAAGGGTGCCTCCTGAAGCCGGTGCAAATCTAACGGCGACTCGGGTAGAGGTTTCAGCAAACTTTGACCCAGAGGGTGATTTTACGCTGTGTACCGGTCCTGCTTATCACGCTGCACCGCTTGCTTTTAATATTGTAAGTCCGCTATCCAGGGGAACTGGCATTGTAATGATGGACAAATGGGATGCGGAGGCGACATTAAGCTATATAGAAAAATATCGGGTTACACATACCCATATGGTGGCAACAATGTTTCATCGCTTGTTAGCACTTCCAGAAGAGGTTAGGAATAAGTATGACCTCAGTAGCTTACGATATATTTTGCACGGAGCGGCGCCCTGTCCAGTACATGTAAAACAAAGCATGATGGATTGGTTAGGTCCGATTATATTTGAATATTACGCGGCGACTGAAGGCGGTGGCGGCTTTTTCATTACTGCGGAAGAATGGTTAAAAAAACCCGGTAGTGTGGGGTGCGCACCCGCGTCGGCAGACAATAAAATTTGTGACGATGAAGGAAATACGCTTAGTGTGGGTGGGGTAGGCACGATTTACTTTAAAGCGCCACTTACCCGTTTTCAATATTATAAAGACACAACTAAAACTAACGACAGTTATCTAGGTGATTATTTCACACTAGGAGACATGGGCTATTTTGATTCTGATGGATACCTCTTTTTAACTGGCCGAAGTGCGGAAACGATCATTTCAGGAGGTGTTAATATCTATCCTCAAGAAACAGATGATGTACTGCTTAAACATGATGTTGTTGCAGATGTCTGTACCGTCGGCATACCAAGTGAAGAATGGGGTGAAGAAGTAAAATCCATTGTCCAACTAAAAGAGGGTGTTGACGAAAATGACGCGCTAGCAAAAGCGTTAATAGATTTTGTTAGATCTCATTTAGCCGCATTCAAAGCACCCCGCACTATCGATTTTGTAAAGGAACTACCAAGATTGCCTTCGGGGAAAATTCAAAGAAAAGTGGTACGTGCACCTTATTGGGCAGGGCGTGATAAGCAAATTTAATGCAAATCAACGCCTAGGTTTGGGTATTTTAAATTGAATGTTGGGTTTTAATAGACTTTTAATATCCGACACTTACTTTAGCGAAGGCCCGTTTTCTGCCGCTCGAAGAGACTTCTAAATGTAAAGCATGTGCATAACGGTGTTCTCGCAATCCTTGTTTTAGAACATCCCTACGTTCAATATATCCTTCGAGGGCTCGAAGACGCTTTAGTCTGCCACTATCAAGTTCCAAATAAGCTCGGTGGATGACTGTTCCGCGACCTAAGCCTTCAATTTCAACAACCTTGATATTTTTGTTAATTTCGATTGTGATGTCTGATTCCTTTTTATGTTTTCGAGTTTGAAACTCTCCCGCATATCTCCAACTAATTGACTGTCCATACCCTTTTTGACCCCAGTGTTGGTTCTTCCATTTCTTGTGCTTGTTATATTTTGGATACCATTTACCATCATGATTAGGTTGGTAACTATGTGATGGGTAATGTCGAGATTGGTGATTATCCTTCTCTTTTGAGTGATGATTGTGTGTGTGTTTAGGCTTGTGATGATGGAAATGATGGTTATTCTTTTGTTGATGTTTCTTTGACTGATGCCCTTTTGAAAAATGGCCTGATGCGTCTTTTTTATGAGACTTTTTAGATTGAGCCTTTTTCTCATTTTCTTCCATTTTATCGGATTGTTGTCTTTGATCTAGATTGGCTTGCTTGGTAAAACGTATTTGTCGGTCTTCGGCAGCAATACCTTTTGACGCAACCTCAGCAGAACGCACAAAAGGTCCACTGTGGGCACTCATGGTTGCCGTCAAGCTGAAGGCTAGTAGAAGATATCGAAGGTTTTTTGAAATTCGTGTTGTCATTGTGGACTCCAGTTCGTTAATTACTGGTGTCACTATGGGGTAAGTTACCTGAATTGGCGCTTAAGCTTTCCTGAACTAAGTCTGAACAGTATTTTTCAGACTTATTGTTTATATCGGTTCGTTGTTAAAGCTGACAAGTAATTTGAGTAAGTTATGGAAGCTAGTTTTAAGCTCTTTCGATTCAAAATATTGATGTTTCGCGATCTTATGGATTTCTGTGAGTATCATATTGTAAGCAGATAGATGTGCATGACTAAGTTCTGCTGCTACAGATAGCAGTGAATCTAATGTGGACAATCGTGTTGTTAATAACTGCTGTACAGCTTGAATTTGAGCGCTCGTAATATTGATTTCATGACTAGAAACACTTCTAAGAAGAGATTTTAGGTTGGGTCCATTAGTTCTTGTTTGCCGGGTCCAATTATCTGTTTCCCTCAATTTAATTTGTTTCTCTTTGACAAGAGAGCTATTAATAATGGGACAAATGAAACCTATTGCGCCAGCAAGACTTTGCCTAAGTTGTTCTTTTCGCTCACGATCTTTTCGTTCCTGTATCCACGTAAAAATACCAATGAAGAAGATGCCCTCAAGGCAGAAACCAATTAACTCTGGTAACATGTTGTCGACAAAAGCGCCTTGTCGGCTATCGATGCCATACCAAATTGCGAAGAGTGCGAGTAAAAAAGCAAATACAGGCACAATGGGGTTTTTTAACATGCGCAATTCTCTCTAGTGATAAGTACTTATATTGATGCTAAACAAAATTATTGACCTATGCTAGTTTAGAAAAAAATTAGAGGCAAAAGCATGAGTGATGTAATTGAAATTTCTGATGACAGACATGTTAGAACCATTCGACTTAATCGACCTGAAAAGAAAAATGCGATTAATGATGCTTTAGCCTGGGGCTTAATTGCTGCAGTTCAAGCAGCAACACTCGATGATAATATATGGGTTATTGCTATCACTGGTAGGGACGGCGCATTTTGTGCTGGCTTAGATCTTACAGGTGCGGGAGAATCAGCGTCTCCCTTATCAAAACAAGCTCAGCAGCTCGATGACATTCATTGGGTGGGACGTTTTCTACTATGCATTCGTCGTGATTGCGATAAGCCAATAGTGGGTGGAATTAATGGTGTTGCAGTAGGTGCTGGCCTTGGTCTAGCCATGGCAACGGATGTTCGACTCGTCAGTAAAAGTGCGAGATTAATGGCGGGCTATACGAGAATTGGTGGTTCTCCTGATGCGGGTTTAACCATTACGCTTCCGCAGATTATGGGTTACGAAAAAGCGATGCGCTTTATGATGGAAAACACGTCCGTCAATGGCGAGGAAGCTGTGACTTTAGGTATGGCAGGTGAAGTCGTTGACGATAAGGTCTTCGAAACTAGACTGTCTGAGTATTGTCAGGATCTTTGTCGTTGGTCTCCAATCACATTTAGACTATTGAAGCGGGGCATGGTAAAAAGTCTCGAATCAACTGATATGGAACAACAACTTCGTTATGAAGTCGCCAATATTCGTATGGCATTTTTGAGTGAAGATGCAAAGGAAGCACGAAAAGCATTTTTAGAAAAACGTGAACCCATTTTTAAAGGGGTGTAGAAACCTAGCGTGTAAATGTTAAAGAAGAAGCGCCTTTTTGAGTTTATGGTTATCTGTTTGTTTGATCGTTAAGGCATCACAATTCAGGGACGACGCATATTCTCCTAATCCTTTTCTCAAACTTTCTATGAAATTATCTGTCATGATCGTCTCGTCTTCGAGCCAAATATTATTGATCTCCAAAATTGATGTTTTTCTATATACCTTGCAATCCAGTCGGGCGACTAGTTCATCTCCAAATAGGATAGGTTGTGTGAAATAACCATACTTTCTTTTAGGCTCAGGTACATAACATTCAAGTAAATAGTTAAAGTCGAATAACTCTGATAAACGCTTTCTATTGATAACAAGGTTATCAAAGGGCGAGAGGAATCTAATTTGCTTCTCGCCCATCCTGCTTGAAAATTTGGATAGTAGATTTGTATTACAAAAGTAATCATTCCCGGCTAATTGAACCCGTGTAATCTCACCTTCTTCAACTAAGTTATTCAATTCTGTGTTGATACTGTCTTGAATGTTATAACCGGAGAGCCTTTTAACAGTCGCACGGTTGTAACCAATTTGTTTTGCGGTCGCAATACCTAAGGCCTTCAACATACGGCGAATGTAAAAATGACCTCGTTCTATCTCGCTAGGAAAACGTGTATCTATGTGATCAGGAATCACATTCTCAGCAAGGTCGTAAACTTTTTGAAACCCCCTGCGTTCCTTTATTAACAATTCGCCGGAAAGAAACATGTTTTCCATTGCCGTCTTAGCGGGTTTCCAATCCCACCATCCAGTTGACTTCTTACCTGAAAGATTTTCAAAATCCTTTGATTGTAGTGGTCCTTCCGTTCTTAGGCGACTGAGTATCTTTTTACGCCATTTTTTATCTACCTTTTTCTTATCGCGACGCCCTTGCATAATGGGCAAGTAATAGCGGTAATCTTTAGTGGGAAGGAAGGAGGCGGCGTGGCCCCAATATTCAAATATGCTGGCGTCTTCACTCTGGAGTTGATGAAGCATTTCTGGTTCGTAATTTTTAATTCTTGTATGAAGCACATGATGGTGAGCCCGCTCTACAACGGATATCGTATCGATCTGAACATAAAGTAATTGTTCCACAGCTTTTTGTACTGCTTTTTTTCCATGGCCGAAGTGGGCTTTTTGAAACAAACCTTGGCTAGTTAAAGCGATGCGACGTGCGTTTTTGGCGGATATTTTCATGTCCGAAACTATACCAGAGCATGTTAAACTTCACAGATGTCAATATTTGTGTTTGGTCTATGAAATATCTCCTCTTGTTTATCGCGTGTATCAGTATGAATCTCTATGCCATTGGCCCGGAGGCTACCTATGGTGAGCATGCCATGGTGACTTCGAGATCATCACTGGCGTCCGAAGTAGGGCTTGAAATCATGCGAGCTGGCGGAAATGCTGTTGATGGCGCAGTCGCTACTGCATTCGCTTTAGCAGTCGCTTATCCCTCTGCGGGTAATATCGGAGGGGGAGGATTTGCCCTTATTCGATTACAAGATGGTCGGGTTGTCACACTAGATCATAGAGAGACAGCACCTGCGTCCTCACACAAAGATATGTATTTGAATCAAGAAAAAGACGTTATTAAGGGTTTATCCACCGATAGTCATAAAGCATCTGGCACGCCTGGATCGGTCGATGGACTGTTAATGTTGCTTGAGGTTCATGGCACCTTGTCAAGAAAGCAGGTAATCGCCCCGGCAATCCGTTTGGCAGAAAAAGGGTTTCCATTAAGTCACAACATGGCAAGGGCCTTTAAGAATCAACGCGTGAAAATGAAAGCTTATCCCGCATCTATGGAAAAGTTCTCTAAGAATGGAGAAGCTTATCAACAAGGTGATGTTTGGAAACAACCCTACCTAGCAAGGACCTTAAAAAGAATTTCAAAAGATGGACGAGACGGTTTTTATAAAGGTAGAACAGCGGAATTAATAGCGAAAGAAATGGATCGTACAAATGGTGAAATTTCCTTAGCAGATCTCGAAAATTACAAGTCTATTTGGCGAGAACCTGTAGTTGGGACTTACCGTGGGT
>JBLHIH010000101.1:0-13759 GCA_047616645.1 Flavobacterium sp. | reverse complement strand
ATCCTTCACTGGTTGAATGTTCTTCCCTTTGATTAGATTTACCTAGGAAAGGTTCATCAACATTAGAAATTCATTTTTATAAGGTTTGGCTTCAATTTTTAGCGCTCTGGTAATATTGAAGTGTTGTGTCAATCCCTTTTGCCCATCTACAGTAGCCATTTCCT
Organism: Flavobacterium sp.; assembly: GCA_047616645.1. Lineage (GTDB taxonomy): Bacteria > Pseudomonadota > Gammaproteobacteria > Pseudomonadales > Azotimanducaceae > JAHRVQ01. The sequence goes on along the minus strand of JBLHIH010000101.1, from coordinate 13,595 downwards.
CAAAGAGCGCATCCACGACATTACTCATCAATCCGTCGAAGAGATAGGCAATTTTAATGTCAACCGAACCTTTGACCTGCTTCACAACCTGAATAGCCTCTATTCTATGCGTCACCGGAAGCTTAATTATTTCGGCTGTATGTGGATTTGGTGTCATATTTTTTCTTCGAGGGTCCTTCCCCGTTGTGTTTTGATTAAATCACTCAATAATCAGTATTGACTACATTAATCACAATGGATATCTTTTTTTGTCCACTACGTCACAACTTACACCTCGATCGGTTCAAATTTCGGCTTGTTTTTGTCAGTGGTATTGCAGAGAGAACCGTCATCAAGTTTCTGAACGAAACGATAATTAACGTTTACGAAGCGTCATTTGGTTCTTATTTTTTTACAATCAGATCCCTATTCATTTCCGGACATGCTTATGCGCTATACTCTGTCGCTACCTTGCGAACTTGAATCTATATGCAAATGATGTCCAAAGAAGAACTTAGTGCTGAGCTAGAATTTCCCTATTCATCGACACCAGAACCTGGTGCCGTTATCGAAGTAGCGCCAGGCGTGAAGTGGCTGAGAATGCCACTTCCCATGTCTTTAAACCATATAAATTTGTACCTCATCAAAGATGGACTTGGATGGGTCGTTGTAGATACGGGGATCCGCGGTGAAGAAACAAGCAATTTATGGCACAAAATATTCGATCACGCCTTAGAAGGATTACCTGTTACAAAGGTGATATGCACCCATCTTCATCCTGACCATACAGGACAGGCAGGCTTTTTGTGCCATCACTGGAATGTTCCTCTACTCATGAGCTACTCCGAGTATTATCAGGCTACCTTCATTAATACCATGATGCGCGAGCGCAGTGGAATAACCAGCCCCGATTATTTATTAAAACTAGGGTTTACTACAGATTTTTTAAATAATCTAGAATCTGGTACGAGTAGTTTCCAACCTACAGAGGACGACATTCCTTTCCCGAAGTCTTTTGATCGTTTAGTAGATGGTCAAAAAATCTTGTTTGATCATGTTGAATGGTCAGTTATTACGGGTAATGGACATTCTCCAGAACATGTCTGTTTATACTGCCCTTCCCTTCGTTTATTAATTTCTGGTGATCAAATACTCCCCATTATCACATCAAATGTGAGTGTTTATCCTACAGAACCTGAGGCTAATCCTATGAAAGGATGGCTCTATTCGCACGAAAAATTCATTAAGAAAATACCGGATGATGTGCTCGTTTTACCCGCTCACAATTTGCCTTTTTACGGGCTTCATAAACGCTTAGAACAGCTGATAGAGCATCACGAAGACAGAATGTTAGTATTAGAAGAGAATTGTGTAGACGCCAAAGTAGCCACTGACTTACTCCCCCTTTTATTTTCACGAAAACTAGAGGGCTTTACGAAAATCATGGCCGTGGGAGAGTGTGTCGCTCATCTTCATTGCTTGATGGATAGAAAGCGCATACAGCGTTCGCTTAAGGGTGGTATTTATTATTATCAATCCATTAGCCCAGATCTAAGCGATCGTGCAAACCCAGATCATCATGAAGAGCCGGAAGAATATCCGCTACTGACTTAATATAATAACCTACCAAAATGCACCAATGGGTCCTGGGAATACCACAGGGCTCTCTATGCCTTCGCTATTAACACTCGCAACGCCAAAAATGTAATTATCAATCACCACATTCTTTAGCGTGTGACTCTCAACATCCCCAGCATCACGATTCCACTGCCATTGCGCTTCCGTTGTCAGGCGCCAATACACTCGATAATGTGTTGCTCCTGCTACTTTTTTCCATTTTAAAGTGGTATCCGGAGAAACCAGCCCTTCAATACTTACTTCATTTGGTGGCGCAGGCGCCATTGCCATGGATGCAAGAGACACCGCATTTAGTGCCGTTAACTTTGCTGCATAATCAAAATCAACGCCAGATATGACATCACCATAATCCCTTCCATCTTCTGACCTAAGATCTTGATGTTGTCTGTCGTAGTGCTCGTTTGTCTCCATGATACGCACACCTGGGAAGCCAACCTCGTTAAAGGGTCTGTGGTGGCCACCTCGACCAAATCGATCCAATCGATAGATCATCATCACGTCTAAATTATCAATATAGTCATCTGCAATACGATCTACGTAACGCGCTACATTACGTGAAGGAGAATCAACTTCACCTCCTGTAAAGCGTCTTAACCTTGCTTGCTGGGCCGTTTCCGTAGGTCTTGTTGCTTCTGAAAAGACCCGTGCGACACCATTATTTGTCACGCCATTTATGCCGCTGATATTTCCGATCATATCGTTGTTTAAAATGGTCTCTACCTTCCAACCATCTTTCACTGCATTTTCTGCCATAATCTTGCCACCAAACAAACCCTGCTCCTCTCCGGACAAACCTACAAATACTATCGATGCAGGAAATTCATAGTGGCTTAGCACTCTGGCCGCTTCTATCGTGCCTGCCATACCCGAAGCATTGTCGTTTGCGCCTGGTGAGGCATCTTCGGCATTTAGGGGATCGCTAATCCTAGAGTCAATATCCCCAGACATAATGACAAATCGATTAGGTTCGGACTTTCCCTCCAATATCGCAATGATATTCACAACCTCGGTTGCCTCAGGAATTCTTTTTTCACCGGATATAACACGACTTTGGCTATATACCTTAAGACAACCACCACATCCAGCTGAAATTAATTCGAATTCGGACTGAATCCATCGCCTCGCAGCCCCGATACCTTGTGTCTCAGAAGTCGTATCAGACAAAGTATGGCGAGTTCCGAAACTGACCAGTTTTTGGATATCTTTCTCAATGCGATCGGCAGATGGCGCAGATGCAATAGCAGATAGCACTGTTGAATCGGCCTGTACTTTTGAGGATAGGAGCAGCAATAAGAGCAACGATAAGAGCAACGATAGGAAAAAGGAAAGAAATAAGGATGGAAACAATATATCGGTAAAGAGGAAAGGTCGCGGCAAAATATTGAAGAAAAGCGATTTCTTGTCAAAATTAATCATCTCGAATCTCTGTTCATGATTTTCATTCAACAGAGAATACTATTGAGCCCAGTTTAGCTCAATCAATACTCACAATTTCGCGTGGAATTGGGAGTTTCCTCTTGAAGACCTTCTTCCTCAAGCACTTTAATAAAAGCGGCCTTTATCCTAGCGTCTGCTGTATTTGAAGAAATTACATCATGTTGGGTGGACGCCGATCTACCCAGAAAATGATCTACTATTTGATGATATTGAAAGTATTTCTTATTCAATTGACTATATTCTCCCTGTAACTCTCATGCCTAGAATCCTATAGTGTCTCTAGATACTGACCTCTCTCATTAGTAAGCATATTAATTTCTACGGATGGAACCTATACTTGGTTCAATTTCATCTAATATGAACTATCTACTATGAACTGGGGCGGGCAAGTAGATACGACTTGTAATTAGCCATCTGCGACCCCATATAAATCGAACGCATGTAGTACCTAAATGATTTGGTTCAATAAACACTAAAATTTGTTATCAAGAGAGATCTGCCATTTGGAGAGATCTGCAATAGAAAGGAATACCTGAAATGATGAACGATGAAAAACCAGAAGTTAGTCCACCAGTGCATAATTTTCTGGATGAAAAGCTATTTAAATCTCGATCGATTTCTATATTTGGTCAGATCAATGAAAAAATTGCCCGCCTCGTCACCGAGCAATTACTCGCGCTAGCTGCACATAGTGATGATGACATTACTATCTATATTAGCTCTCCTGGAGGACATGTGGAGTCTGGAGATGTCATTTATGACATGATTAAGTTTATCAAACCAGAAGTGAAAGTGATTGGTACCGGTTGGGTTGCAAGTGCAGCAACCACAATTTATTTGGCTGCAAAAAAGGAAAACAGATACTCCCTTCCCAATACTAGATACCTTGTGCACCAGCCATCAGGCGGTTCTCGGGGAGATGCAACAGACATCAGTATTCAAGCAGAACAAATCTTAAAGACCAAAGCGCGAATCAACAAACTCATCGCAGATGAAACCGGCCGATCCATTGAACAAGTCACTAAGGATACTGATCGGGATTATTGGATGAGTGTTGAAGAGGCAATAGAATACGGCATGGTAAACAAAGTCATCAGTTCTGCGTCAGAGCTTTTGTAAAGCCTTAGAAGAATTCATCTTCCACGGTCCAGTATCACTGGGCCGGTACCCTCTTCCCCTACCTTGTCATCTTTATTATAAATAGGGCAGTTCTTCATCGAAAGACAACCGCAGCCTATACAACCTGTTAGAGAATCACGTAATCTCTCAAGATAGGCAATACGATCATTAAGCTCATCTTTCCAACTATTTGAAAGTTTCTGCCAATCTTTAACGTTAGGGGTTCGTTGATCCGGCAATGTAGCAAAAGCTTGTTTAATCCCTTCTAAACTAATTCCCATTTTTTGTGCTGCTTTGATTATCGAGATTCTGCGAAGTACGTCGGCTTTATAACGTCGTTGATTACCTGCATTACGCCAACTCCTAATCAGTCCCTTTTGTTCGTAAAAATGTAAGGTGCTAACTTTGACGCCACAGCGCGCCGCTACCTTACCTACACTCCACGTGGCTACCGACATCATTCATCCTAAAATAAAAACTATATTAATAAATAAAGCGCTTTACCTCAAGTATGGTTGAGGTATTACCATGCTCCTCGTTAATCACATTTAATAAATAAAGACGGAACACTTTATGATTTATTTAGAGCACTTGAACTTAGTCGTTAGTGACATCCCACGCACGTTAAAATTTTACAGGGCCGCCTTCCCACATTGGAGAATTCGAACAGAAGGGGCAGGTACTTGGTCTGAGAAGCCAAGAACATGGGTCCACTTTGGTGACGATTTTCAGTATTTGGCTTTTGGAGATAATGGGATCGGCAATAACAGAGATTTAAGCGGTCACGATTCTGGACTTGGCCACTTCGCATTTGTCTGTGGCAACCTCGATGCGCTTATCGAACGTTTGGGAGAGGCAGGGTTTGGCATTGCGAAACCCGGTGCGGAGGACCCTTGGCGTAAGAATGTCTATTTCATGGACCCAGATGAAAATGAAGTGGAATTTGTAGAGTACCTCAGTGATTTACCAGAACAACGTAACTTTTCAAGCCAATAAACAAACTTCAATAAAATAGTGTAAGGAAGACCCTATGAACATTTTAGCCTTCGCGGCCAGTAACAATAAACAATCTATCAACCGCACATTAGTAAACTATGCCGCAAATATACTCAGGGATGCGAGAATTGAGACACTCGACATACATGACTATGAAATGCCTATATTCAGTGACGAGAGAGAGGACAATTTGGGTAAGCCAGAACCCGCTCAAATCTTCCACCAAAAAATCTCTCAAGCAGATGCGATTATCGTCTCCTTTGCAGAACACAATGGCTCATATACTGCAGCGTACAAAAATCTATTTGATTGGGTATCACGCATAGACAGTAAGGTCTTTCAGAACAAGCCTGTCGTCTATCTTTCTACATCGCCGGGACCTGGTGGGGCCTCTGGTGTGCTGGCAAATGCAGTTGAATCAGCGCCTCATTTTGGCGCTGATTTAAAAGCAAGTTTATCGATCCCGAGCTTTCATCAAGTTTTTGATTTAGCAGAGAATAAATTCCTTAACGCTGATTTCGAAAAGAAATTGCGGCAAGCCATCAGTCGATTAAAAGATACTGATAAAATCGCCGCATAGGAGGACAATTGCATGATCTACGCGCTGCTAGTCTCGCTTGCTAGGAAAGCAACGGTTCTTTCATATGCATCAGTATCTGAAGTCACGATAGCGGCGCTAAAATCTGTAACACCGATATCTCGTAAACCTTGTAAGCGTGATCTCAATTGAGTTTCATCACCAGCAAACGCAAGGTCAGATGGACCCGCTGCCCCTTCCCTGTCTAACATTGCTCGGTATGATGGTAATTGACCATATATTTGCAATGTTTTATCGATATCTTTATTTGCTGCTTCTACATCATTCGTCAGAACCATCGGAAACCCAGCAACAATCACTGGCGTTGGCTTACCTGCCGTCTCAGCACTTTTACCAATGGTGGGAATGATATGGTTTTCAAGTGTTTTAGGGCCAGTCATCCATGTGATAGTGCCATCGGCTAGTTTCCCAGCTAAGTTCAACATGACTGGGCCTAAGGCGGCTACTAATAGGGGTACGGGCTTCGCCTCAGGAATGGTTATCTTCACATTATTGATATTGAATTGCTCCCCTTTGAAAGTGGTAATCTCTCCATTTAGTAGTGGACCTAGCGCGCTCAAGTATTCCCTCATATGTTTCGCTGGTTTATCGTACGAAAAACCAAACATACCCTCGATCACAACTTGATGAGATAAGCCTATGCCTAAGGAGAATCTCCCACCAGAGGCCGCACCTGACGTCATGGCTTGTTGAGCAATCGCTGTGGGATGCCGAGTATAGGTAGGCGTTACCGCCGTTCCCAAGCCAATTTTCTTTGTTGCATATCCAATCATGCCTAAGGTAGAAATCGCATCAAGTCCGAATATATTGGCCATCCACAGATTATCAATACCTCTAGCCTCAGCATCTTGGGCAATTTTTATTAGCCCACTTATTGTGCCATCTGGACCTTCTGAGGCCCCTATATTCAATCCAATTCGCATTTGTGTCGCTCCTTTAATAGATATTAGATAATAAAAACAGTATGCATCAGCGTAATATTGAATCCACTAGCGGGCTCACGCATGAATAAGTTAACATTCGCTGACTTTATTTACTGATTTAATAACGGCTCACAGTTGGAAGTAATCTTCAGGCCATGCTTAATCCAAACCTCGAATTAGAATACAAGACAGAGCATGCTTTGATTGCGGGTATGTTAGAACAAGATGAAAAGGCTTATCGCTACGCCGTAACGAAGTATCAATCATCCATGTTGTACCTTGCTCGCAGCATTGTTGGAGAAAAAATTGCTGACGAAGTCGTCCGAGAAGCGTGGTTTTCAGTACTCAAAGCACTGCCAAAGCTCCAATACCGCAGCAAACTAAAGACGTGGATGCTCACCATTGTCGCCAATGAGGCGAAGACACGATTACGAAAAGAAAACGAACAAGTTCTTTAGCCTCTTTGACCGAGAATGACCCAGAATTTTTGAGTCGCTTTGACACAACAGAGCACTGGTCAAGCTTCCCTATTGAGTGGGAGGCCGCATCGCCAGACGCCCTACTGTCCAGTGATCAACTTGCTCACTGTTTAAATATCTGCATTGAAGCACTGCCTACTTTGCAGGCTGCAACGCTGAATTTAAAGGAACGGCAGGGTTATTCTTTAAAAGATATTTGTAAAATTCTGGATGTTAGCGAATCTAATGTTCGAGTATTACTTCACCGCGCAAGAAACAAGCTTTTTCAAGTGATAGAACATTTTCAAATTACGGGTAAATGTGGTACTTCCTAATAGAGGACAAAATAGAAGGACGAGGCGTAAAATGCTGAGCGATAATTGGTGGGCATACAATGCAAACATGTAAAGAACTAGCCTTAAGCGCAAGTGATCACCTTGAGGGGGAACACAAGTTTTTCACAGAAATTTAACTACTATCTACACATTTTTATCTGTGAGCATTGCCGACGTTACACCCAACAATTGAAGCTCACGATAAACACGGTAAAACAAGTTGACCCATCCCCTTCTTTTTCAAAAGAAGATATCGAGGACATTGTGAGTAGACTTAAAAACGGCAGAGTTTGATAACAAATCTTAGAGCATCACCCTCTTCTGAAACGATGGTACTTTTCCGCAAGATCAATTGCCCAATCTGGTTTATGGGCTTTAGCCCACTCACTGGCAGCAAACTTATTCATCTCTGCTAATGTAGGGTAGATATGAATAGTGCCCATGATTTTTCCTAAGCCCAAACCATGCTTCATTGCCAATACATATTCGCTTATCAAATCACCAGCGTGATCTGAAACAATACAAACACCCAGTATTTTATCTTTTCCCCTGGGTGTTATTACCTTCACGACACCGTTAGCCTCTTCATCCGCTAGCGCACGATCCAATCCTGATATGTCGTACGTTGTCACTTCAAAATCAATGCCTTGTTCCCTTGCTTCACTTTCATTAATCCCGACTCTTGCCACTTCTGGCGATGTAAACGTTGCCCAGGGAACAACGCGATAATCTACTTTGAACTTCTTAAACGTGCCAAATAGTGCATTGACTGCAGCAAACCAAGCCATGTGAGATGCGGTATGCGTAAATTGATAGGGTCCTGCGACATCGCCCACGGCGTAGATATTAGGGAAGTTTGTTTTTAAGTATTCATCTACGACCACCGTGCCTTGGGGCGCAATTTCAACACCTAATTCCTCTAGACCAAAACCGCTTACATTCGCTTTTCGACCTACGGCAACAAGTAATTCATCGAAGACGATATGCTCTTGCTCATCGTTGGACTTTAGCAACAAACGCTTTTCTCCATCGACTATTTCTACTCCAGTCGCCATCGTATTGACCAAGACATTGACGCCTTCAGATTGCAACTTCTTCGTCATCAGCAAGGATATTTCGGGGTCTTCACGGTTTAGAATTCGCGGTAAGGCTTCAACTTGAGTGACGTCACTTCCCAATCGACTAAATGCTTGCGTTAGTTCCGTTCCAATCGGTCCGCCGCCCAATACAACGAGTCTCTTCGGCTTCTCTTTAAGTTCCCAAAGATTATCGGAGGTTAAATAGTCAATCTCATCTATTCCCTTGATGGGTGGTACAAATGGCCTTGCACCGGTAGCAATAATGATATTTCTTGTCGTTAAAACAGTGCCATTTATTTCTACCGTATACGGCGACAATATTTTTCCCACGCCAATTTCAACATTTACGCCGAATCCTTCAAATCGTTCCACAGAATCATGGGGTTCAATCGTTTTGATAATGCGCTGTACTCTAGCCATCACTTCCGAAAACTCAAAATCCGGGAGCATAGATTTAAAACCCAAGTCGGGGCCTCGCCTCATATCTGCTGCTAATTTGGCTGAGCGAATAATGGCCTTGCTGGGTACACAACCAGTGTTTAAACAATCTCCTCCCATCTTATCTTTTTCTATCAGCGTCACTTTACCTTTAACAGTAGCAACGATAAGCGCAGCAACTAATCCTCCGGAGCCAGCACCAATAACAATAACATCACGATCAAAGGCTTTTGGCTTGGGATAAGCGCGTAGAATTCTAGTCGCTTTAATGTATTCAATTATTTTCTTCGCTAGCAAAGGAAATATACCTAACAATACAAATGATCCAATAAGCGTTGGTGACAAGATTCCACTCAGTGATTCAATTTGAGATAGTTGTGTACCTGCATTAATAAATACAAGCGTGCCTGCGAGCATGCCAATCTGACTGACAATAAAAAATACAGGGACACTGATTTTTGTTAGTCCCATCAATAAATTAATGGCAAAAAATGGAAAGGCTGGAACCAACCTAAGGGTAAAAAGATAAAATGCGCCGTCTTTTTCAATGCCTTTGTCTATTGCTTTTAACTTATCTCCAAAGCTGCGCATGACCTGTTCACGAAGAACAAATCGAGATACCAACATGGCTAAGGTCGCGCCTATCGTTGATGCAAAAGATACGATGAGTAGACCCCAGGCCACACCAAATATTGCGCCAGCGGCGAGGGTCATTATTGCCGCACCCGGCAAAGATAAAGCGGTGACAGCAACATAGACGGCAAAAAATGCCATTGCGCTAGTCACAGGGTCTTCTTGCACTAGTAGGTCTAATTCGGCTTGCTGGGATTTAATATATTCCAAGCTAAAGTATTGCCCGAAGTCAAAATAGAAAAACGCGCCTGCCAACAAAGCGACTAGCGCAACCACAAAGACCTTACTTTTCATTAAATTTATCCTGATTTTTGAAATGGTGTTTTATACAGATGCTTGAATACTTAACATGTTACGCCTGACGCTTCGCCATTTGTCTAAATACAAAAGGTAAGGCCTTGCCCAGAAGCAAACCGAAGTACTTTTTTATTCCTGTAATAGGCTTCGTACTTTCAGCCGATCCAAACGCATTAATACCCAGCTCTTCTCTAATATCCGCTGTTACCATTGCGACGGGGGTATCAAGAGGGATTCCTGTTGCATCAGCAATTCGAACCATACGTTGAAAATTGGCGATAATACAGGCCGAATCAATCATTGCATCATAACCAATTTGCTCAATTAACTTTTCCCTAGCAGACTCGGTTGCATTGCTATCAAACAGAAGCGCTGTTTCCGCAAATGCGAGTAGGGCCTCTTCCGCAGGTAAACCTTTCGTACTCGCCTCGGTTTGGCCACCATTTGCAAGCACCTGGAGATTAACTTCCCTACCTTCTAACTTGCTGCTTTCACGAAGCATCAATGCGTGTGAGGAAGTTCAGTAAAAACAGGAACTCAGAGACGATATACGTCCTGCTAACAATTCCATTTGGGCACGAGAAATTTTTCGCCCGCCATTCATAGATGGATTGATGACATCAGTTGCTTGCAAATATTGTACAGAAGCTAGCGTTGTTAATAAACGAACTGAATCTGGAACCAAACTCATTGCTGATAACACGTTACCCGTTTGCTTTTGGCCACCATAAAGATCTGACTCAGTACCTTTTGCTGCACTAGCCGGGATTACAGGAACCCAAGCATCTCCCTCGACAATAGATGTAGGCAAGTAGTAACTGGGTTCGCCAGCAATCGGCTCTGGCAGCTTTTCATCATCAATGCCTAGCGCCCTATGAAAAGCATCAATACTAATAACGGCAACAACAATACCTAACAATTCAATGTACTGCTCCTTACTTAAGCCTTGTTCACCGCAATCTTCCAACCAAGTCTTCGTTAAGCGTGAAACATCTGTGACAATCCTATGAACAGCATCGATCGCAACTTCGGGCAAATTTGTCGTCGCTTGATGTTGGCCTTTCACGGAAAAAGGCGAAAGAGCAGACTTTCGTTCTGCACAAAGTGAGCAATCTCTCGCAGCCCTAACCTCGGCTGCAATAGCCACCCTATCCTCACCTTTCCACCAGTTACCCGGACTGGCAATTTTTAACCAGGCTTCTCGGTAAGCTTCAGGTAAATCATGTCTGATATTAAGCGCTGAATAGTCAAAGTGCATTTGATCTTTGCTCATCTAAGGGTGTATTAGTTCTATACAAATCATCCTATCATGTCGAAATTAATTATGGAGACACCTTTGTGGCCATCATCTGGCAATACAAGGACGGCCTAACATTGTACGAAGTAAGATCTGCTGGGTCATCACTTCGTCTCTATACTAACGGTGCATTTCATACTCAATATAGCCCAATTCGTTTATTCACTGGCGGTGTTTGGGATCTGTTGAGCATTCCCTCACTATTCACAGATCTACGTCAATCTCCCTCTGTACTTATGCTGGGTGTGGGTGGAGGAAGTGCAATACACCAACTGCAACATCTTTTATCACCAAGAGAAATATTAGGAATCGAACTTAATCCTATACACATTAACATTGCGAAACGCTTCTTTAATCTGAAGGCGAAAAACATAAAGCTTGTAGAAGCGGACGCACTAAGATGGATAAATCAATCGCAAAAACGATTTGATGTTCTCATAGATGATTTATTTATTGATTCAAACGATGACCCTATTCGTCCCTTTAAATGCGATGAACCATGGCTTACAACACTCGATAGCCGCGTTAGTACAAATGGCCTCGTCATCCAAAATCATTTATGTCGATCAGATGCTTTATTAAGCGCTGAATTAGCAAAAAAGTATTTCCAATCAGCTTTATCTTTTACCACGCCTCAATATGAAAACGTCATCACTGCCTTTTATAGACAAAAAGTAGATGCCAGATCAGGGAGAATCTCTGCAATCAAGGTGATAGAAGGTCTTGATAAAAAGGCGCTGAAAAATATTAAATTTAGCGTACACAAAATCTATTAACTATCTTGCTGCTTTCCAAATGAACGATACATCAGTAAGTAATAGGTCAAACTGGCAACAATTGCCCCAACAAACCAAGCATTGTCATAGACCCTTTGAAAGAATACTGGTGTGCTTTCTAGCACGCCCGCAACAAAGAAAAAGCCGGGGACATTCGGTGCAATACCCATCACTAGGGCAATAATGGCACTTGGATTCCACCCCCCAGTAAATTCATAGGACTTTTCTCTCTTATATAAATCTTCCACATTCAATTTACACTTATGAATGAAGAAATAATCCGTTATCAATATGCCGGCGATAGGCCCCAGTAGAGAGGAGTACCCTACTAACCATACAAACAAATAGGATCCAGCTGAATCAAGAAGTTTCCAGGGCATCATGGCTATACCCAGGCCAGCGGTAATCAACCCGCCCATTTTAAAAGATATCTTATTTGGCGACAGGTTAGAAAAGCCGTTAGCGGGTGCGACGACATTAGCAGCTAAATTAGTGGTGAGTGTTGCCACCAACAACATACATAAGCCTAAAATCGCTGTTCCACCACCTAAACGTCCCGCTATCTCAAGCGGATCCCAAATCTCCTCACCGAATACCACTACCGTTGCCATCGTAACCGCGACGCTAATAAAGGCGAGCAAGGCCATCGGCAATGGCAGACCAATGGCCTGACCGATAATTTGATCTTTCTGGCTTTTAGAAAAACGCGTAAAATCCGGTATATTTAAAGTGAGTGTTGACCAAAATCCCACCATCGCAGTAATACTCGGCAGAAAGACTCGCCAAAACTGCCCTTCTTTTGCGCCCCCTTCTACAAATGCAGATTCTTTTGCGAACATCGCATCGAAGCCATTAGCGCTGGTGTAGGCCCAATACAACATGCCAAAACAGATGGCCAAAAGAACTGGCGCGGCAAGGGTTTCAAGCCATCTAATTGACTCCATTCCTCGAAGAATGAAAAATACCTGTATCGCCCAAAAAACCAGAAAAGATACAAATTGCGCAGCATCAATGTCTAAAAATGGCAATGCTTCGCCGGCAAACATAGAACCTGTGAGCCCATTTAAAATATGATAAATAGCTGAACCACCGACCCAGGTCTGGATGCCAAACCAGCCACACGCGACAAGACCCCGTAATAGCCCAGGTAATCTCGCACCCACTGTGCCGAAAGATGCTCTTAGTAAGACTGGAAAAGGGATCCCATACTTTGCGCCAGCATGCCCAATCAATAACATCGGTACCATGACAATGAAGTTACCCAGGAATACAGTCAGTATCGCTTGCCACCAATTCATTCCCTGCGCTATGAGACCCGACGCAAGTAAGTATGCCGGTACACAAATTACCATACCGACCCACAGCGCTGCGATATTCACCCACGTCCAGGTGCGCTCTTCCGGCTTTGTAGGCGCTAGATCCTCATTCCAAAGGTAATTTACAGCGCCTTCAGGAGGCAGAGAGGTTTGGGATTGAGTGGATGTTTCCATATTCGTTATCTCGTTTTTACGCGGCTAAAGCTGCTTAAATTATTATTGTAGTTCGTATAAATCTTCCACCTAAGCTTTAGGCTCATTCTCTCGACTACATCT
>JBLHIH010000100.1:0-13788 GCA_047616645.1 Flavobacterium sp. | reverse complement strand
TGGATGGCATCGCGTGATCCAGATTTGATCATTGGATGGAATGTCGTTGGGTTTGATCTTGTTTTTTTACAATCTCGATGTGATGAATTATTGATTGAGTTTCGATTGGGCCGTGGGGGTGAAAAAGTATACTGGCGATCTAGTATGCAGCGTAATGCCGCTGGCGGTTTCACGGGTAATGAAAAGCAATTTGCACTGGTGCCAGGACGCGTCGTTTTAGATGGAATTGAGTTGCTTAGAACCGCAAGTTATCAATTTGAGAGTTTCTCCCTTGAGAACGTTGCCCGTGAACTTCTTGGCAGAGGAAAACTCATCGACGATGTTGATGATAAGGCAACTGAGATTCGTGATCTGTTCAAGCGAGATAAGGACGCGCTAGCCAAATATAATCTTGAGGATTGTGTGCTTGTTACGGAAATTTTTGAGCGTACAAATTTGATCAATTTTGCGATTGAAAGAAGTCATTTAACTGGGCTGGACCTAGATCGAGCAGGAGGATCCGTCGCGGCTTTTGATTACCTGTATTTGCCTCGCCTCCATCGCCAAGGAATGATAGCGCCTAGTTCCGATGATAAAGTTGGCGCTGCAAGCCCTGGTGGATTTGTCCTCGATTCAAAACCTGGAATCTACGATCACGTCATTGTATTGGATTTTAAGAGTTTGTATCCCAGCATTATCCGCACCTTTAATGTCGATCCATTAGCGATGGCCGCCGGAAGAGAGGAAGAAGATGCTATAGCGGGATTTGGTGGCGCTAATTTTTCTAGGCATAAGGTCATTCTTCCTGAGATTATCCAATCTTTATGGGAGGCGCGAGATCAAGCCAAGCTAAACCAAGAGGCAGCTTTGTCTCAGGCGATAAAAATTATCATGAATTCTTTCTATGGCGTCTTAGGAACCTCGGGTTGTCGGTTTTTTGATACTCGCCTAGTTAGTTCGATTACCTTGCGGGGTCATGAAATCTTGCAAAAGACGCGTGACATTTTAGAAGCGCGTGGCTTGAATGTTATTTATGGCGATACAGACTCCGTCTTTGTTCTTTTGAACGATGTAAATAACAAAGAAGAGGCTGATGAGGTAGGTCTTTCAGAAAGTGCTTTTCTAAACAAGTGGTGGCGGGACTATTTGGCGACTCAATATCAAATTGAAAGCTGTCTCGAAGTCGAGTATGAAACCTATTTCTCTCGTTTTTTAATGCCAACAGTGCGTGGTTCCGAAATAGGGAGTAAGAAAAGATATGCAGGCATGGTTCCTAAAGGCGATGGTTTCGAGATGATTTACAAAGGGTTGGAGGCAGTGCGTAGTGATTGGAGTCCCTTGGCTCGAGATTTTCAGCGCGAGCTCTACGAAAAGATCTTTAATAACGAGCCTTACGAGCAGTTTGTCAAAGATAGGGTGAGGCAGGTTCTGGCTGGGCAGTGGGATGATAGCTTAGTGCTGCGAAAGCGCATACGACGCAATTTGGCAGACTACCAAAAAAACGTGCCGCCCCATGTAAAGGCGGCAAGAATAGAAGAAAACGAAAGACAAAAGCGCGGATTCGATACTTCTCTTAGTAAGAAATCCTGGGTTGAATATGTCATGACGGTTAATGGTGCTGAACCCAAACGATATTTAAAAGGGAAAGTAGACTATCAATTCTATATAGATAGACAATTGGCGCCAATAGCCGATGCGATTCTGTCTTTTAAGTCGACATCATTGGCGCAAATTACCGATCTCCAACTTGGGTTATTTTAGGGCATTTATCGCTTTCACATCTAGTCTAGCTCCAAATCCTGATACGAGTAGGGAGGCTGATTTATTGGCAAGAGTAGCCGCCTTTTCGAAATTCATGCCTTGGCTGATGCCGTATAAAAATGCCCCAGCGAATATGTCCCCTGCTCCAGTTGTATCAACTGCTTTGGTGGGAATGCCGGGTACAATGAACTCTTCTTTACCGTCAAAAACCATCGCGCCATCTGCTCCACATGTCATGGAAACCTTTTTGCAGACAGTTTGTAATTTCTTGAATGCCTCTCTTGGGTTTGCACTTGCTGTCCAAATCATCGCCTCATCTTCGTTGCAGAAAACTAAATCAATCCCACCTTCTGCAAACTGATCAAACGCACCTTTAAAATGTTCGACAATGGCTGGATCTGAGAGTGTGATGGTGACAGTTACGCCAGCATCATGGGCAATCTTTTGTGCTTTTAGCGCTGCCGCCAGCGCGCTTGGAGAGGTCACCAAGTAGCCTTCAATATAAAGGTAATTAGATTCTCTGAGAGAAACTTCGTCTAATTCTGATTCAGATAAAGATTCGCTGATGCCCAAGTGTGTGGTCATCGTTCTTTCGGCGTCGGGAGTCACCATAGATATACATTGACCAGTAACGCCCGATTCTCTGCCGCTGTCAAGATTGGTGTGTAAATTTGCGGCTTTGAGGTCAGCCATAAAAAAGTCACCCACATCATCATTGGACACTTTACAACTGTAAAAACCTCTTCCACCTAATTGCGAAATAGCGACCATGGTATTTGCAGCGGAGCCTCCACCACACTGATTGTTGACGGTGTATTCTTCTGCCAACAATTGAATAATTCGATGTCTTTCATCGACATCAACCAAGGTCATCAGACCTTTACCTAAGCCAGATTTGGAAATGAAGCTTTCAGCAATTTCATATTCGGTATCGACCAAAGCATTTCCGATGCCATAGACATCATATTTTTTCATGGATTTCTCCGTTTATAGTAAGTTGGGTATTTTATAGTGAGGCAAAAGCTTGCTTTGCGATGTCTAAGGTTTGTTCTAGGTCCGACATCTGATGAGCGGATGAGACGAAGCCTGATTCAAAAGGTGAAGGTGCCAGGTTAATGCCGTTTTTTAACATTACTTGAAAGAATTTATTAAAATGATTCGTATCTGAATTCATCACTTGAGCAAAACTTGTCACTGGGTTGGCGGCGGTAAAGAAAAAGCCAAACATCCCGCCGACTTGATTTGTGCTAAATGGTATTCCTGCATCATTCGCTAAGCTCTGAAGCCCGCTGCAAAGGTATTTCGCCTTTTCACTTAAGAGATCGTAAAAACCGTCTTCTTCGATTAGCGCTAAAGTGGCAAGGCCTGCGGTCATGGCAATAGGATTTCCTGAAAGTGTGCCTGCTTGATATACCCCGCCAAGGGGGGCGACAACGCTCATGATGTCTCTACGTCCACCAAAGGCGCCCACTGGCATGCCGCCACCAATAATTTTACCCAAGGTCGTTAAATCAGGTTTTACTTGATAGAGACTTTGGGCACCGCCAAGTGCAACTCTGAAACCGGTCATGACTTCATCAAATATAAGAACCGTGCCGGATTGGTCGCATGCTGATCTTAAACCCTCTAAAAAACCATTTACAGGTGGCACGCAGCCCATATTGCCTGCAACCGGTTCGACAATAACTGCAGCGATGTGGTTGCCGATTTCTGCGAAGACTTTTTCCACTTCAGCGAGGTTGTTGTAAGTTAACGTAATGGTATGCTCGGCTGTGCTTCTTGGTACACCAAGAGAATCGGGTTCACCTAAAGTTAGGGCGCCGGAGCCTGCTTTGACTAATAATGCGTCAGAGTGGCCGTGATAACATCCTTCGAACTTTACAATTTTGTCTCGTCCGGTGAACCCTCTTGCAACGCGAATCGCACTCATGGTTGCCTCGGTACCCGAGTTCACCATGCGTATCATTTCTATGCTTTGCATGATGTCACAGACTTTGTTTGCCAAAATAGTTTCTATCTCAGTTGGCGCGCCAAAGCTTAAACCGCTGCCGAGAATGTCTTGGATTTTGCCAATAACCGTTGGATGGCTGTGTCCTACGATCATTGGGCCCCATGATCCAATGTAGTCGATATACTGATTGTCGTCTTCGTCAAATAAATAGGCTCCCTTTGCCTTCTTAAAAAATATAGGTTGACCACCCACTCGCTGAAAAGCGCGTACAGGCGAGTTTACTCCGCCCGGTATGACTTTTTTGGCATCGGAAAATAAGGTATTGGATCGCGTCATAGTTATTTAACTTTTGTTTGTGAATCTGTAAATTATAAAAGTGGGCATTCAACCATTCATTGACGGTGGTTTCAATTATTGCCGTATATTTAGCTTTGATAGTAGGATTCTATATCCTCTTTGAGTATCAGGCCTGCAACAGAATCCACCAGTGGTGCGCTAATGCGATTTACATATAATGCTTGGACGCCTGTTTCTTCTAATTTGTCGTATGCTTCTTTTAATGTTGCCTGAAGAAGAATGGATGTAAGGTCTCGCCGACTGGCGGGAATCTCATTCAGATCAAATTGTTCTTTATTTCGATCATCTAAGGCCGAAGCCAGATCCGTTAAAGGCAATATGTAGGCTGGTTTTTTTAATTCAGCATCATCAACGATGATCCATTGAGGTTTCCTCTGTACCAAGGCAATTAACGCTGCACGCGTTTGAACCATACTTACTCTTTCGTAACTGCGGTGCATGATTGACGCTACGGAAGCCCTGTTTAACGCCATTGATAGGGGGTTTTGTCGATATTCCAGACCCAGCATATCCATCTGCATCATGTAAATGGATTTTAGATTAAATACGTGGCTTGCCGTCATGTTTGCAACGATGATAATGAGCATTGCGGGTAAAATAATATCTGAGGAGTGGCTGAGTTCCATCACTGCCATTAACGCGGCTAAAGGTGCTTGAAGAACTGCACCCATCATGGCTCCCATACCTAAGATCACGTAGAAAGCAGTAGAGTTGGCAAGCTCAGGGAAAAACATTGCGCCGATAGAACCGAGAATACCTCCTGAAACAGCACCGATAAATAGTGTTGGTCCAATTACGCCTACTGGCACGCCTAGTGCAATCGTCAAAGCAGTGGCAACTAACTTAAAAAATAACGTCACAAGTAGAATAGTAAGCACTAGCTCACCTGACAATGCGCTTTCAACGGTATCATAGCCGACACCTAATATCGCAGGGCTAATTAGGGCGATAGTAGCAGTGCATAAACCGGCGAGGAGAAGGCGGCGCCAATGTGTCTTTGGTGCGTGTTTATTCATGAACATGACGAGATGAATAAAAATTGCTGCGATAGTGCCGATGATAACACCTTGTAGGATGAGAAAGGGGATCTCGTACAGGCTTTGCATAGATACACCCGCAGGTACAACAAAGGCAGGGTCATTGCCGTAAACAGACTGTGTGATTAAAGATGCTGTGACTGCAGCTAAAATTACTGGAATGAAACCTGCAATCGTATATTCCATCATGATGACTTCCATTGAAAAAATCACGCCAGCGATAGGTGTATCGAAAGAAGCTGAAATTGCTGCTGCGGCACCACAACCTACTAATACTCTGATGCTGTTATTGGGTAGTTTAAGGGATTGACCAAGTAAGCTACTGCAAGCCGCTCCTAAATGAATTGCTGGGCCTTCTCTTCCTCCTGAATGACCGGTAGAGAGCGCTATTGCCCCAGCGAAAAATTGCGTTAAGACATTTTTCAAAGGTAAGTGACCTTGATGTCGGGCTAAGCGCTCAAAGACGTGGATGACGCCCACTCTTATATGATCAGGTTTTAGACATTTGTATAAGATTGCCAATAGGATGCTGCCACTGAGGGGTAGCAAAAAAATATATTCTAGGGGTAGATTCTCGAAATCCTCATAACCTTGTGTTCGAAAAAATTGTAGAGGTAAATCTACAAGTGCTCTGAACGCCACAATAATGAGTCCCGTCGCTAGACCTGATGCTATACCGAGTAAGGCAAATTGCGGTATTGAATCGATTGACGCCAAGGATCTGCGAAAATTATCTATTGAATATTTTGCTAAAGTGAAATTAGGCACTGTGTCAATTCTTGATTTAAGGGGTTCGTGATGGAAAACGAAGATTAGCTGGCTTGCTTCGTATTCGTTTGATTCTATTATCTCGTGCTAGCGATTGTTTGCTACCTTTAACAGAATAACCCACTTTCCGGACTGGCACTAACTAAGTATGATGATATGAGATGAATCAAGGACTATTTAATCGTCTCAATTCTACTACAATTAAGGGGTAACCTCGGAAATCAATTTCTCGTAACGAGGATTTTTCTGATAAACTGTGAAACCCTCAATAAACATAGGATCTCTCCGTGACAGCGGTAAAAGGCAGCAAGCAATATCAAATGGTTGTTGTGCCCCACCGTCCTTTTTATAAGGCAGGGGTATTTTGCGTATGCTTGTTTGCAGTCGCCGCCTTTAGCTGGTTAACTTGCGATCATGGAATGAAAGAAGGCTTGGCCACTCGCGTGGAGGTAATTGAAGAGCGTGATTTATTGCGAGTACAATTGAGTGATAGCGTAAAGCAAGTAAAAGGCATGCGCCAGCAAGTTGCCGATTTGAAACTTGGTGGCAAGGTTGATACGAGAGCAAACGAAGAAGTTCAAACAACCATTGAGGATTTGGAAGGAAACATTGCCGGTCTCGAAGAAGAAATTCGGTTTTATAAGGGTGTCATGCTTCCTAATGTAAAAGAGCAGGGCCTACGGATTGAGCGTCTTGATTTGAAGGCAACAGGAGAACCTAGTACTTATAGCTTTGGTTTACTGCTTACCCAAATAGTTGAAAGGCATGGCTTTGTCCAAGGCGCAGTAGAAATTAATCTGCTTGGGCAACAGGATGAATCAGAAGCCCGGCTGTCATTAAAAGAATTCGGTGGTGATGATCTGGGTCCGATTCGATTTCGGTTTAGGTATTTTCAGAAGATAGAGGGCAAGATCACAGTTCCGGAAGGGTTTGCACCTAGAGAGCTTGTGATTGTTGCCAAAAGTTCAGGCGGAAACGCCCAGCAGCTTGAGAAGAAATTTGGCTGGCAATTGGATGGGGATTAATTGTTTTGGGAAAAAAAATTGGTGGTGAATCTGGCGTGACACTAATAGCGAATAATTGTGAAATATCGGGAGACTTTCATTTTAGTGACCATTTATTAGTAAACGGCACTATTAAAGGAGATATTTACGCGCAAGACGGTTCTAAGGCCGTGGTCACTATTAGTGAAAAAGGCAGTGTGAAAGGGGATATTCGCGTACCGAAAGTAATTGTAAACGGAAAAGTGTTTGGTGATATTCACTCCGATAAACATATCGAGCTGGCTGCCAAAGCAGAAATCAAAGGAAACATCTACTACAACCTAATTGAGATGGTCATGGGGAGTCGTGTTGATGGCAACCTTGTTCATGAGAAAGAAGGAAAAGCAGATGGTTCAAAAGAAATGCCTCAGCCAAGTCTAACGGCTGCTGTCTCACCTGTGAAGAAAAGCATTGCCTGAGTAAACATAACCACATTCTGCCCTTGTATTTCGTTTTATTGAGTCCATATTTATAGCCATGACTAACATACCAACAACATTTACGCCTACAGGCATGCAATTCACTGATCGAGCAGCGATGAAGGCGAAGTCTTTAATTGACGAAGAAGAGAACGAAAGCCTAAAGTTGCGTGTTTTTGTTACCGGTGGCGGCTGTTCTGGATTTGAGTATGGGTTTACCTTTGACGAAGATACGGAAGAAGATGATGCGCTGATTGAAAAGTCCGGAGTCAGTTTAGTGGTAGACGCTTTGAGTTATCAGTATTTGGTTGGTGCTGAAATAGATTTCAAAGAAGATCTTCAGGGATCCAGATTTGTAGTCACAAATCCCAATGCCAGCGCCACCTGTGGTTGCGGTAACTCATTCGCCGTTTAGTTTGTTCCCTAAGTGACTTAGTCGCCTTTTGAGCTAATACGCTTTGATTTAATAGAAGCATAAGAAGTTGCGCCAGAAATGGATTGTAATCGAGCAATTACTGGCTGAGTTAAATTTTTAAACCTTCCTAAATCCGCCTTATTAATCGGCTCCGCCTTAGGTAGTTTTATGGTCTTGGGATTTCGATGAATGCCTTTGACTAGAAATTCATAATGCAGATGAGGTGCAGTTGCCCATCCTGTTGAACCCACGTATCCAATTATTTGGCCCTGTTTGACGGATTTTCCTGCGCGTATTCCATTCGCAAACGCTGAGAGATGTAGATACTTAGTTGTATATTTTTCGCCGTGTTTAAGGACGACATATCTGCCGGAGGCATTGTTTCTTCTGGCAACTATTACTTTGCCGTCACCTGATGCGACAACAGGCGTGCCTCGATTAGCAGCGTAGTCAATACCTCTGTGAGGCATTACGCGCTTATGGATCGGATGGAGGCGTTTCATGTTAAAGCGTGAGCTAACACGGGAGAAATGTACTGGGTCTCGTAGGAATGCCTTTTGCATGCTTCGACCTTCCGGCGTGAAATAAGATTTCTTACCTTTTTCGTTTTGATAGAGCACTGCAGTGTGTTGCTTGCCAAAATTATTGAACTCAGCTGCCAGGATTGTTCCCGCTTTAAATTTCTCACCTTCAACATAGATGTCCTCATAAAGTATGGTGAAGGTATCTCCATTTCGTATGTCGAGGGCAAAGCTTATGTCCCATTGGAAAACATCACTTAGCTGCATAATGAGGTTGTCTGATAATCCTGCTGCTTTTCCAGCATGAAAAAGAGAAGGATTTTTTTTGCTTATGTTAACCGTTTTATAAGAGATCAGTATTTCGGGTTCTTGTTCGTCCCAGGCGGCGGTGAACTGTCCTGTTTTTCCAGTTCTCGTTATATTGAGTTTTCTGAGGACTGATTCTTGGTACTGTAAGCCTAAAAGAACATCATTTTGATTGGATAGAAAGCGAAGCGACTGGCCAGGTAATAGTTTACCTAGTACTGCAACATCAGGACCTAGTTTCATGATGTTGTGTAGATCTGTCGCTGATAGGCCAAGCTTTGTAAAAATTCCAGAAAGGCTGTTTCCTGACTGGACAATAAGCTCTCGCCAGTGTGACTTGACTTCCTGGATAGCGATACGATGAGGACTATTTTGAGATTCTGTGGTTGGGGAGGCTGCCTTCATCAGGCCTAAATCAGACTGCGTGGCGCCAGTAGATCGTGAATTAATAGATTCTGTATCAATGGGGCCAGTATTGATGGAGAGGGATATAGGCATATTTGCTGTTTGATTTTCATTTCTTGCGGGTAGGGCGACAATTGCGACGACTAGACTGAACGTCAGTGCAATGATTATTTTGATGTGCGTTTTCGGAAAATTGTTCATAAAGCAGTAAGCTAGGTAGTCTTATTCTAGTTAATTATAATAAAGTGATGCTAACTACATAATTTATATGAAATTAGTAAAGTTTGCAAAGCTTTGCACTTAGCTAATTTCAATTAGCTAAGATTCGGCTTGAAAAAATATTCAACTGCTGTATTTTGGCGACCTCTGCCAAAGTTGCCCTTTATACAGAGTGAGACTGAGGAAGCGTAGACTACATGAGTCTGATTAATTATTGAACACCTAGTCTACAAATAACATGATGTTCAAGGTTTTGTCTAAATAGGAATAATTGATGACCATTAACATAGATCTGCTGGATCAATTGGAATCGGTGGGTTTGATTGCGCAAGTAAGCAGTAAGGCCGATTTGCAGGCGCACTTATCGGAAGGTTCTAAGACGGTTTATTGTGGTTTTGATCCTACGGCCGAAAGTTTGCATATCGGTAATCTGGTACCCTTATTGGCACTGAGGCGGTTCCAGCTTGCGGGCCATCGTCCCATTTTATTGGTCGGCGGCGCGACGGGTATGATAGGTGATCCAGGGGGTAGGACGACAGAGCGTGATTTAAAGTCAGCAGAAGATGTTGGAAAATTTGTTGGGAAAATCCGTGAGCAAGCAAGCCGTTTTCTTGATTTTGAGGGCGCTAATGCGGCCATCGTCGTCGATAATGCCGAATGGACGGAAAAGCTGAATATTATCGATTATCTCCGGGATATCGGAAAGCACTTCAGCGTAAACGCCATGGTCCAAAAAGAGACCGTCAAAAGGCGATTACAGGAAGATGGTAATGGTATTAGTTATACCGAATTCTCATACATGATATTGCAGTCTTATGACTTTGTGGTTCTCAACAAAGCGCATAACTGTACGATTCAAATGGGTGGTAGTGATCAGTGGGGCAATATTACAGCAGGTATTGATTTGGTTAGACGAATGAATGGCCAACAATCATTTGCTATTACTTATCCCTTAATTACGAATTCTGACGGTACAAAATTTGGGAAAAGCATG
Source organism: Flavobacterium sp. (assembly GCA_047616645.1). Classification (GTDB taxonomy): domain Bacteria; phylum Pseudomonadota; class Gammaproteobacteria; order Pseudomonadales; family Azotimanducaceae; genus JAHRVQ01. The sequence goes on along the minus strand of JBLHIH010000100.1, from coordinate 3,613 downwards.
GGAAATGCGATCTGGATAGATCCGCAGCTTACATCGCCCTATACATTCTACCAATTCTGGCGTAACTGCGCAGATGCTGATGTCATCTCTTATCTCCGTATTTTTACTTTTCTTGAAAGTGCTGACATAGAGGCGCTCGTAGTCGCTCAGAAGGAAGACCCTGGTAAGAGAAGTGCGCAGGTAACGCTAGCCCGAGCGGTGACGAAGTTAGTGCATGGTGAAGAGGGCGTGACTGCAGCTGAGAGGATTAGTAACGCACTATTTACCAATCAACTTGCCCAGCTAGCTAAGGATGATTTGAGTCAGCTGGCTTTAGATGGACTACCTAGCAGTATTGTAAAGCGAGATGATCTTGGAATATTAAGCGCCCTCGTCACTTCCGGATTGGCAGTTACACCCAGAGGAGAGATTACTGTAGGGCAGGCACGTAAATTAGTACAAGGTAATGCGGTATCTCTCAACGGCGAAAAAATCGCTGACCCGGATTTTGAGTTAAATATTGACACAGCTCTGTTTGGTCATTATTACATTTTACAAAAGGGCAAGAAGAGCCATCATTTATTGATACTTGGCGAAGTTTAAATTTTGTTTGTATAGGCGTTGTAAATAGATCGCTCGTGCGTATAATACGCCACCTCGCAATTGACCTTGCGGATATACATTTTGCTGGGGTCTGTAGCTCAGTTGGTTAGAGCGCACCCCTGATAAGGGTGAGGTCGGTGGTTCAAATCCACCCAGACCCACCAGCAGAAAATGCGAAGATGAATTACCAGGTTAGAGAAGATAGTATTCTCTGACACCAGAATCATGAAAGTTCTGGGGCCATAGCTCAGCTGGGAGAGCGCCTGCCTTGCACGCAGGAGGTCGACGGTTCGATCCCGTCTGGCTCCACCAAATTTAGTCAGTGATATACAAGCCTGCCTTGCACGTAGGTGGTCGACCCGGGGTCGCGAACGACTTCGGTACCGTCTGGCTCCAGCAATTTTCTCGCGAAAATTATCTTATGAATATTGATTCTTTAATCGCCGCCCTTGTTCAAAGCGGTGAATCGATCCCTTCGAATAGTGAAAACAAAAACCTCTTAACATCTCTTGGATTGAGCTATCAAGAAATCTCATCCCATCTACAGATCACTCCTCCCTTAGAATTGTTTGATAAAGACGCAATACTAAGCCAGTTGCCATGCTCGCTTAAGCTAAATATCTTCCGCACAATTTCATCCACTAATGATTATTTGATGGGTAAAATTGATCACAGTGATTTTAACCGTTCAATTTGTTTGTCAGAACATCAAAGCGCTGGTAGAGGAAGACGAGGGAGAAAGTGGATTAGTCCCTTCGGGCGAAACATCTATCTAAGCTTCGGATGTCAAATACCGCAAGGTATTGGCATTGCCGGCCTTAGCTTGGTGATAGGAATGCAAGTGGCGAAGAGCCTAAGAGATGTTGGTCTTGCCGGAGTCGAGTTAAAATGGCCCAATGACGTGCTTTTGGATGATGGAAAGTTAGCGGGAATTCTCATAGAAGTTGGCGCCTCAAAAGAGGGTAAGCTGCCCGCTGTAATCGGTGTGGGAATAAATTTGGCGATGGAGGCTTATGCTGCTGAAGAGATTGAGCAGAAATGGAGTCAAGCGGGGGCGCGCTTAAATGTCTCCAGGAATGAGCTTGCGATTCGCCTCATAACCAATATTATTGCTGAGTTGGAATCATTCTCCCTTACGGGTTTTGGACCCTACCAAGATGCCTGGAGTGCTTTTAATGCTCACTTTGGCAAAGCGGTAAACGTAATCATGGGTGATATATTGGTCGAAGGGGTTGATCAGGGCGTGGATGCGAAAGGGAATTTAGTGTTGAAAACAATCTCGGGGACAAGATCTTTTAATGCCGGAGAAGTCAGCTTGCGCCGAGCTGAAAAAATATGAGATATATATTGATTGCGCTTTTGATGTGCAACTTAGCATATTTCGCTCATAAAGCAGTGTTGAATGATGGGCAAAAGACAGTTTTTAGTGCGAGAGACAGTGTTGCAGGTGTGGAGTCGATTTACCTGTTAAGTGAAAATTCCAGAGGTAGCTTAAGAGATCGGGAGCTAGAGCTGGTTGTCAATAATCCGATGACGACACTGGGCGAAGAAAGTGGGTCCTGTGATGTCATAGGTCCTTTTGTGGACATATTCTTGGGTCAGAATGCAGCAGATAGAATAAATGCTGTTAAATTGATGGTCGAGATGAAAGCGCTCGATGTAATGACGGGAGAGAGTGATTATCGGGTCATGTTGCCTCGGTCTGCCTCGCTGCAAGGCGCGTTCAGAAAGTTGCGCGAATTAAAGTCCCAAGGTATAGATAGTTATGTGATTACTCAGGGCGCGGATGCTTTAAGTATTTCGTTGGGTGTGTTTTCGACCAAAGGAGCAGCCGATGCTCTTGAGTCAAAGTTGTTGTTGGATGGTTACAAAGTGATTGTCTCGGGTATCCCTAGGTTGTCCAGGCAGCTCTGGATGTTCCCCCTAGACGGCGAAAATATAGAGATTGATGATCTCGCTTGGCAGGCTTTGGTTGAAAATCATCCGGATATTAAAAAAAAACAGCTTCAGTGCCTAGAAACTTAAGATTAAGGTTTGCTAGCTAGCTAAAGTTCGCATACAATCCGCTTCCTGTTTTTTGCAGGCTTGCCGCTATAGCTCAGTTGGTAGAGCAACTGATTTGTAATCAGTAGGTCCCGAGTTCGACTCTTGGTGGCGGCACCAGTATTTTGGTCTGACGCCAGCGCAAATGTTTGTGCTGGTGCGGACTTCTTTACGATGAGTTTTTATTGACATACGCCTTACTCAAGGGCAGAATCTAGCGCCTCCTTTTTGGAGGGGTTCCCGAGTGGCCAAAGGGATCAGACTGTAAATCTGACGCGTAAGCTTCGGTGGTTCGAATCCACCCCCCTCCACCATTTATGGTGGGCAGGTTCTTTTTTTGGGTGGTATGAAAACTGTTCTAGATGGGAAAATTGTCTTGAACATCGGGTTAATAAAGGCATGTGAGCAGTATGTTGCAAAGAGTAAAAAAGTAACTGGAAGAAGTGACGTTGTAGACTTGCGTTTCTAAAAGCTTATTAAAGTGATAGGCGGGTATAGTTCAGCGGTAGAACCTCAGCCTTCCAAGCTGATGACGCGAGTTCGATCCTCGCTACCCGCTCCAGTTTCACGGAAGTGTATGCTCATATAGCTCAGTCGGTAGAGCACTTCCTTGGTAAGGAAGAGGTCACCGGTTCAAATCCGGTTATGAGCTCCAGCTTTACCCAGGATGAACGAAAGCCCTAAGTGGCCATGAAGAAAGAGTTTGATGAAAAATTCGATTGAGAAGTTCGATTGAGAAGTTTGAATAAAGAGTTTGATTAAAGATTTCGAGAAGTTAGTTTGATAAATAATCCAGTGATGGGTAGTCACTGGTCCACAAGTAATGATAGTTATATCTTGGTGATTGAGGAGTGTAATTCAAATGTCCAAAGAGAAGTTTGAGCGGACGAAACCGCATTTAAACGTAGGAACAATAGGCCATGTTGACCATGGTAAGACAACACTAACCGCGGCGATTACTAAGGTATGTGCAGAGACATGGGGTGGC
>JBLHIH010000099.1:0-14269 GCA_047616645.1 Flavobacterium sp. | reverse complement strand
GTCCTTCCCATAATAAAGAGATAACCATCATCATCTATGTACCCGCCATCACCTGTATGAAAATACCCATCATGATTTTGTAAATAGGAACTTAGATATCTTTGATGGTCTCCCCAAACAGTCGGCAAGCATCCAGGAGGAAGAGGTAATTTCACGACAACATCGCCTTCCTCTCCGCTTGGTAAGATCTGATGGTCTTCAGATAAAATCAGGATTTGATATCCTGGTACCGGAAAACTTGCTGAACCTGCTTTAGTTTCTCCCCCGCCATATCCCATCAACATTGAAGCTATCGGCCATCCGGTTTCTGTTTGCCACCAATGATCAACAACGGGGATCTTGAGTTTTTCCTTTAACCAGTAATAAGTAGATGGATCCGTTCGCTCACCGGCGACAAACAAAGTGCGAAGACTAGAAAGATCATACTTAGTCATTAATTTGGCCTCGGGATCTTCTTTACGAATAGCGCGAAAACCAGTTGGAGCGGTAAAAAATATATTCACTTTATGATCTTGAATCACCCTCCAAAACGTTCCTGCATCGGGTGTTCTCACCGGCTTACCTTCAAAAAGTATGCTTGTGCAACCCGTAATTAAAGGCGCATATACGATATAGGAATGACCAACCACCCAACCAACATCCGAGGCTGCCCAAAATACGTCGCCAGATTTTGCGCCATAAACAGCTTGCATGGAATAATGTAAAGCTACCGCATGTCCTCCATTGTCCCGTACTACCCCTTTCGGTTTTCCAGTGGTTCCTGAGGTGTAAAGAATATATAAGGGATCTGTAGCACAAAGAATAAGTGCCGGTTCTGGTTTTGCGCTAGCGGTAATTTCGTTCCAATCTACATCATCTTCACCGAACTCAGCAGGGCACTCTGGACGTTGTAAAATAATGTGATGACCAAACTTATGTTTTGCAAGAGTGCGGGCTTCATCCACTAGGGGTTTGTAGGGAATAATTTTTGTAAATTCGATTCCGCATGAAGCGGACAAAATCACTTTTGGTTTCGCATCATCAATTCGACTTGCAAGCTCTTTTGCTGCAAAGCCGCCAAATACAACAGAATGTACCGCACCCAATCTTGCGCAAGCTAACATGCCAACCACTGCCTCTGGGATCATTGGCATATAAATAATGACACGATCGCCTTTCTCCACCCCGAAGGACTTCAACACGCCTGCAAACTTCGCGACCATATCCAGCAAGGTTTGATACGTAATTTTTTTAACGGTATTGCTTACTGGAGAATCATAAATAATCGCTAACTGTTCACCTCTGCCATTTTTAACATGATGATCCAATGCTAGGTAGGAGGTATTAAGCCTGCCATCAGCAAACCAACTTTCATTATCATTTTCATCTTTAGATAAAATTGTTTCTGGAAATTGATACCAATTGATAGCAGTTGCTTTTTGGCGCCAAAATACTTCTGGGGCATCGATGGATTGTTCATATTCTTCTTTGTAGCTCATGACAGAACTCTTAAAATTCAAGATTGCTGACCATAGCACTAAAAAAATATTCAATACAAAAAAAGGGCCCAAATGGGCCCTTTTCAATTTTTACTTAACGAAAGTTACTTTTTCTTTTTGCGTTTTCTCTTCATTGCTTCTAACTGAGCTTTTGATGGTTGGGCGCTAAGTAACTCTTTGAAAGTCTTTGCACGCTTTGATATTTTCTTGTGGTCAATATAGAAATCAACAGCTTTTTCCCATGCACCTTTTAGACCGTGAAGGTTTATGGATACGGTGGTATTGACAATTTTCCCAACTTTGGCCGACATAATGCCAATTTGAAAAACAGGAGTCCGAGTACCGCTTTTTTCGGTTTTCATCCTGAATAAAATGCCGCGAACCTTTCCATTTTTATCAAAAAGTGCAGTTTTAGCTGCTAGTGCTTTTGCTTTTGCCTGTTGCTTTTCAAGTACTGCGTCTCGATCTTCGGCTTCGGCCTTGATCTTCGCACGCGCAGCGCCACGAACTCGCTTACCATTTGCTTTTAAAGAAAAGTATTCCTGGTAGGTCTTTCCAGCGATCTGACGCCTGACCCGAAACCCGTGAAACCGAGTGGTATCAAGTAATTCTACGCTCATGTGGTTTACCTATAATAATCTGATTAATGAAAAAGAATTGATCAATATTAAATCGCTTTACTTCGTGGCATCCAATCTTTGCCATATTAGAACTAACTAAGCATTAAAAATGGATTTACCAAAAAACGACCAATGAAGGCAATTGACCCCTCCCTGCAAAAATTAGCTTAGCAGACCATATATATATCGTCAGGTCTGAGCCAGTTTAGGAGGGCCGCAATTCTACAGGAAAAAATGGGAAATAAAACGAATAAAACCCTGTTTTTAGTAAAAAAAGTCATATTTCTGACCGGTAGCTTAACTATCCGCTTTACAAAGAGTTCGAAAGCCACTGATTTATCAGATTTTTTGAGTCTTCGCTCAATTACCTCCAATATTCACAATACCGCTACCTATCAGAACTTCTATCTCAACCTCGCTATATCCTGCTGTTTTGAGTACTTCTTGACTATCCTCACCTGCCAGCCGAGATGGCAGGCCTAACTCTGGTTTCGTACGGCTAAATCGAGGCGCTGGCGCTGGTTGCAACATACCATCGGATTCTACAAAGGTTGCTCGATGCTTATTGTGCGGGTGTTCGGCCGCCTCAGTCAGGGATAAGACTGGCGCAAAACAAACGTCGGTACCTTCCATTAGGTCACACCACTCTGAGCGGGTTTTTAACTTAAACACCACTTCCAGCTTTTCCTTATATTCTGACCATCGAGACCTATCCATCTGTGCAGAGTATTCTTCAACATCTAAGCCTGCTTTCTCCAACAAAAGTGCATAAAACTGCGGTTCAATGGAACCTAATGAAATATATTCACCATCCGAAGTCTCATAAGTATCATAAAAATGAGCGCCTCCATCTAACATATTCGTGCCCCTTTCTGGTTTCCACATACCTGCCGCTGTCATCGTATAGAACATCGACATCAATGTTGCCGCACCATCTACCATCGCTGTATCGACAACTTGTCCTTTACCTGAGTTTTTAGCTTCTAAAAGGGCACAAACCAAGCCAAAGGCTAACAACATGCCACCGCCGCCAAAATCTCCAACCAAGTTGAGTGGTGGCACCGGTTTTTCGCCTTTAGGACCTATAGCACTGAGAGCGCCTGAAAGTGCTATGTAATTGATATCATGGCCTGCAGTCTGCGCCATAGGTCCCTCTTGACCCCAGCCTGTCATCCTGCCATAAACCAAACTTGGATTAACACCCATACAATCATCAGGTCCTAATCCAAGGCGTTCTGTCACACCGGGTCGAAACCCTTCAAAGATTGCATCTGCACCTTCACAGAGCTTTAATACAATTGACTTACCCTCTTTACTCTTTAGATCAACGGCAATCGACTTTCGTCCTCTCGTCAATACATCGGGCATTCGCCTTTTGCTCGTGCTCGGTCTATCCACACGAATAACTTCTGCACCCATATCTGCTAATAACATTCCGCAGAAGGGTCCAGGACCAATACCTGCTAGTTCAATAATTTTTACGCCTGTTAATGGCCCCATTGCGTTTCTCCTAGGTCAAAACCCAATTAAGTCACATGCTCGCTGTGGGAGCAATAACTCTGCGTTATCTCCTAATAGTATTGAAGAAGCGAATCTCCAATCATTTGCTAGACTGAATAGAAGAAGGACTTTATGACGCGGGCCATGCAGCCTAGGTAACAAGGAATTGAATTTTGCCAGAATCACTCGTTAAGTACGTTTCAACTGAAACAGCAGAAAAAATACTAAATACAAGCAGTTTACGCTGGAGTTCGCTTGAGCTATTTGATGAACCTTGGGCATCGAAACAGGACCCAAAATTAGACTTTGACCATTTAACCATCAACGAAGCAATGCTGAAATTTGCGGTATCAATGATATTTTCGAGAGATATGCCTTCAGGGAATACCAATCACCCCTTGTATAAGGCGATTCGACGTTGGAGGTCAGAAGAAAGATTTAAAGACGAAATGGAAGCTTTTGATGCACTAAAAGAGCTATTGGCACCAACACCAGAAACATTGGCGGCGAAATTAAAAAAGATAGCCTCTACTTGGAGACAGCTTATTGAGCATTCTCGCATTATTTGTTTATCAGAAACCTCCAAAGATCCACTTTCTTGGCAGCTCTATGCAGATAACCATAGAGGCATGGCATTGAAGTTCTCTACAGACGGGGCTTTATCGAACAGCAAGCCGGTTGTATATACAGGGATAAGAACATTGCTCACAAGTGTCAAGCAGCAAGTCGACGACCTTGTAGGTATAAAGCGTGCCGATGTAATAGACACATTTGAAAACCGGCTTCTTAGCAGGCCAAAAATATCAGCTTCAGAAAAAGAGTGGCGGAATATAAAGGTGTTTCAAGAGGACGAATTAGATTGCGGCGAAGATGCCGAAGATTGGTTTCTGGATTTAAGCTTCGAACCCAAAGAACTAAAGGCGGTATATTTTGGTTTCAAAATGCCGGATAAAAAAATAAAAGCGTTAAGCGAATTACTTAATGCCAGTTATCCATCCGCTATTCTCTATCGCTCAATTCCCGTTGAAGGGCAATACGAAGTGGATTTTGAAAAGCTCTAAAAACATCTCACTACCTAAATTCGTATTTAACTTCTGCATATTTCTGAAGTATTTATCCAAATTGATCTATCTGACCGGAAACTGGCTTGTTTGCACCTCGAAACCAAGAATGTCGGGCTGGACTTCCCCGGGACTTTCCTCTTAAGTGTTTATATCTACACCTAAGACGCTCCTCGCACCGAAGCTCATTGTCAGTTTCACATCTATCTTCTCGGAAACTAACTTGTATTACATATAGATGCCGATATTATGCCCACCGAGGCATAGCCTCACCAATTATTAGTGGGGATAACAATGAACGACAACTTACTCGAATACATAGAGATTGAGCCTAGCGAAGATGCGCAAGCAACCGTCATTTGGTTGCATGGTTTAGGTGCTGACGGCCACGACTTCGAACCCATCGTCCCTGAGCTAAAGCTACCCAACTCCTCTCATGTGCGATTCATCTTCCCCCATGCACCTGTTCGTATGGTGAATGGAGAGCAGGAAATGCGAGCCTGGTACGATATCGCTCCCTCAGGGGGCGTTAAGGAAGGGAATGACATTCAAATCTCTTCCACCCAAGTATCCAAATTAATAGAGCAAGAAGTAGAAAGGGGCATCCAAAGTGAAAAAATATTGCTGGCTGGATTTTCACAAGGTGGTGTGATTGCACTTCACACCGCTTTAAGGCACCCACATCGATTGGCAGGTGTCCTTGCTCTTTCAACCTATTTACACGATGTCAAAGCAGTCGGTGAAGAACGACTTGATTCAAATTTGGCGATCCCCATTATGATGGCACACGGAACACAAGATCCGGTGATACCCATTATAAAAGCTGCAACTTCTAGAGAAAACCTAATAAGACTCGGATACGATGTTAGATGGTTTGACTATCCCATGGCTCATCAAGTTTGCCTGGAAGAAATCGAAGAGGTCTCTCGATTTTTTCAGGAGATTTTGTGAAGCACCCTCTTCTTGTCAATTCGAGTGAGGCTTGGCTAACAAAAGTGCTAGAGAATTTTGATGAATTTCTTATTGATCACGCCGCGAATGAAAGAAAAGCCTCAGCTATGGCGCTTTCAATGGTTGCCCACTATCCCGACAAAGCACTTTTGTTGGAAACAATGGTTGACTTAGCCCTGGAAGAATTAAATCACTACCGCCAAGTGATCAGAATAATGGTGAGTCGTAATCTCATCCCAGGAGCGGATGAAAAAGACCTTTATGTCAATCAGATCATTAAGCGAATTCGACGTGGTAGCCGAGAATATTTTTTAGATCGACTACTCAGCGCCTCAGTGATTGAAGCTCGGGGGACAGAACGGTTTCAGTTAATAGCTGATCACATTTCAGATAAAAAGCTTGCTACCTTTTATAGAACCCTTGCCCGCTCAGAACAAAATCATCATGCGTTATTTTTAACATTAGCGACAAGCTATTTCGAAGCCGAAGAGGTCGATTCTAGGTGGAGTGAATGGCTAAAAATTGAAGCTGATATAATGATTGACTTACCTATTCGGGCTCGACTGCACTAGTGAATACATCGCAAAACGCTACAATAGAAAAATACTTACAAAAATATGCTGAACCTGAGGTTCGTCATTTTGACGCGCTAAATCTAGATGTATTCAACAACTGCCTTGTCATCCCGGCCTATCAAGAAGAGTACACATCTCTAAAAAAAGTTTGGCTTCAATTAGACAAGAATGTATTAATTATTCTCATTGTTAATTCGCCAAAAGCAGGGGATGAAAAAACACACGATTTAATCAAAGACATCCAAATCGATTCCCATACTCGTCGAGCAAATCAAAACCTCTCTTTTCTAGTCAATACCGAGGGACGTTCAATATTATTAGTTGATCGTTGTTCTATGCCTATACCTCCGAAACAGGGCGTTGGATTAGCAAGAAAGATTGGAGCCGATATTGCGCTTTCCTTGATTGTGAACAAAAAAATCGAATCACCTTGGATCTTCTGCACAGATGCGGATGTTTCACTACCTTCTTCCTATTTTGATGTAGTTACCAATGTCGATGACGCGTGTTCTGCTTTCATTTATCCGTTTCAACATCAAACAACGCAAGCCCACCAACATGCCTGCCAGCTATATGAATCATCTCTACTTTACTATGTCGTGGGTTTGAAATTTGCGTCCTCAGCTTACGCATATACAACAATAGGGAGTACCATTGCTATCTCTGCCTATGCTTACGCCGCAGTCAGAGGTTTTCCTTGCCGCAGTGCTGGGGAGGATTTTTACCTACTAAACAAGCTCGCCAAGGTCGGTAATATTCAACAGATAAGCGCACCCATTATTGTAATTTCTGGTCGCCTATCAGAACGAGTGCCATTTGGGACTGGAGTAGGTATAAAACGCATTCTAGATAAGCCCGACTCTGAAGTTGAACTGTTATTTTACAACCCGCTGGTTTTTTTGGCGCTAAAAGCACTACTAGAGAAACTGCGTACTTGCCAAGAAAGCGCCAAGCTCAAAGAATATTTTGCTCAAGATAGTGATTTCGGCTCTATTCTAGTTCATTGGGGAGAATCAACCGGGGTCTTCGATACAATAAAATCTAAGCAATCCCAGAGAGCACCAGTTTTTAATAAATTTATCCACGATTGGATGGACGCTAAGCGCACTCTCAAATTTATTCACATGGTCCGCAATGACCATTTCCCATCACTTCCTTGGCAGGCGTTATTGGATGGCACCGTCTTACAAAAAAAAGACCCGAACTTGAGCCAAATCGAGCCTAAGCACTTTCATACCATCTTGAGACAGGTTCATGAACAGCCTTGAGCTGATCTTATAAACAGCCCTGAGCTGTCCTGATAAACAGCCCTGAGCTGTCCTGATAAACAGCCCTGAGCTGTCCTAATAAACAACCCTGAGCTAAGCTTATAAACTACCTTGAACTGGTCACAGGAACAGCGATCATAAATTCAACCTTAGCGCGCACCCTATGTTAGAATTCTCTTTTTTTGATGGGCTGAGAAATTCAGTCCGAGCAACTTATGTTCAAAATATTCATTGATGGTCAAGCAGGTACAACCGGCTTACAGATACATCAGCGCCTGCAAAATAGAGATGACCTCCAATTGTTATCGATATCAGATGAAGATCGCAAGAATCCTGCAGCCAAACAATCACTTCTTTCAGAAGCTGACATTTCAATATTATGCTTGCCGGACGATGCTGCCCGGGCAAGCGTCAATCTTGCTAAAGAAACCAGAATCCTTGATGCCAGCACGGCATACAGAACAGATAAAGATTGGGTATACGGGCTACCAGAACTGCAACCCAATCAACGTAAGCTAATTTATAACGCCAATTTGGTTTCCAATCCAGGATGTTATCCAACTGGGTTTTTGCTTGCTATAAAACCTCTGGTATCGGCAAATATGATCAAACAAAATGCTCAATTAAGCATTAGTGCAATTTCAGGTTACTCCGGCGGCGGCAGGCAACTCATTGAGGAATATGAGAGCCCAAATAAGGCGCGTGGACAATGGAGTAGCAGGCCTTATGCTTTGAAATTTGGCCATAAACACCTGCCAGAAATGAAATGTTACTCGGGCTTATCTCAAGCGCCCCTTTTTCTGCCATCTGTTGGGGACTATTTACAAGGTATGCTTGTGAGCATTCCACTTGCACAATCCTTTTTTCAACAAAAAGCATCCCTCGAAGACATCTATGACTTATTATCAGAACGCTACTCCCTTGATGCTTGTGTCATCGTTCACAAACCAAACACCGAATTGGATATAGAAAGTGGTTTTCTCGATCCCCAACTAAATAATAATACTAACCGAAATGACATATATCTTTTCGGGGATGACACTCAGTTCCTATTAGTCTCTCAGTTGGACAATCTAGGCAAGGGCGCGTCTGGCGCTGCAGTTCAAAACCTCAACATCATGTTAGGTGTCGAGGAAATGACTGGTTTAAGCATTGAAAGGAGAACTTGATGCCCACTCAATTTTCAGAACTTACAATAGAACAACTTCAGGAATGTCGGGATTCATATCAGACTCAGTATCGTTCCTACAAAGAACAAAAACTCAATCTTGATTTGACCCGTGGAAAACCTGCAACGGAACAACTCGATCTTGCAAACAGTCTAGATGGAATCCTTCAAGGATTTTATCTTCTCCAAGATGGAACCGATGTTCGTAATTATGGCGGCATCTTAGGTATTCCTGAAGCGAGAGCACTTGGGGGAGAACTACTTGAATTGCCTGCTAATGAGATAATGGTCGGCGGAAACAGCAGCCTAACTTTGATGTATTTGTATATTGCTCACATGTTAAAATCATCGTGGCAAGAAGAAGCTGATAGAACAAATGAGCCCATCAAATTTTTATGTCCTGTCCCCGGTTACGATCGACATTTTGCAATTTGCGAGCACTTCAACATTGAAATGATTTGTATACCCATGAATGATGAAGGACCGGATATGCAATCCATGCAGGAGCTGGTCAATAACGATCCTATGATTAAAGGAATTTGGTGTGTTCCAAAGTACTCAAACCCCGGTGGTCAAACCTATTCAACATCAGTTGTCGATTCGATGGCATCCTTGGCAGACACGGCAACAGAAGATTTCCGAGTAATGTGGGACAATGCATATGCTGTCCACCATCTGAGTGAAACAGAGGACAAACTAAGTAGCTTAATGGACGCTGCAAGATTAGTCGGCAGTACAGATAAAATCGCTTATCTAGGATCAACTTCCAAAATCACGTTTGCGGGCGCGGGGATATCGTTTATTGGTCTCACGGAGACGAATCTCAAAAGGTTTGAACAATTTCTATCCGCATCTATGATTGGGGCAGATAAAGTGAACCAATTGAGACATGTTCGATTTTTGGAAGACGCAAAAGGCATTCGAGACCACATGAATAAACACAAGGAAATTATTAAACCTCGCTTTGCTATGGTTCAAGAAATACTCCAGGCAGCACTGAAGGGTTTAGAAATCGCAGACTGGACTCGACCCAACGGAGGTTATTTTGTCTCTCTCGACACCATGCCGGGTCTCGCCTCTAAAGTCGTGGCGATGGCGGGAGAAGCCGGAGTGAAACTAACACCAGCAGGCGCAACCTTCCCTCACGGCCTTGACCCCAATGATCAAAATATTCGAATTGCTCCCACCTATCCTTCCCTTTCTGCATTGAAGCAAGCTTTGGAAGTCTTTGTGGTCTGCCTAAAATTGGCATCGCTTGATCGTTTAATCGATGCTCATATAGATGAGCATTAATGTGAACGTTAATCAGTCGGTAATTCCCACACACACATGCTACCATGCGGCAGGCTAGCACTTTCCGAGCAGGAATTAGCAATTAATGAAGTTTCTAATAAATCTATTTCGACCATCTACTGACGATTCTAGTCAAAGTACCAACGAACCCATCACTAAAGAATCGCAAACAAAAGCGCTAAAAAAGCCACAAAAAGCCAAAAAGCCAAAAAAGTTAGCGCCCGTCAAAGATGTTCCTCCGGATTTTGCAGAACTGAATTTACCTGAGTCCCTAAATAGAGCCATATTGAAGCTCGGCTTTACAAACTGTACACCGGTTCAAAAAGAGGTTTTGCCCCACTCTCTTGATGGCAAGGATATTATCGCTCAAGCACAAACAGGTACTGGCAAAACTGCTGCATTTTTGTTCTCCATCGTTACCTATCACTTAGAAAACCCAGAGACCGATCCCAGGAAAGCCGGAACGCCTTACGCTCTTATAATTGCACCCACAAGAGAACTAGTCTTGCAAATTGCTCAGGATGCGGAACAACTCTCTGAATATACCAACATTAAAGTGATGTCTGTTGTTGGCGGCATGGATTATGAAAAACAAAAGAATCAATTGTTGTCACACATAGATATTGTGGTGGCGACGCCTGGACGTCTGCTTGATTTCCTCAGATCTAGAGTCATTGACCTTTCATCTATCGAAACACTTGTGATAGACGAAGCAGATAGAATGTTAAGTATGGGATTCATTCCAGACGTAAAATCCATCATCGGCAGAACGCCTCGAAAAGAAAATCGTCAAACACAATTATTTAGCGCGACTTTTAGTGAAGATATCAAACGGCTAGCTGCAACTTGGACTCTTGATCCCGTCCGAATTGAAATTGAACCTACTCAATTGGCAGTCGATAGCGTGAAACAAATTGTCTACTTAAGTAGTACTGACACAAAATTTAACGTTTTGTGCAATCTTGTTAAACAAGAGGAGGTCGGCCGAGTAATCGTATTTGTAAACCGACGAGATGAGACACGCTACATAGAAAATAAACTCTATAGGCAGGGAATAGATTGCGGTTTATTAAGCGGAGAGATTGCTCAAAAAAAGAGAATTCGTACTTTAGACGAGTTCAAATCGGGCGTAATACAAGTATTAGTGGCAACGGACGTAGCAGGTCGAGGAATACATGTAGACAATGTTACACATGTTGTTAACTACAATTTACCAGAAGACCCAGAAGATTATGTCCATAGAATAGGTAGGACAGGAAGAGCAGGCGCGGATGGAACATCAATAACGCTAGCCTGCGAAGATGATGCATTTATGATCCCCAGTATTGAAGAAATGTTGGGAGAACCCCTGGACTGTCAACAGCCTCCCGAAGCGTTGTTAGCTAAATTACCGCCGCCCGTTCGAAAACCAAGAGATAAACCCCCTGCGCTACAAAAACGACATCGCAGATAATTAACAGACAACATATATAGCATATGGGGCTGACCGGTTTAAGAAGATTCGCATTATTGCCAATAACACTTGCAATTGCCTTAGTATTCTCCGCTTGCAGCATGCAAAACCCAGCTAAGCGAATTAAAGAAGCTAAAAAAGTCGAGCATAGTATCGGTGTAGTAGTTCAATCATCAGGTTACCCAAAGGTCAGCAGGAAAAGCCGGCACTATATGCTCTCTAATCAATCGCGAATTTATCGCGGGGACATTATAGAAACAGATAGTGATTCAAGAATGAAAATCGAAATGAATGACGGATCAACATTCATCCTTGGGCACAATACTCATTTCGTCATTCACTACTACAAATATGAATCTAAAGCACTTACCGCAAGAATAGGTTTTACAAACGGATCACTTTTAACATCAACTGTAAAAGATACACTTGCCAAAAAAACACAGTTTGAAATCACTACCCCACTCGGTGTAATCGGGGCTCAAAGTGCTGAATTTTGGAGTGGTTTTACATTTGGAGATAATAGACTCGATACAGTGATGATAAGTGGTACCAAAATCTATATCGAAAATGATCACGGAGAGATGGAAATAACTGAACATAAAACGGGTACCACGGTAATTGGAAACTCCGCCCCAAAGAACCCTGAAACAGGGTCAAAAAGAACCTTAAATGAAGCCTTGCTTACCATCATTTTCTGAGGCCTGTTTCTATCATTTCAACTTACATTATAAATTAGAAAATTATGGCAACAATCGTACTCGACAAATCAATCAATGTACTGGGAGAACCATTAAAGCCCTGTAGTACCGAGCCTATGACCGGCTTTTTTCGTGACGGATGCTGTAATACCTGCAAGGAAGACGTCGGTTCTCATACAGTTTGCATTGAAGCTAGCCAAAAGTTTCTCGAATATTCTCGTTTCGCTGGAAACGATCTGTCCACTCCTCATCTAGATCTTGGCTTTCCGGGAGTGAAGGAAGGTGACAGATGGTGTTTGTGTGCCTCACGCTGGCTGGAAGCCGAAAACAAAGAAATGGCACCAAAAGTTTTCCTTGAGAATACGCACATCAAAGCACTGGAAATTATTCCCCTCGATGTATTACTAAAATACGCAGTGACTATCTCATAACTGCTCGATTGGACGCTTGACTAGCCTAGGAGAGAACATGACAGGAAGATTAAAAGACAAAAAGGTATTAGTGACCCAAAAAAGCGATTATATGGGTCCAGCAATTTGTGACTTATTTACAAAGGAAGGCGCAACTGTTCAAGCTAAGGACGGGCCAGTTCCTTTCGATGATGGGTTTGCAGATTACTGCAAGGATAGCGAGGACATAGACATCCTTATTGCAAATCTAGCTTTCGATCCTTGTAGCTCGGCTACAAGCGATATAGACAATAAGGAGTGGCTGAATTTATTTAATGTCATGGTGCATCCCTTGATGTCATTAATTCGCCATTTTGCCCCTTTAATGGCTGAACGAGGATGCGGAAAGATTGTCGCTATTACTAGTGCAGCGCCGCTAAAGGGAATCGCCGGTTCTACTGCTTATTGTGCCGCCAGAGGAGCACAAAATGCATTTATAAAGGCAACGGGTCTTGAGTTCGCAGCACACAATGTTCAGATAAACGCTGTAGCGCAAAACTATGTCAGCAATCCTGCTTACTACCCAGATTCACTCTTAGAAACTGAACGTTTCAAGAACCATCTACGTCGAAATGTACCCATCGGTCGGATCGCGGAAGCGGTTGAATCAGCAGAATTGGCCCTCTTCCTTGCCTCGGATAAGAGTAATTTTATTGTTGGTCAGATCATCCCCTTTTCTGGTGGCTGGGCCACAAATACATAAACGAAATAGGTGATCAATTGCCAAACTTAGATTAAGTATATGAATCCGACACTTTATTGTTGGCAATGCGGCCATAAACTAGAGGATCTGCCCTTACCCATTAGTCGTCACGCAAATTGTCAGCAGTGCTATGAGGTATTACACTGCTGCCGATTCTGCATTCACTATGATAAAACTGCACATGATGATTGCCAAGAAGATAAATCGGAACCACCTGACAATAAAGAAAGTGCTAACTTTTGTGAGTATTTCAAACCAAATGCATCCACATTTCAAGCGGCACCAACAAATCATAATGCGACATCAAATTTAGAATCACTCTTTGGCGACTTAAAAGAAGATGATCCAAAGACAATTCAAAAAAGCGAAAATTATAACAACCCTTTAGATCATTTATTTGATGATCTACCTAATGATTAATAGGCCTGCGCGGGAAGCCAAGTCACTATGTCTTTCCACATAAATATGATGACTAGTCCTATGAGCTGTAGCAAAATAAACGGTATCACCCCGCGATAAATAACTGAAATAGAAACCGATTCCGGTGCAACGCCTTTTAGATAGAAGATAGCAAAACCAACAGGTGGCGTTAGAAATGATGTTTGCAGACAAACCGCAAATAACACCGTAAACCAAACAAGATCAAAGCCAAGGCTTTGCACTACCGGGCTAACCAGAGGCAATACAATCAAGGTTATTTCTATCCAGTCCAGAAAAAATCCCAATAAGAAAGTAAATAACAATATTGTGATAATAATACCACTTGCTTCAAAGGGTATGCCCAAGAGCAAATCATTGATTAACGCATCTCCCCCAAGACCCCTTAATACAAGTGAGTACGCTGTTGCTCCAAGAAATATCGCAAATATATAGGCCGTTGTTCTACTGGTTTCTTGAAGTACCTCCTTCATTACTCTTACGTTTAAACGCTTGTTGATTAGGGCTAACAATGTAGCACCAAATGCCCCCATACCTGCCGCCTCTGTTGGCGTTGCTATACCAAAAAATATGGAACCCAGTACTGCCATAATCAAACCGACAGGGGCAAGGAT
>JBLHIH010000098.1:0-14270 GCA_047616645.1 Flavobacterium sp. | reverse complement strand
GAAAATGAAAGTTCACTGAATTGTCGTGAAGAAGTAATGAATAAGTTAACGTCAAGGGATCTTATTTGATATCTCGTGGACTAATGAGGTAATAAAACAAACAAATGATTTGAATCGGCAGTAAACTGCTGTTCTAACTCAGAGAGAACTAACCAGAGGAAGACCCATGGCAAAGCGCATCGCCATTGTTGAAGACGATCCGGATCAACGTAACAACTACGTTGATGCCATTACGAATAAAGGGTACGAAGTGACAGCTTACAGCAATCGCAAAGAAGCCTTAGAAGGCTTTGAACGTGACTTACCAGATCTTGCCATTCTGGATATTATCCTTGGGGATGAGGTGGATGCTGGTTTTGAAATCTGCCGCGACCTTTTAGCACGATCAACTGCCTTGCCTGTTATTTTTCTAACGGAACGAATCGCTGAGATAGATAAAATAAGTGGATTAAGATTAGGGGCATGGGACTATTTACCCAAGCCTATCTCCTTGGACTATTTGGCAGAAAAAATTAGTTCTTTACTCAGAATCGACGAAGCCCGCGGTCTGAATGCGGGAAACGCCTCAAATACAGCAAAAATTGTGGGCGACATGTCTATTGATCAAGAGGCACTTTTAGTTTCTTGGAAAGATCACCCCATCAACTTGTCGGGAACCGAATTTAGAATGCTCGCGAAGTTAGTGCGTGTTCCTGGTCACGCTGTATCCTATGACACTTTGATGAACGCCACTATGCAAAGTTTGGTGACAAATAATACGATCAATACCCATATGCGAAATATCCGCAAAAAGTTCGAATCAATAGATGAGGGTTTTGATAGTATCAAAAGCGAGTATGGTTTTGGATACCGCTGGTCCGTGAAGTAAGTCTATGGCTTCAAGCATTAGAGGACCTAGACTTGGCACCAAGCTCTTTATCTTGATGAGCTTTGCCCTCGTTATTATTCCTTGGTTTAGCTATCTCTATCTTAGTGAAACTGAAGAGCTCCTTGTTGACGCTCAAGCGAATGCACAACTTCTTACCGCCGAAGGAATTTCCACTCTCCTCAACGGTCGCTCTGATTTATTTTATGATTTGCCGCTATCTCCTGAAGGGTATGAGCAACTTTATGCTTACCCACTAGAAAACCCTATTCGCATAGACGGTAAAAATTCTGATTGGGAAGAGATTCAAAACTATACCGTCAGCTTTGGAAACAAAAAACAGAGTGATAAAAAAAGCAATCAATTTGATCTGGTACTCGGCGAACATAATGATCAGCTATATGTACTTGCTAATATTCTACAAGACAAACTCACTTACCGTGATCGAAACATACTGAGGTTAGACTTATCCGATCATATTCGTATTACATTTACTGACCAAAGTGGCGACGTAAAAAAACTGGTTATTACAATGACCGAACCGGGCGTTTCAACCGCCTATTTCATGGATGAACAATGGCGTTACGCAATTGAAGGAGGGGCTGAGAACAGCATCCAAGGATTTATGTCACTAACCGAAGAAGGATATTTGGTTGAATTCAGAATCCCTTTGAGTTTACTCGGATCCACTAAGCATTTCGGTTTAGCGATTGTTGATGTCGACAACACTGACTCGCGTGCGATCGAATCTATTACAGGATCTCTTCCCACCATCGGGGGAGATGAATTTGGCCTCGTCTTACTTAAGTCTCCAGAAGTCTTACGTATTATCGAGGGACTCGGTTATTCTGGCGCGAATATTCAAGTAATAGATGCACAAAAAAGGGTTAGAGCAGAAATTGGTAGCTACCAAATATCGCAAGATAAAAATGATAGGGAATATAACGATACAACTTTTAGTTTTGTGAAATTTGGTCGAGGCTTGAGAGATTCTATCTATGATATTGCTGACATTGGTCTCCGCCAGTCTGACAATGAAAATGAAGACAAAGTTATATCAGATAGTCTAGCTGGCCTACCCAGCTATCAACGTCGTTATTCTCCGGAAGAAGGAGAAACCATTACAGCAGCCCACCCGATTATTGTACAAGATAAGGTTATCGGCACAGTCGTTTTGAAACAAAATACAAAACGAATACTGCAAATCAGAAAAGATGCAATAAAACGAATTATTAATTTTTCGGTTTCGTCCTTGATCATTTTTGTCGTCTTAATTCTGGCATTTTCAGTTCGACTAGCAGGGCGAATTAGAAAGCTCGGCGCTGAGACCACAAACGCAATCGATCGATATGGCAGACTGCAAACCAATCACATTCGAAGTGAGATATTGGCCGGAGATGAAATTGGTGATTTGGCTCGCAGTATTTCAAGCATGCTGTCAAAACTACATCAGCACAATCAGTTTCTTGAAAACATGCCAAGAACGCTGAGACATGAGATCAACAATCCATTGAACAACCTCAGTACATCACTACAAAACTTAGAAAATGAAAGCTCGGAGGTCGCAAGAAAAAAGTATATTGAAAGCGCAAAACGCGGGGTTAACAGGATTGGACTCATCATCCAAAATCTAGCCGATGCTGCCAGTTTGGAAGAAGCCTTAGAGGCTGAAGAATTCGAGTTAGTCGATCTTTATCAACTATTACAGAATTATTTAAGCAATTGCCGAATCTCCCACTCAAACCGCAGTTTTGAATATAAAGGGACGCAACGAGAAGTCCTATGCATGGCATCAGACTTTCACATAGAACAATTATTGGACAAACTGATTGATAATGCCGTCGACTTCTCAGATCCCAACAGCACTATCTCTGTAGGATTAACAACCGATAATTCAAAGATTACAATCTTCGTTTCGAACCAAGGACCACTTATACCAGTAGACTTGTTAGACAATGTCTTCGACTCTATGGTATCCATAAGAGAATCCAACCCTGACAACCGTTTACATTTCGGCATAGGTCTTTTTGTTGTAAAGATAATTTCTGAGCACCATGGAGGAGGCGTCATTGCAACAAATTTGCATTCCGGAAAAGGGGTCACTATTCGCGTGACACTACCCCGAACCCGCTCAATCGAACCTAAATAAACTTGCCCGCTTTCAATAAAAAAGCAGTAGACACAGAATAGAAAAAGCCCTGACGCCACGGGGGAGGGGATGCATCAGGGCTTCTAAGTGAATCTATACCTTTAGTGTAGTGTGTAATTATGGAAGGAGTATGGAAGGAATATGGAAACCTACTGTTAATTTATCACTCGGTTCGCTGGTATCGCGTCTATATTAGGATTTGTTAAATTCCAGTCGCCTTTTTGACTTGCTTGCAGTATTAACTGAACAAGTGTCGGATTAACCTCGCCGCTAATGACCATATCTATACCCTGCCCTTCTTTTGGCTGGAGGCCCAAATGCAGATCTTTTCCAAGAATTTTATAGTTGATTTTAATTGCTAAGGGAATATTTTCACCAAGCGGAAACTCCTCAGCATCCTCGCTAAATTCCTTCTTAAAGTCTGCTTCCTTTATCGCTTGATCATTTTTAAAGCTTCGAACCGCTTTCTTTGCTTCTGAATCCACTTGAGTAGAAATATCTATATCATTCTCTCGGTGTTTACTTAATACATTCAATAGCAGTAATGCATATCGCCGCGTCACCCAAAATCGAAATTCTTGTTTGTCAGTAGAATTCACCCTGAACAAGATCCGGTCTTCTTCCGCTACATAACGCATCTGCATTTGACTAATTGCGCCGCTCATACATTCTCTCTTAAGTCAAAGTTTGTCATTCGTTATTTCCCGTCCAGTATAAACGTTAATGAATTTCAGAGTTAAGAAATTCGATCAACTGGGAGGCAATCAAGATGGAGTACCTAGGGTTTTCCCTCGTAAAAAGATAAAACGCGTCGTGGGACTCGGCTAACAAATGCAATAGCGGGAGTCCCTTTTGCATTTCTCTCAAATTACCACCTTCAGCTTTAAAATAAATGGCTTACCAAACCAATACCTTATTGCGAGGAATATCCCTAGCACCCAATATCAATTTCTTTAAATATAGACTTGAAGCGTGTGAATTTCCTGTTAGAATATCAATATTATTTGATATAGATCCAAAATTTTTTGAGCAAACCTTCAGTACTCAATAATCCACCTCCTGATGCATTGTTATTAGCCTGCAAGGCGAGTGCGGATGCGCTACGACTGGACATCCTAAAGGTTCTGCGGGCGGAATCTTTTGGCGTGCTTGAGCTTTGCAAAATATTTGGCATGCCCCAACCCGGTATGAGCCATCACCTTAAAATACTCGCTAAAGCAGGTCTCTTGGCCACAAGGCGCGAAGGCAACTCGATTTTTTATCACCGCAATCTTGACGACAGTATGCCAAAGGAATTTTGTCTTGCACTATTCAATACATTAGATTCTTCTCCGATAGGTAAAGCGATACAACTCAAAGTTAAACAGATCCAAGAAGATAGAACCAAAATCGCGGCAGATTTTTTTACTAAACACGCAGACAAATTTAAAAAGAACCAAGACCTGATAGCTGAATTCTCTCATTACAAAAACAGTTTAGAGGAGTGTTTAGATCAAATTTCAGTTCCCAAGACTGCGCAAGTAATTGAACTTGGCCCAGGAGAGTCACCTTTTTTGAGTATGCTAACAGAGCGCTTTGATCATGTATTTGCGATAGACAATGCTGCGCTAATGCTCGAGAAAGCAAAGGTTGCGCTAGTTAAAGAAAACCAAAAGAAAGCCACTTTTCTCTTTGGTGATATTGAAACAGCAACAACTAATTTGCTGTCTTCAGTCTTCGTAAAAGCACACACAGACCTCATTGTTCTCAATATGGTTTTGCATCACCTAGCATCACCAAGCGTCTTTTTTAAGACAGCTAGCCAACAACTTGCAGACGGTGGCCGCCTACTGATAGTTGATTTATGCCAGCACCATCAGGATTGGGCTCGGGATATTTGCGGCGATATGTGGCTCGGATTTAACCCGGCAGATATAGACATATGGGCGCAAGACGCTGGGCTTACTATTGGTCGAAGCACCTACCTGGGCCTTAAAAATGGCTTCCAAGTTCAAGTTCGACTATTTACAAAAATGTCTTCAAACAAGTTGCACACCATGAAAAAACTAACCTTGAACAAACCATCACAATCCAAACATCACTAACCAACTATCACCAACAAAGAATGAGTAAAAGAGGAACTATGAACACACAAGATTTTAAAGTAAAAGATTTAAGCCTAGCTGCATTTGGTCGCGCAGAAATCCAATTGGCTGAAGCGGAAATGCCTGCACTGATGGCACTGCGAGCAAAATACAATGATGAGCAACCCTTGAAAGGTGCGAACATTATTGGCTGTATCCATATGACAATTCAAACAGCAGTTTTAATGGAAACCTTAATTTACCTAGGCGCTGATATTAGATGGTCGTCTTGCAACATCTTTTCAACTCAAGATCACGCCGCAGCAGCAATGGCGGATAAAGGGATTCCCACTTTTGCTTGGAAAGGAGAAACTGAAGAAGAATTTTCATGGTGCATTGAACAGACGATATTAAAAGATGGTTCGCCTTGGGATGCAAACATGATTCTTGATGATGGCGGTGACCTGACCCAGATGATTCACGACAAGTATCCGGAAATGTTAGATAACATACATGGCATTACTGAGGAAACAACAACAGGTGTCCACCGTCTATACGAGATGATGGAAGCTGGGGAATTAAAAGTACCCGCGATCAACGTGAATGATTCTGTCACCAAATCAAAAAATGACAATAAGTACGGCTGTAGACACAGCTTAAATGACGCTATAAAACGAGGTACCGACATGCTTATGGCCGGAAAACGTGCCTTGGTAATTGGTTATGGCGATGTCGGAAAGGGCTCAGCTGCTAGCCTACGACAGGAAGGTATGATCGTACGAGTGGTCGAGATAGACCCTATTTGCGCGATGCAAGCTTGTATGGATGGCTATGAGGTTGTCTCGCCTTATGTTGGCGGCATCAATACCGGGAAAATCACAGATATCGATACTTATCTTATGAACCGAATCGATTTGATTTGTACCTGTACAGGTAACGTTAATGTCTGTGATGAGAATATATTGCGAACAATTAATTCAAATGCAATTGTATGTAATATTGGGCATTTCGACACTGAAATTGATACCCAGTTCATGCGGGATAACTGGAAATGGGAAGAAATTAAGCCACAAGTTCACAAGATCTATAGAAGCGAAGATCAATCTGACTATGTCATTTTGTTATCTGAAGGCCGCCTCGTTAACTTAGGAAATGCAACAGGTCATCCCTCTCGCATAATGGACGGTTCTTTTGCCAATCAGGTACTTGCTCAGATGTATCTTTTTGAGCAGAAGTGGGCTGATCACGATCTTAGCCAAAGACAACCAATTTCAGTAGAGGTGCTTCCCAAAGCGCTTGATGAAGAAGTTGCACTTTATATGGTCCAAGGTTTTGGCGGACAAATGACGAAATTAACGCAACAACAAGCAGAGTATATTCGTGTACCTGAGCAAGGACCGTACAAACCAGAGCTTTATAAGTACTAAATAGGTACTGAAATTTTGCACTTGCTTGTGCAAGATGACTGCAACACCAATCGCGCCCCAAGTGGGCGCGATTCATTCGTACTCTTCATTCGTACTCTTCATTCCTTATGCGTTTAGGCGGTACTTGTATTAGTATTAAGGAGACGCGAAAATCCATCGATTGATTTCTCACTCTCACCCGAAATTTGATAAGTAATTTATGAAACAAGAACTGCAAGACCTTCTAGATTTACTTGACCTCGAACCAATAGAAGTGAACATTTTTCGTGGCGTGAGCCCTGACGAGGGATGGCAAAGGGTTTATGGTGGCCAAGTCATTGGCCAAGCTTTGGTTGCCGCGTCAAGAACAGTCGAAGATCAAAGTCGAATGGCCCACAGCTTGCACGGCTATTTTTTAAGACCTGGCGACACGACCATTCCAATATTATATGAAGTGGATAGAATTCGAGATGGTAAAAGCTTTACTACAAGGCGGGTTGTAGCGACTCAACGTGGTAGAGCTATATTTAGCATGTCAGTATCGTTTCAAGTCATCGAAGATGGATTGGAGCATCAATTTGAGATGCCTGTTGTAAAACAACCGGGAAACTGTCCCACCCAACTTGAGCTCAACCAACAGTACGCCGACGATATCCCAGAAGCCTACAAAAAACGAAGTCATTCACCTCAACCGATAGAAATGCGTTTTGCCGAGCCCCTCAATCAGTTTAAGCCTGTCAAAATGACACCCTATCAAAACACTTGGATAAAGGCAGTAGACACCATGCCTCATGACCCTAGGCTCAATCAATGTCTATTGGCCTATGCATCGGATATGACCCTCATAGATACCGCCACCCGTCCCCATGGAATAAGTTGGGCCAATGAAAAATTTCAGGTTGCGAGCCTTGACCACGCCATGTGGTTTCACCAATCTTTCAAAATTGATGATTGGTTGCTGTATTCGCAAGATAGTCCATTTTCTGGTGGTGGACGGGGCTTAAGCAGGGGTGCGTTCTATAATCAAGAAGGCGCGCTTATCGCCTCAGTCGCCCAGGAGGGACTCATCAGACTACATACTTAGGAGGCTAAATACTGGGGAGACTAGCCACTGCAAACCATGTAAAGAAAACTGCCCAATCCAAATTATCTAATCGGTACCACTTATCTTGAGATCGATGTCCTTGACCGCAAAAATCACCTCTCTTTTAAGAATTCGTTTATAAACAACTTATAAAAAGTCTCGGCTTATTGATCCTTAAAGCAGTTACGGACTGAGTTGACAAAAAGTTAAAACTTGACGAACAAGGAATCTAAGTGAGTATGGATGAGGATATATATGGCATTGCTATTAAATGGTTCGTACGACTTCGCGCTGATAATATTACAGCCAATGAACAGGACGATTTTTTTGAGTGGTTTTTTAAATCAAAAGACAATCACCAAACTTTTGCTAATGTACTCACATTATGGGATCGGCTTGAAGTAATAAAAGCTCATGCGCAAAGGACTGGCTCCTTTTCTCTAATGAGTAAAGCGCAGCTTTCAGGCGATTTCTTCACGTAGAAGCTTTAATGCTTGAACAATGTACTTCTCTACCATGCTAGTGGTCACGCCCATATCTTCAGCAATTTGTGGATAGGTCATACTAGTACCACGATGCATCATAAATGCTCGCCGTACCTTCTCTGGCATAAGTTCAACAGTTCTGTATATCTGAGCAAGTTCTTGCTCAGCACATACTGTTCTTTCTGCTGAAGGGAAGTACTTCTCTTCAGCCGATTCCTCACCCTGCATTTCAATATCTAAGTACTTATTGTGTACTTTCGTACGCCTTAATTGATCAATAAGTAAATTATTGGCTGTTTTAAACAGAAAGGCTTTTGCATTATCCAGCTCTTTAGTTTGCTGAAAGGTATGCATACGCAATAAGGCTTCTTGAGCCAGATCATTCGCATCCTCATAGTTTTGAGTCTTTTTTGATAGGTATCGAACTAGCGGGGTCGCTAACTCATCCATCAAAAATGCGGTGTTAAATTCCTTAGTCATAGTACCTCGTCAGGATATAACAATGGCTTGTAGAACCTGCAAACGACGAAATCAGAGGTTTTCTGACTGCCACGAGGTATGCCACGGTAAATGACGTTCCCTCCCCAGGACACAAACCCTTCTATTTTTCGCACGATAGCACAATTCGTAAGCAGCGAAAACCTACTACTCCATTAAAGATTTACCCCTGTTTCCAGCAGCTAGCGTCGATAAATGGCCCTTATTCGGCTTGATACGTTGGTTCAATAGAATAGAGATTACTGTACAAATCTTAATTCCATTAACATAATTGGACCTGATCACATTAAAGCTTGTCCCAACTAACTAATATCCTTTTCAGTAATACCTGCCCTTTTGAGCAATATAAGGAACCTTTGTGCCAAAGAAAACTGAAGCAAAACTCGCCAGTGTAGAGATAATTAAGCAAAACCTTGAAGATTTAAACTACATTTGTAATCTCCAGATAGCCACAGCTGTGTATTTGGCGTACCACCTAGAGAAGCCAATACTGATTGAAGGCCCACCAGGTGTCGGCAAAACAGAGCTTGCCAAGACTTGTGCAGAAATGCTCAATTTGGAGTGTATTCGGCTGCAATGTTACGAAGGACTGGATGAATCAAAAGCAATTTATGAATGGAAATACGGAAAACAGCTACTCTACACCCAAGTATTGAAAGAGACGCTTAGTGAAATCTTAGCTGGCGCCAAGGGTCTAACCCAGTCAGTCGATAAACTGCACGAATTTGGCGACATCTTTTTTTCTGAAGACTTCTTAGAGCCAAGGCCCCTGCTTAAAGCACTGAAAAAGAAAGAAGGATGTGTTCTGCTGATCGATGAAGTTGACAAATCTGATCACGAATTTGAATCGCTACTACTTGAAATGCTATCTGATTTTCAGCTCTCCATCCCGGAAATTGGCACCATTAAAGCTAACAAGGATGTAAAGCCGTTGGTTTTTCTCACTAGTAACAATACTCGGGAAATTTCTGACGCCTTAAAACGTCGCTGCCTCCATCTCTACATTCCATTTCCTGACGCGAAACTGGAACGGCAAATTGTTCAAGCAAGGGTACCAGAGATCGCCGAAAGTCTTCGCAATCAACTAGTGACTTTTATTCAGGAATTGCGAAACATGGATTTAAAGAAAGTGCCTGCCATCAGTGAAACAATAGATTGGGCACGCACCCTAATTTTGTTGCACTCAGAAAGTCTAGATGCAGAATTAGTCAAACAGACACTTAATGTTATTTTAAAATTCCAAGAAGACATCGAAACTGTAGAAGCTGACGTTCAGAATGTTACCAACAAGGCCTTAAAGGAGTCCGCGTAATCAATTCTCATAAGGAAATTATCGACTTCTGGATGGGAACTAAATAGTGCACATCCAGAAATCAAAAACGTCGGGATTACTTCCTTTTGTTAGCGCTTCATTCTATGACCTAAGGGTACTGAATTATCAATTCACGTAACGAACAAATCGACTTACTGGACAGGAACTAATTAGATGGATCAAACACTAGTCGATTTTATTAAGGTACTTCGAAGTGCCGAGCTTAAAGTTTCGCCAGCGGAAACCCTTGATGCTATGCACTGTATTGATCTTGTTGGATATCATCACAAAAACTTTTTAAAAGACTCATTAGCCTTAGTACTCGCTAAAACGCCAGAGGAAAAAAGTACTTTCAGCGTCTGCTTTGATAATTACTTTAATGTTGATAAATTCCGCCCACCTAAATCCCTAGGAGCTGCGCACAAACCTACTGACGAGTCGGCTAATGAAGATGATTTCGATTCGGAGCAGAGCTCGGAACAAAACTCCGAACAAGGTTCAAATCCAGGAAACGGCAACGGTAGCGGATCAAGCACGGGGGAATCCAGCGACGCTAGTGAAGAGGCAAACGCGCTAAAGGCAAGCTCACCTCTCGGAATATTACTTACCGAGGGAAGCAGGACAGATCAGGCCATCACAATGATTGAAGCCGGGCGAAAAGTTGAGGTGAATGACATTGTTGTTTTTACTCAAAAGGGATTGTTTACCCGCAAAATAATGGATGCGATGGGCTTAAAAGGCCTACAAGATGAAATCGGAGAAAGGCAAAAAGCAGGAAATATTCCCAATACCAATCTTGCGCTAACATTGCAAAAAGCGCGAGAACAGCTTCGCGAACGTGTTAGAGATTATGTTGAAAAGCAGTTTTTCCTACACGCAGACGAAACTGGCAAGCAGCTTAGAGAGGAGCTGTTAAAAAAAGTCAAACTGTCCAACCTTGAAAAAAGAAACTTTAAAGATGTTCAGGAAATTGTCTTTAAAATGGCAAAGAAACTCATTTCCGTTCATTCCAAAAGACGGAAAACCGTAAAGCGCGGGCAATTAGATATACGTAAAACGCTGCGGCACAACATGCAATATGACGGTATGTTTTTTGATTTAAAATGGAAAGCAACAAAAGTTGATAGACCAAGAGTCATGTGTATTTGTGACGTCAGTGGATCAGTGAGTAACTATTCAAGATTCCTCCTCATGTTTTTGTATAGCTTGGCGGAAGTACTCCCTAAAGTGCGTTCTTTTGCTTTCTCATCTGACCTAGGAGAAGTTACCAAACTCTTTCAAAATACCGGCTTAGAAGAAGCAATGGCATTAACCATGCGAGATTATGGTAATGGATCAACGGACTATGGACGCATGTTTCAAGATTTTAAAAGCCATTGCATGGATGACGTTAATAACAAAACAACCATTATTATATTGGGTGACGCGCGCAATAACTTTGGAGATACGAAGTCAGAAATACTGAAGGAAATGTACGACAAAGCAAAGCGCGTAATCTGGCTAAACCCCGAACCAAAATCAAGTTGGGTTGTAGGAGACGCCGAAATGAAAAAATATGCGCCTAATTGCCATCAGACCGAAGTATGTAATTCGCTAACCCACTTAGAACGTGTTGTATCCAATCTTTTAAAAAATGTCAGCTAAACGATCCGCAATATAAGCGCTATAACCCGCAAACCAAAAAAGACGGAAGGCGCTCTACTTCTGAATGATCGTGTTACACTTAAGACCTCAAATACTGAACTCATATCAGCCTACATCTGGCCAATATAAATGCAATGGAGTCAACCTCTTGAAGCCCATATTCTTATTCATTTTAGGCATTATTTATAGCGCATCAAGTTTTAGTGCAGTTGATGCAACGTCGGTAGATTTCGAAAATCAAACGATTACCATTTCCTTAACCCAAGAACCTCCTCAACTAAATAGCATGAAAGCCACCGACCAGGTAAGCGGCTTTGTGCTTCCACATATCATGGAAGGTTTGGTTCGCTACGACCGACGCGGTAAAATTGTACCGGCAGTCGCTAAAAGCTGGAAAATAGACGAGAAGGGCGCCACTTTCCATCTACGGAAAAATGCACTTTGGAGTGATGGTATATCAGTCACCGCTCATGACTTTGTTTACGCTTGGCAAAATGTACTGGCTCCCGCTACGGCGTCGGAATACGCATTTATTTTGTACCCAATAAAAAATGGTGAATCTGCCAACAAAGGAGAAACAGATCTCAGTAATATCGCTGTCAGCGCTGTTGATGATTATACATTACGTGTTGAATTTGAGAGACCCATTGGATACTTCATTAAACTAACCGCATTTACAACCTACTTTCCCATCAGGAAGGACTTTGCGGAATCTAAAGGAGATCAATATGCGGCGGATGTTGACGATCTACTTTATAACGGTCCATTTGTGCTAACTGAATGGGTCCATTCTGCATCGCTAAAAATGGTAAAGAATCCAAAATACTGGAATAAAGATAAAATAGTTTTAAATGAAATTAATGCGGCATATATCACTTCCGATACACGAGCACGCCTCAACCTTTATACGGACGGAAAAATTGTTCACACACGTTTAGATGGAGAAACCTACAAGGACGCGCTAACGAAACGTTTTCGTATACGTAAATTTTCAACAGGCTCTGTATTTTATCTTTCATACAATCACAGAAAAGGTCAAGTGACAGGAAACTTGAACCTCCGTAAAGCCATCCAGCATGCCTTTGATGCGGATGAACTCGTCAATAAGGTACTCGGGACGCCAGGCAATTTACCAGCATACTCATCGTTTCCTGTTTGGCTCCAAGGCGTTAATGGAAAGTTCCGCCAAGAATACCCCGCATCGATCCCTGACGTAGATCTAGATAAAGCAAAAGAATATCTGGCATTAGCAAGACAAGAACTTGGGCTTGAATCCATACCACCTCTCGTTTTATTAGTAGGCGATAGCCCAACCGCCGCGAAACAGGCTGAATACATGCAAGGCATGTTAAAGGAAAAGTTAGGTCTTGATTTAAAAATCGACGTCCAGACCTTTAAACAACGACTTGCAAAAATGACTGCCGGAGAATTTGATATTGTTGCAGCAGGCTGGGGACCTGACTTTGATGATGTCATGACCTTTGGTGATCTATTCGCCTCTTGGAACTTAAATAATCGAGGAAAATTTACCAATGATGAATACGATAAAAATGTGAGAATTGCCATGAATAGCGCAGACCCAAAAGTAAGAATGGATGCCATGGGCGTGCTACAACAAATCATTTTTGATGAAGCTGCCATTTTGCCGCAATACGAACAGGGCGTTATCTACCTTATGCATCCTAAACTCAAAGGTGTTGTGAGGAGAGTGGTTGGAGCGGACCCAGATTATACCCATGCTAGGGTGGTGGAGTAAATTAAAAAGCTTATTGCCCAATAAAGCGTCATTCTCTGTTAGAGTGGTAAAAACAAAAAAGTGTATCGCCGTCCATGTTGAAGTACACAATTAAGCGTCTAATCGCGGGCGTGATAACCGTCTGGTTTATTGCAACCGCAACCTTCATTGCAATGCATCAGGTTCCCGGCGACCCTTTAATGAACGATAAGGCCGTCACCCCAGAAATTCGTAAAAACCTTGAAAGAAAATACGGCCTTGATAAATCAGTGCCTGAACAATACGTCATCTTTTTAGGCAACATGCTCCAAGGTGATTTCGGCATCTCCTTTACCCAACAAAACAGGAAAGTGAATGACATCATTCGTGATCATTTTCCTGTTTCAGCAACACTCGGAATCATGGCAATTTTCATCGCCACCTGCGGTGGAGTTCTATGGGGGGCGCTCACTGCCCTTTACAGAAACAGGTTGCCCGATATCATTATTATGTTTGTTGTCATTTTAGGGATATCTGTTCCGAGTTTCGTTTTCGCGGCACTAGGACAACTCATGCTCGTCAATATCAACAGTCTATTTGGGCAGAGCATTATACCTGTCGCAGGGTGGGGCACATTTTCACATATGCTCATGCCCTCCCTTGTACTCGGCTTGGGCACAATGGCTTTACTAACACGCCTGATGCGCTCATCAATGTTAGAAATCGTTAATGAGGACTATATTAAAACTGCCAAAGCAAAGGGCCTATCACCAATACGCATCTTTTTTAAGCACCAACTTCGAAATGCCATTTTGCCAGTAATCACAATTTTGGGTCCGCAAATTGCCGCCATTACAACGGGAGGATTTGTTGTCGAACTGGTCTTCGCGATACCTGGCTTAGGTCGGTATTTTGTTCAAGCAGTCCAACAACTGGATTACACCGTCATCATGGGCACAACTGTTTTCTACGGTGCATTTTTGGTCTTCATGGTGATTATAGTCGATATTTTATATGGCTTCATTGATCCCAGAGTCAGGCTTAAATAAG
>JBLHIH010000097.1:0-14384 GCA_047616645.1 Flavobacterium sp. | reverse complement strand
ACGAGTAGGCGCGCTATCGACGCATTGCCATCTGGGAAGTGAAAAATATAAGGATCATCTCCGCGCCCTGCGCGTATTGGAAGCGTATGATCAAGTCCAGGGATACCACCGTCATAATATTGAACGGCGGTTGTTGGCACTTCTTCCATATCAACACACCAAAAACTCATGCCCCAGTGCTGGTAAATATTAATGACTTGTTCATCCACTTTGCAATAATCCCTAAGAAAGGAGGAGTATCCCGTCTTGCTTAATACTACAAACTTTTGCTTGGTTGCAACCCCAGGTAAATAGTCAACTTCATCTGTTTGAACACGTAGAAAATCAGCACGCGCTTGATCAGTTAAGGGTGCTTCGTTGGCGAAATCTATCCAAGATTTTTCTCCGTAGCCTGTCACATGCTTTGTTTCCCCAAAATTTGCCTGATCAAATACAATACTGAAACCCATACCCCTCGAAGAATAGAGATCTTGTTGGAAAGCCTCATAAAACTTATCAAGATCGATCCCAAGATCCTTGAGTAACTGCAAGGCTTCGGGCGCGTATGAAGAAGGTGTATCAATGGCTTCCGTACCACCATAGGCTATGCGTATATCATCTCCATGCTCAAATTCATTTCTTTTTGCATGACCACCAAAATCATCATGATTATCAAGAATGAGTATCGTGGCATCTGGGTGTTTTTCTAAATAAAAAAAGGCAGATGACAAACCGCTAATTCCAGCACCTATAATGACAAGGTCGTACTCCGCATCAGTATCTTTCACCTGCCAATTCTTACCCATCACGCGAGAATGCATCACCTCCCATGAGCCATCGTGGCTTCCCCTAAGTCCATTTTTTGCCGGAGGATAATAGTCTTCACCAAGGGTAAAATCGTTTGGCGATCCAAAGACTTCCGTCCACGGAGTCAACAGAGAACTACCAATGGCTGCACCAATAACAATCTGGGTGCCATTTAAAAAATCACGGCGAGTGATTTCTCTTTTCATATTTGCTCCTTCTACAATAAGTGGCCATAAAAAAGCTAGTCCGGCAGCTTACCCTTACAAGATACCGACGGCAAACGAATTAAAGGTACTCTCCCCCTATCTAGTGGAAGAGAATTAGGCGAATATTTGCTGTCGTATAACTGTCTTATAACTGTCGTAGTATATTCGTTAACTATTCTCTGCAATTTAGGCAGACTCAATTTGTCTCTCTACTCACTTTATAGAAGGTATATATGAAAATTAATGCAAAATTAATTCTTGAACTAAGAAACAAAAATTCATGGTCTCAAGATGAGTTAGCCATTGCATCCGGTCTTAACCTACGCACAGTACAAAGAATCGAAAAGCATGCTACCGCTTCCTTGCAATCCAGAAAAGCGCTGGCTTCAGCATTAGAAATAGACAGCTTAGATCTTGAGTGCGAGAAAGAAGTAAAAGTAAAATGTTATGAATACAAAGTGATGGAAGTCGGAAACAAAGAAGGCTTCCTCACTGGCATAAAAAAGCAGAAGCTACCTGACTTAGCGAGTATTTTTAACCAAGAAGGAAAGGAAGGCTGGCTCGTAGTGCAAATTCTTACCCCCGATTTAGCACAAGGCATGTGGTCAGCAAAAACCGGAAATATGGTCGCTTTGATGCAACGAGAACGTCAGCCACTTGGATAAACATCGATGATGAGAAACATGCATAGTTGACTCGGCTTACAAGCCCTCTATAACACGTAAAAAAGTCGGCCCATACTTCTCTTTCTTCCGTTCCCCGACGCCCGGCAACTCGCCAAATTGCATTAATGAACGAGGCATCATCTCCGCCATCGCCTGCAATGTGGAATCATGAAATATAATATAGGGTGGCACTTTTTGAGTTTCGGCTAACCCTCGCCTACACGCTCGTAGTGCTTCCCATACTGACAGATCAATATCGTCAGGTAATGCTTTTTTGGTTTGTTGCCGCGTTACTTTTTGCTTAATATCTAATCTTAACGCTAAGGTTTCTTCGCCTTTAAGAAGCGGTCGACATTTCTCTTCAAGTTTAAGTGCACCATAGCCATCTAAATCTACTCGTATGTATGACCTTGCAATAAGCTGACGGAAAACAGAGCGCCACTGATTGATTTCAATTTCAATACCAACGCCAAATACAGAAAGTTCATCATGAGAAAACTGTTGTACTTTTTCACTATCCTTCCCCAACAAAACATCAATCAAATGATTAACACCAAACCGCTGCCCTGTTCTGTATACCACACTAAGGGCTTTACGCGCAGCCTCAGTTCCATCCCATCTCTCAACCTTATGCAAACAAGTGTCGCAATTTCCACAGTTTTCCGGTGAATCTTCTTCAAAATAATTCAATAAGGCATGTCGGCGGCAACTTGTGATTTCACACAAACCTAACATCGCATTTAATCGATGTAACTCAAGACGTTTAAACTCTTCACTGCCGTCCGACCGATCTAACATTTGCCGCAGTTTAATCACGTCCTGTAAGCCATATAACATCCAAGCGTCTGCAGGTAATCCATCACGGCCAGCGCGGCCTGTTTCTTGGTAGTAAGACTCAACAGTTTTGGGAAGATCTAAATGAACAACGAATCGTACATTGGGTTTATCAATTCCCATTCCAAATGCAATGGTTGCGACAATGATAATACCCTCCTCTCTTAAGAAGCGAGATTGATTATCAGCTCGCGTACCAACATCTAAACCTGCGTGATAGGGCAAGGCATTCAAGCCTTTCGTCTGTAACCAAGCGGCAGTCTCTTCCGTTTTTTTGCGAGAAAGACAATAAATAATACCCGCCTCTCCCTCATGATTGGATTTCAAAAACTTAATGAGTTGATTTCTTGGATTGTCTTTTAAAGTGATCGTATACTGAATATTGGGTCGGTCAAAACCTACTAGGTATTGCTCTGCATCCTGAAGGTTTAGGCGCAGAATAATTTCTTCTCTCGTTCTCGTATCTGCCGTGGCCGTCAGTGCAATACGTGGGATATTTGGAAAACGCGAGTGTAATAAATCTAAGGCTAAATAATCCGAACGAAAATCATGTCCCCACTGTGATACACAATGGGCTTCGTCAATCGCGAAAAGACTTACATCGATTTCATCTAGTAGACTTAATGTCCTAGCTTGAACCAGTCTCTCAGGGGCTATATAAAGTAGATCAATTTCTCCTATTCTTAAGGCGTTCTCAATTTGAAATATTTGTTCATTACTTTGAGTAGAATTTAAAAAGGCAGCACTGACGCCGAAACCTGATAAAGCATCTACCTGATTTTGCATTAACGCGATTAAAGGCGAAATGACAATACCGCAACCTTGACGCACGATGGCGGGAATTTGAAAACATAAGGATTTACCACCGCCGGTCGGCATCAAAACCAATGCATCTCGTCCTTCGATTATATTCTCAATAACCTCCCCTTGCGGGCTTCGGAATTGATCAAAACCAAATGTATTTTTTAAAACTGTTAATGCCTTACTCATATTCTTTTGACATATACTCCGTACTTGAATCAGTCTTAATTATAAACCTCTTTCAAGTAAATAATGTCAGTGATTCACTAACAAAGATGTAAGATATTCGCTACATGGGTATTGACAGTCCCAATATATAGCCACAATCTCTAGCTTAAAAAGCGAATAAGAATGCTCTTCAATCCGTATTTGCATTCAATTGCTAATAAATTATGGGAAGCTAGACATATTACTTGAGCCTCTGCTCAAGCAGGACAAGCTTTAACAATATCTCTACGTGCTTTGAATGTTCATTTCTGAATCACTAAGAAAATTTGGACGCTCAAAATGACAATAAACCGTCTTACTAGATTCAGCCTTAGATAGTTTTTCAAAAGGCACTGCAGTATTAAGCAAGCGGCACTGCTAGATCTACTTTTGGCAGTACACTTGATACCCCTGATGTTAAAATCAGGCCAGTGTTTACAAAACAGTCCTCAGCATACTGTTTCCATTGTTGTTTATAACGACGCCATTAAACAAAACCTTTATCTGGATGCCACAATTTATTGACTGCAATTTAGCAACACGCTTACCTCATTTCATAAAATTCATGAGTACTTCTCTGGTCGCCACGTATTCATCTTTCGACGTACCGAAGATGGTAGCTGCATAGTCAGTGACACCCGCTGCGGCTAATCTCTCTAGTGAATCTTCTACTTCCGCTGCGCTGCCCACGAGTGCAACTTCTCCCGGTTCATTAAGACCTTCCCGTTCAAACATCGCTTTATAGGACGGTAATTTGGCATACATCGCCAACATCTTACTGATCTTCTCGCGAACGCCCTTTGTATCATTGGTCACGCAGGCGGGTAATGTTGCAATTATTCGTGGTTTGGGTTTGCCATTTTTTGCCGCCGACTCTGAGATAGTCGGCACTATGTGTTCTGCAATTGTTTTAGGGCCAACCCAAGCCAAGGTCGTTCCATCAGTTCTGGCACCAGCCACTCTTAATGCTTGTGGACCAAGCGCTGCCACCACCACACCGGGTCGATCCTTTGCAACCTTAAACAACTCCACATCACAAGATAAGGTTTCGCCATTAAATTTGACTTTTCCATCGTCTAACAAAGGCATCAATATAGAAAGGTATTCTCTAAGGTGTCGAATTGGTTTTTCGAATGACAAGCCTAATTGCGCCATCATGACTTCGTGAGACAGTCCAATACCCAGGGTCAGTTGGTTATCTATTGCAGATTGCGTTGTTAAAGTCTGACCAGCCAATACCATTGGATGGCGAGGAAATGTCGGCACAATCGCAGTACCCAACTCAATATCTTTTACAGTCTGTCCAACTATTGCTAAGACTGTCAATGCATCAAAACCGCCACTGGGGTGCTCAGCTAACCAATAGCTAGAAAACCCATCGGCTTGAGCGGATTTTGCATCCTCTACTACCAAATCAACAGATGCCTTTTGCACTAGGCTGGTACCGTTATATCCAATTTTCATACATCATCCACTCTACTTATATTTGAGGACTTCTATTTTTTAGCTTCTATTTTAGACCGCTAAGAAAACCGATTAATTTTTCATTAACTTGTTCCGGTGCTTCTTGCTGAGTCCAATGACCCGCTTCCGGAATCAACTCATTTACTCTAAGGTCAGTAAGGTAATTTGGCATCTTTTTAATGGCTTCTGCCGCCAGGATTATCACGCCATCTTTCTCACCTGCAAGAAACATTGACGGTTGCTCTATTTTAGTAGGAGCATGCTTTGTTAACGCCCACGTAAGGTCATGGTTACGGTAGTAATTTAATGGACCACTAAAACCGCTTAATGAGAATTGTTCAACATAATATTGAAGATCGATTTCATCACACCAAGATCCCAGTTTTATAGGGTCATCAATATCAGACAAAAGGTCTGACTCTTTTGGCCTAGCAATAAAATCGCTTATGGAAGCATCCCCAGATGCCATGTGATAGAACTTCCGTAAACTCACTTCTATATCTCGTTCTAGTTCAGCCTCAGCAATACCTGGTTTTTGAAAGTAAAGTTGATAAAAAAATATGTCTTTGAAAATGACCTTCATCGTCGTTAATGGTGAGACATCTGGTCGTGGCACGAAGGGAACAGACAAGGCAACAACAGCACTGACCTTTTGTGGATAATGTAAAGCGCAACTCCAAGCGGTAGGTGCACCCCAATCATGGCCAACGACAATGGCGGTCTCATAGCCAAGGGCTGAAATCAAACCGATGATATCTTTTGTCACCTCAACTTGATTATAAGCTTCAACCTCCCGGGGTTTATCACTTCTGCCATATCCACGCATATCAGGTGCTACACAGTGATAGCCTTCTTTCGCAATTGCGGGGAGCTGATGACGCCAAGAATACCATGACTCAGGAAAACCATGGATAAACAGTATAAGAGGCCCCTGCCCAGCTTCGGCAATGTTTAATTCGATATTATTGGTGAATACTCGCCTATGCCTAATTTCATTCATCTATTTTCTCTTTCAAGACCTTCTACATACGATTGCGTCTAAAGACGATGTTGTCCAGAAATAATCTGACCCTTTGTAGATTCGGTGTACCCACCTTTTTTACTGTATGCAAGTTCCCCATTAATAATCACAAATTCAATGCCTATGGCGTCCCTAACATATCTAAAACCGTCTCCAGGAACGTCGTCAACAAAGTATTCCTCTCCCCGTGCAATAGTATCTGGGTTAAAAATGGTGATGTCTCCTACATAGCCATTTTGAATTAAGCCTCTATCACTTATACCCCAAATTTTGGCCGTATCGAGCGTCACTTTCTTAACGGCTGCCTCAAGGTCTAACAAGCCCTTTTCTCGTACAAAGTGCCCCAATAGATACCCTGTATCTCCATATGTAGAAAACGACAATATATGAGCACCACCATCACTAGCACCAATATGTACCTTGGGGTGATTTAATAATTTACTGACCTCTTCATCATTATTATGGCCCATACCTGCGGACAGAAAATGTGCTTGGAGGTCTTCCTCTACAGATATATCTATCATTGTTTCGACAATATCAGCGCCTCTTAATTGAGCAATTTCATCTAGTCGCTTACCAACAAATTGTTGGTTTTCTTGAGAACTAACTTTACGTAAAATCAACGATGCCCACAGTCTATCCATGGGTTTCGCTTCTTGGATAAGAGCGCTGCGCGACTTTGAATCCCTAAATGCCGCCAACACTTCATCATGGCTACCAAAGCGCAAAATAGCGTACCAAGTACGCAATCGAATAAACAACAAACTCGGTACTTCAAAAGAAAAACTGATATCGATTGGGCGCGTTTGCACTTGCGGCCAAACCCTCGCCCCTCTTTCCATCTGTCTATCAACTTCTAACATTATTCTTCTAACACCGTCTACATTATCCTTATTGACAAACAAGGGTGAGAAAGTGGTGGTAATACCATACTTCAGCGACAAGTAAGATAATTGATCAATTCTGGCAATGGTTAAATCTGTGTCGTAGAATTCAGGCACTATTTGAAGAATTCGTCCATATTCCCCCAACACCTCAGACAAAGCTTCTAGTTCACGCATATCTGCATATCGACTAGGTACTGGCTGTAGCTTTTCATCCATATCAACGAAGCTTGTCGACAAGCCAATTGCACCAGCATCGAGGCATTGTCTCAGTAGGTTTTGGATTTCAGTCAATTCTGTATCCCTAGCAACGCGCTGAGTCGAGGCATCGCCCATAACCCATAAACGTAGAACACTATGACCGACGAGTGGCGCAACATTAATACTTAAACCTTTTTTAATTCGGAGGATAAATTCGTCGAAAGTCTCCCAATCCCACTCGACGCCTTCTTCAAATGCTTTATATGGCATTTCTTCGATTTGATTAAACATGCCAACGAGCCTCATTCTGTGTTCCGCTTTTAAGGGAGCAAGAGATAAGGAGCAATTACCGGGCACGATGGTGGTCACACCATGTTCTATTGCTGGTTTTGCACACCCGTCCCAAAGAAGCTGAGCATCAAAATGTGTATGAGGGTCAATGAAGCCAGGGCAAACGACATTGCCTTCTGCGTCTATTACCTTGTTGGCTTCCCCAGATACTTTGCCTATCTTTACAATAATGCCATCGTTTATAGCGACATCTGCTTGATAGCCTGGCATTCCTGAGCCGTCCACAACTATTCCATTTTTAATAATAAGATCTAACATCACTGCTTCTCCTCTTTTTGAAAATCAGGGGCTTTGTAAGCCGCGTCCTGAAAACGATTGTAGCTTGACTGCAATGCATCCTTAACCTTCTCCCAACTATGTCCAGTAAGATCTTCTATACACTTAGCTGCACAACTCTTCATTAAGATGTTACTCGCATGAGAATCTAAGCTAATTTCTGAAACCGCACCACTTGCATAGACAATTTCAATGATTAACTCCGCATCGCCATCATGTGCTGCAGCTACCGTAGCTCGTTTAATAACAGCCTGTTTAATTAACACTTGTTTCATATCACTTCTATCCTAGGTTAAGTGATCTAAGATCAATTAATGAGAAGAGGTGGTTCTAGAAAAATAATATCAGCAGGCAAAATCGTATTCCCAGCTCGAGGTGATTCTTCTGGCGCTACAGGTCTCTTAAACACATGGAGATTCCAGCTTTGCAAATGACTAACAGCTTCATCCTTGGGCATCGACGACAATTCGCGTTCTGCAATACTATTCCAATCATCTTCAGCAAGGGGATAAATTGATTTTCTTATCGACACTTAGCTTCCTCTTTGTTCTAAAAGGGCTTTAAGCTAAGTAATTATTCAAGGTATTGGAAGGATTATTGAAAGTTTTTGTGTTTAATCAATCTCTTTGATGGCATTCAATTCAGATTTCACCCCAAGAGGTGAGCGTATACAGCAATATGCGAGCGCAATAAACATCATTACCTCGAAGCTTGTCGCACCTTCAGTGTAGACCCCTACATCGCCATTACTGGTTAATAATCCGAAAAACCGCCCTGCCACCAAACCGCCATAAACCATTAACATGACTTTAAGCGCCGAAGCATTAGCGGCCTCTGTAGCTGAACGCAGTAAAAGCAGACAATACAAACCAATCATAATCTGTACGCCGCCATACATGGCACTAATTTCAATCACAGCATCCGCATTGCTTAATGTGTAACCCATCGCTGCAGCGGCACTATGAGGGAAAAAGAAACAAAACAGCCCGTACGCAACAAAGCCCACGATATTTATCCAGAGCAAAATAGTTGTCAACACAATTTAAGCCTCATTTAGCTACTAGGAATTCTCAACTCTGCCTTCACTTCTCTAAAGCACTTTATAGCAAAATCAAGATCTTCTTTACTATGTGCCGCAGATATCTGCGTTCGAATTCGCGCTTTATCCTTTGGTACGACAGGGAATGAAAAGGCGACAACATATACGCCTTTCTCTAACATCAAGTTCGCAAACTTAACTGCCAAAGGTGCGTCATAGAGCATGATGGGGACAATGGCATGATTCCCTGGCAAAATATCGAACCCTTCTGTGGACATTGCCTCACGAAAATACTGTGTATTCTCTTCCAGCTTGTCCCTCAAATCAGTACTCGCTGACAAAAGCTTAAGGGCTGCTATACCACCGGCAACAACTGGAGGCGCAATGGTATTAGAAAATAAATAGGGACGTGATCGCTGTCGTAGTAGCGCTACGATTTCTTTTCTTGCACTGGTGTATCCGCCACTAGCGCCGCCAAGGGCCTTTCCTAAGGTACCTGTTGTAATATCGACTCGATCCATACACTGACAATACTCGTGAGTCCCCTTACCCTTTGCACCTACAAAACCGACGCCATGGCTATCATCAAAGTGGACGAGGGCTTGGTATTTATCTGCCAAATCACAAATTTTATCTAGCTGCGCTACATAACCATCCATTGAAAAAATGCCATCGGTTGAGATGAGTTTAAACCGAGCACCTGCAGTATCAGCGGCAATGAGCTGTGCTTCTAGATCTTGCATATCAGAATTTTTATATCGAAACCTTTTTGCTTTCGATAGCCTGATGCCATCAATAATACTGGCATGATTCAGCTCATCAGAGATCACCGCATCTTCAGGACCCAGTATCGTTTCATAAAGCCCACCATTGGCATCAAAACAAGAAGGATACAAAATCGTATCCTCAAAACCGAGAAAGTCACTCAAGGCATTTTCGAGATCTTTATGTACTAATTGTGTTCCACAGATGAAGCGTACTGAGGCCATTCCGTAACCCCAGTTTTCAAGACCTTCCCTGGCTGCCTCCTGGATTTTCGGATGTTGTGCAAGCCCAAGATAATTGTTTGCACAAAGGTTAAGTACTTCCCGACCTTCCTTAACGGTTACATTTGCTCCCTGAGGAGAGGTTATCACCCGTTCTTCTTTAAATAAGCCAGCAGCGATAATTTCGTCGATTTGTCCTTGTAAGTGATCTTTAAAGTTAAGGTACATAGTTTCTCTCACCATTTGAGTGGTTGCACATTATTTATGTTTATCCAAATTTCCTCACTCTACTACGACTTAAAGTAGTGCAACCAAAACATCTGGGCTAATACATTAAGACCAATCCAAAATGACCTTGCCCGCATCACCAGACAGCATGAGATCAAAGCCTTCTTGAAATTTCGTGTAGTGCATACGGTGAGTGATAATGGGTTCGATATTGAGTCCAGCTTCAATCATCGCGGACATCTTGTACCAAGTTTCGTACATTTCTCGACCATAAATCCCCTTAATCGTGAGCATATTAAAGATGACTTTATTCCAATCAATATCAACTTGCCCACTAGGGATACCCAATAGAGAAATTTTACCTCCATGACACATATTGTTAATCATGTCGTTAAAAGCGATTGGACTGCCTGACATCTCAAGCCCTACATCAAATCCTTCAGTCATATTAAGTTCGGCTTGAACATCGATGAGACTTGTCGTCCTCACATCAACAGCGCGAGTGACACCAAATTTTTTTGCCATGTCTAAACGTACTGGATTTAAATCTGTAATGACGACATGTCGCGCCCCAGCATGTTTACAAACTGCTGCAGCCATACACCCGATAGGGCCCGCACCAGTAATCAACACATCTTCGCTTAGCAAGTCGAATTGCAATGCGGTATGCACCGCGTTACCAAAGGGATCAAAAATAGCGGCTACATCTAGATCTATCCCTGCACGGTGTTCCCAAACGTTCGACATCGGTAGCACCAGATATTTTGCAAAAGCACCTGGACGATCAACACCAATACCACTGGTTTCGGAACAAAGATGGCGACGACCAGCCATACAATTACGACAACGACCACAGACGACATGACCCTCTCCAGAGACAATTTGACCTGGATTAAAGTCATTTACATTTTTACCTACTTCGACAATTTCACCAACAAATTCGTGTCCAACCACCATGGGGACAGGTATGGTTGATTGTGCCCAGTCATCCCAGTTATAAATATGCATATCTGTGCCACAAATAGCCGTCTTTATAACGCGAATTTTAACATCATTGATACCGGGTTCTGGTTCATCCACATTTTCAAGCCAGATCCCTACTTTCGATTCTTTTTTAACAAGGGCGTGCATAATTTACCTATAGAGATAATAAAACCTGCATTAAACTGCAGTCAGACAGTATAGTATACCGCGGGTTATCACTGACTAGAATGAGACCTTCTATGGCAGGCGAAAAAAATCTCAACATTTTACTCAAATCCTTGAATCCAAAGTTACTGCCAGAAACGTATGTTTTCTGTCTAGTTCCCCACGGGGAATACGGTGACCTCAAAGCAGCCAATCCTATTGCAAGCTTTATGGAAGATGAAGGTTTAT
Source organism: Flavobacterium sp. (assembly GCA_047616645.1). Lineage (GTDB taxonomy): Bacteria > Pseudomonadota > Gammaproteobacteria > Pseudomonadales > Azotimanducaceae > JAHRVQ01. The sequence continues at coordinate 3,058 of JBLHIH010000097.1, read as the reverse complement.
CGATCATATTACCCAAGCGACAAGCGGATCTACACAACATGGATTACGATGGCGAATTCAAAGCAATAACCCTAAGAGTTCATTCAAGTCTTGATGCAGTTGGAATGACGGCAGCAATTTCCGTCAAACTCACACAAGACAATATTAGCGCGAACATTATTGCCGCATTTAATCATGATCATGTCTTTGTAGATGCAAAAGATGCAGATCGCGCGCTAAACTTATTGGAACAGTTCTCTCAATAGCTGGCTCAATCGCGACAAGAATCAAGACTGTGTATACTATGCCTTTCTCTTAGCGAAGCATTACATGTCAGAATCAAAAAGCATCCCGCCACTATATCTCGCTATTTCCCCCATTATCGTCCTCATCATTATGCTCGGCGGATCTGTCGCACTTTTCGGAGATTCTACAACCAGTGGCCCTGGTCAAATCGCACTCATCATAGCGGGCGTGCTAGCCGGTGTTGTCGGTATCTTCAACGGACACAGCTGGGCTGAACTGGAAAAAGGCGTTTCAGAATCTGTTCAGCGGGCAATTCCCGCTATATTTATTTTACTCATGGTAGGAACCTTAATCGGGCTATGGATGTTCTCAGGCACCATCCCCTATTTAATTTACTGGGGACTGCAGATCATCGTCCCACAAATTTTTTATGTCGCCACTGTTTTACTATGTGCTGTCGTATCAATTTCTATCGGTAGCTCTTGGACGACAGCCGGTACCGTTGGTGTGGCTCTCATTGGTATCGCCAGTGTTTCAGGTTTATCTCCCGCTGTTACCGCGGGAGCCATTGTTTCTGGCGCCTATTTTGGGGACAAATTGTCACCCCTTTCCGATACTACAAACCTCGCGGCAGCTGTGACAGAAACAGATTTATTTGAACATATTCGTTTTTTACTCTGGACCACAATTCCGGCAATTGTTATCGCATTAATCTTTTTCACTTATTATTCTTTGACTTCATCCGCAGACATTGATGAAACTAGGATTACAGAAATCTCAACTGCCATTGCTGCCTCCTACAATCTTACACCTTGGTTAATCCTTCCGCTCATTGTCACTTTATCACTTGCCGCAGCAAAGCAGCCCGCCTTCACATCACTGCTACTTGGCGCTATCTCTGCTGCGGTGATTGGCCTATCGACGCAAACTCAAGCATTAGAAGCTGATGGGTTTTTAGGTGTTATAAAAAATATATGGCTCGTAGCAGCAAATGGATTCACCTCCGCCACCGGCAACGAAGTGTTGGACTCACTACTTTCTAGGGGTGGCATGGACAGCATGCTAAATACCGTCTGGCTAATTATGTCAGCTATGTTTTTCGGTGGGATGATGGAGAAATCGGGGGCGCTTTCCGTCATCGTTCGTTACTTACTAATGGGTGTTGATTCTAGTGCTGCGCTAATCAGGCGTGCGGGATTCACTTCACTGGCGGCAAATTTTGTGACTTCAGATCAATATCTCGCCATAGCGCTTCCTTCTAGAATGTATGCGCAAAAATTTACCGAAATGAACCTGAAATCTAAGAATCTATCACGCGCTTTAGAGGACAATGGCACAGTGACTTCTGTGTTGATTCCTTGGAATACTTGCGGAGCATTTTTCGCAGCAACTCTCGGCATAGCAACATCTGATTACCTACTATTTTGTATTTTTAATTTGGCAAGTCCTATGATCTCCTTTGCTTATACATGGGCTAACTTTAAAATTGAACCCATCACAACTGTCCAAGCCTAGTGCTTTATAAGAAGCCTTGATTAGAAGCACTTTATAAGAAGCACTTGATAAATTGCACTTAAGGCAACGCACTCAGTGCGCTACATTTTGTAGCAAGATCTTGAGATTAAAGCTACAAAGCTACAAAGATATAAAGATATAAAACAATTGATCACAGCGACACTCACCCAAGGTAAGGTAAACACAGGACTCCTCAGATTGACGACGCCAATGATACTTGGCATCTCATCTAGCCTGATCGCTGCTGTGTTCGAAACCTACCTAATTGGGCTAATTGGCACGACAGAACTTGCTGCCTACAGCTTTACTTTTCCTGTCATTGCCGCTCTTACCTCCCTCATGTTAGGAATATCTATTGGCTTATCTTCGGTGTTAGCACGAACCGTAGGTAGTGGTGACACTAGTCAGGTCAAAAGATTGACAAGCGATGGTCTTTTGTTAATGGCGTTTATCATGATTTTCGCTGCTGTTATTGGTGCGTCAACTACAGAACTCATGTTTCAAAAATTTGGCGCTGATGAAACAACTCTACCCTTAATTACAGACTATATGGACATATGGTATTTGGGCTTAGTATTTTTTGCCCTACCCTTCATCGGCGCGAATGCATTACGAGCGACAGGAGATGCTCGTATTTCTGGCATTTTGATGATTTCTGGTGCGGTGATGCAAATGATTCTAGACCCCTTACTGATTCTTGGGTTATTTGGCTTCCCAAAAATGGGCATAATTGGAGCGGGCTGGGCAATGGTGGTCTCACGCTTTCTTCTTTGTTGCATAACTTTTTATGTATTAATCAAACATAAAGATCTCATTCTACTTAGCAAAATAAATTTTAAGTCGATGATAAACTCTTGGCAAAAGATTTTAGTCGTAGGATTACCTGCCACTGCGACAAATCTCATTGGACCTATCTCAACAGCCATTGTGATTACTTTGTTAGCAGGTTTTGGTAAAGAAGCCGTAGCGGGTTTTGGTATCGCCTCACGACTGGAAGCCTTATCAATTATCCCATTACTCGCATTATCAGCAAGCATCGGACCTTTTGTTGGACAAAACCATGGCGCCGAATTATTTGGCAGGGCCAATGAGGCAATGAAATTAGCATTTAAATGGGCTCTTATCTGGGGCCTATTTATAGCGCTTATCTTTATGATGGGTCATCAAATCCTCGTCACACTATTTGATGACAATGATCTCGTCACCAATGTCGCCAGTCTCTATCTTCTCATTGTTCCCATTAGCTATGGCCTGTGGGGTGTATTGATGATGAGCAGCGCGACGTTTAACGCATTGGGAAAACCACTGGCATCCACAA
>JBLHIH010000096.1:0-14576 GCA_047616645.1 Flavobacterium sp. | reverse complement strand
TCTGTATTGTCGTTAATGCCTGTGACAAAGCTTCTATCTATTTTCAAATAGTGAACATCTAGACTTTGGAGATATGAAAATGCGGTGGCACCGTTTCCAAAGTGATCGATTGAAAACTTATAGTCATAAGACGTGGCTGAATCAATTAGTCTCTTTACTTGTTCATAAGCTAAATGGATCGAATACTCCTGGATTTCAAAAGTAATCTTGTTTGAGTATGCTCGATACTCTTCAAGTGTTGTAATAAGCCAATCAACAAACTTTACATCTTGAATGGAACGCGGGGAAAGATTGAGAACAAAGTTCGGTGAATCATCTTCTAACTGTTCTAATGCTTTGGATATAATGATTTTATCTAAATCTGCGAGTAGCCCAAATCTTTCAGCCATTGGCATAAAAATGCCGGCATTTATTATCTTACCTGCGAGTTCAATGCGAACGTATATTTCATATGCGAGTATTTTTTTATATGGGAGACTAAATAATGGCTGATAGTAAAATAGAAGGTCTTTAGTTTTTATAATCTTATCTAGTGTTAACTTCCACTCTTGCGCTTGTTTGACCATGTCGGAAATAGGGTTGTTGCTATCTCCGTGAACTAGGAAATAAGTTGCCTTGGCACCTTCAACTTGGGCATTGCGAAGGGCTGTATCTGCGCTGGTAAGCATAAGAGATAAGGTGCCTGTCTGTTCATGGAAACCGGCTCCAACATGAATTGAGTCGTGCGTGGTGTCTTCGCTAAAAAATTGGAGAGAGGCTACAGATTGGAAAATTCTTTGAAGATGTGCCCGACTACTTTCTAAATAAGTGTGAGAAATAAATACTGCGAAATCTGCGCCACTCCGGCGACTGATAATCGCCTCTGGAATATATGTTAGAGACTCCTCTATACGTTCCGCTACCTGCCGAAGCAAATCATCAGCGGCTACTCTGCCGATTTCAGCGTTTATTTCTGTAAAATTTCGTATTTGAAGCATGACAAGCATGCTAGACCCGGGACCGGTTTCAGATGAAATGATAGCGTTAACTTGAGCGTCGAATTCTTGCCTGTTTATCAGTTCGGTGAGGGAATCAGTTTTTGCTTCCAGACGGAGACTCTCCGTTAGATCGACCTGGCGTTGAAACATGTCAGATACTTTCTCAGACATACGGTTCATTGCTTGTACTATTTTTTTTAGTTCTTTGGTTTTTGGAATCTTATCTAGGACAGGAAATTTTCTCTCGCAAATTTCATTTGCCTGATTTTCTACTTGTTTTAGTGGGTGTAATATTATTTTCAAGACAATTCCGATGACACCATAGCTTAAAATTATGATGAAACAAAAAAGATAAAAATGGTTAACGCTAATCCTCCATAAATCGCGGTAGGCATGGCCAGGGTGTGACGTGACGGTTAATGTTCCTAAAAAAGACCACCCGTTCATGATTTCGCTTGTTCCCTGAGGTGATGGAAGCTTGATGAGTTCTGTAAACCAAATAGGCACGTCATCAATTTGCTTTGGATTAATTCTAGACACTAGAATTTTCCCATCTAGATCCTTTAGTTTTATTTCTTGATAGTAACCTCTGTCAAAAACCGCATTAGCAAGCACTTCAAGGTTTGCTTCATCTTGCTCAGCAACCGCCGTGGTCATAGATAATCCTAGAGCGGTTGCTGTATCCTGAGAATGCGAAGGCATTTGTTCTTCCAGATAGATTCTTGACTCAAATACAGTGAGTAAAAACTTGATGCCAAATAGATAGAAGTAAAAATATGGCGAGTACGACCAACATAATTTGACGTAAAAGTGTCATTTCGAATCCCTCTCTCTGTTTAATCTAGATACAAGATCTCGCCACATGTTCAAGTCGTTTGCGGACCCTATTTTTTGTCCCTTTCCGCGCATTTTTGCTAGCCATATTCCATTACCATTGAAGCTATATACGGGTTTTAAGTCTAAACGTTTGTTTGCAGGTTTTATGCTTTGATCGATGTTATCAAGCACCAAAGGTATTGCTCTAGGTGAGTCATAATAAGTTAGTACCATGTGAGCTTGATTCAAGTGTATCGCTTTGACATAAGTGATTCTGAGTTTTTCTTCTGGAATGTCTAAAGCCCTTAAGGTGACGTATTTAGCAATAGCAAAATCCTCACAGTCGCCTCCTTTGGTAGAAAGGAATTCTATAGGGGTTGCCCAATAGTCTACGACCTTCCAATGTTGTAGGTCTGAAACAAATCGGTTTCGGTTGAAGAAATTATTTACCAGAGTTAACTTTTCCAGCTCTGATTTATTCTGATGTTTATCGACTACATTTTGCCAGTCGATAATTATCCCTCGGGCTCGGCGACCATACTCTGCTGCCACCATGTCTAACATTTGTTCAGTGATCCCGAGATTACCCGCAGCGACAAAACCGCATGCCAATCCCCATAAACAAAGTATCATCACTAAGCATAAATGAGTTGCGCTGCCCTGGACTCTTGGGGCAGCGATAGATGAATCCATGATAAAAACCAGTCGACACTATTTTAATTCGCCTTAATACCCAGTTTCTGCCACTTATTATTGCGGTGTATTTGAAGAAGGCATTTATTCAATAATAGTCACTGATACGAGACATGCACCTTCGGCGTGGAGTTTAGTTCGAATGTGGCACGGATTCGGCTTTCACCCGCATTATTAAGCTGTTGATAAATCCAACGCCCTTCCTCATCGCTGCGAGCGGTGATAACAATGATACCCCCGTGGTCTTCAATGAAAAGCGCAATTTCTTCCAATTCTTTGAGTATTGAATCCGACCGTTGCTTAAGCCTTGGACCTGACAGAGTGAAGGTCATATGTTTAGCCTGTTGCCGTTTGTTGATCAATTCCGAAACAGATTGAGTGTTAGGGTGATCTTCATCTACGGAATTCGCTTTTGTGACGTAAGCCCAAGCTTTCTGATAGTTTTGGGCAAGCGCTGCATCCATTGCCCAAGCGAGGTATTTCTCAACAATCTCGGCAATACCCTGATTGGCCCTATTATTACTTGGGTCAATTGACATTACCTGTAGGTATTTTAGATGGGCATTGTTATCGAGAGGGGTTGTGAGTTGATTTTGGATATAAGCGCTGTGTGCTTCGTCTAATAAAATGGCGATCCTAGGGTCTGCTTCTTGAAAAGTCGGTGTTTCAGTTTTCGGGGCTGTTATACTAGGCTTCAACATGTTTGTGCTTTGGCAAGCAGTTATCATGGTGAAAATTGTTAAGGCACATGTAATTTTTACTTGTCGTAAACTAATATTACTGCGTTTTGGTATTAAACTGCTTATTTCACGGTCAAACATAGAGTCCACTAAAGAAATTAAATTTAAATGACAAAACTAATACCCAAAATTCTGTTGAAGCTTAGTGTACTTTTAATGCTCTTATTGAGCCAGTTCGCGAGTGCAGAAAAGCATGTTGAGGCGAATCCTGAAACGATTCCTGAATTTCAAACGGCCACTGCCTTTCTACCCGTCGATGAAGCATTTCGATTAACGGCAAGTAGTGATGATGGCTTAGTAAAATTGTATTGGCAAATTAGTCCAGGTTACTACTTGTATAGGCATAAAATTAGGGTCGGCGATGAGGCGGGTCCCGCAGAGATTGTAATGTTACCTGGTATTAAAAAGACGGATGAATATTTTGGTAACGTAGAAGTTTATTACGAACAATTAGAAGTTGAGACCCCGGTTCTCACAGAATTGAATAAGGGTTTGCAGGTAGAGTTTCAGGGATGTGCTGATGCGGGTATTTGTTATCCTCCCAGAAAAATTACGATATATCCTTAAAAATCTGGAAAAAATACATATTTGTTCAGCTTTATTTTCTTTCAACCGGATTACTTGAAAACCAAGAGATAACAGTAAGTTTTGTTGAAATACTTGTTTTAAAGTCCAGTAAAATACAGCAAAATATGGTCTATATTCTAAAAAAGTACGAATTGAGGTGGTGTTTTGAACATAATGATCATAAATGGCCCGAACTTGAACCTTCTCGGTTCTCGCGAGCCGGACGTATACGGTCACGAAACGCTTGATGACATCAATGAGGGATTGATTGCACGTGGTAAAAAATTAGGTTGTGAGGTGGAATGTTTTCAATCTAATGCCGAACACGACATCGTCAATCAAATTCATTCGGCGAAGTCTAAAAATGTAACTTACATCATCATCAACCCCGGTGCTTTTACACACACGAGTATTGCTATTAGAGATGCACTATTGGGTGTCGCTGTTCCTTTTATTGAAATACATCTCTCCAATGTTCATAGCCGGGAATCGTTCAGACAAAAATCTTACTTGTCTGATATTGCCGTTGGTTGCATTACGGGATTAGGCGCTAAGGGATATGCACTTGCCCTTGATGCTGCCTTACATAACCTTAATGGGGAGGTTTGAGAATGGATATTCGAAAAGTGAAAAAGCTCATTGAATTAATGGAAGACGCTGATCTTACTGAAATCGAGATAAAGGAAGGTGAGGATACCGTTCGTATTTCAAGGGCATCAGTTTTTACAGGACCCAGTGGATCTAATGAGAAAGGGAGCCTACTCGCAAAACAAACAGAAAGACAAGCCGAAAGAACGATGCCATCTGACGAAGAACTCATAGGCCATATTGTCTCTGCACCTATGGTGGGTACTTTCTATCAATCCCCAGCGCCGGAATCTCCTGCCTTTGTCAATGTGGGTAGTAAGGTCGAGATTGGAGACACCCTATGCATCATCGAATCTATGAAAATGATGAATCAAATAACGTCTGATCAATCTGGGATTATTGAGGCTATCTTGGTTAAAAATGAAGGTCTGGTTGAATACGATCAAGCTTTATTTACCATTGTCTAAGAATGCTCAAATTAAGATTCACTCTCCAGGTTGCATACTAGCCGCCTGTCCCCTATCTAAGGCGCTCTAAATGCTCAATAAGGTTTTTATTGCTAACCGCGGAGAGATTGCGTTTCGCATATTGCAAACTTGTCATGAAATGGGGAAGGAATGTGTTGCAGCATATGCAAAAGTTGATGCTGAACAAAGACATATTAATTTGGCGGATGATAAAATTTGTATATCACATCATGATTACCTGCAAATTGATAATATGATATCTGCTGCGAAAATAACGGGTTGTGACGCTATTCATCCAGGATATGGTTTGCTCTCTGAAAACGCAGAATTTGCGGAAAAGGCAGAAGCAAATGATCTCGTTTTTATTGGTCCTAAACCCAGTCATATTAAGAAATTAGGTGACAAGGCTTCTGTTCGTCAACTCATGTCCTCGTACGAATTGTCTCCCTTACCAGGCAGTGTCGGACGTTTGGGAGGTCTTGTGGAGGCAAAGGCTCTTGCTGCCGAGATTGGGTATCCAGTTTTACTGAAAGCCGCTTATGGCGGAGGTGGGCGAGGGATTAGATTGTTAAAGAGTGAACAATCTTTTGATGAAATTTATCATGAGGCACTTAGTGAGGCGCAGTTAAGCTTCGGGAGGAGCGAACTCTATCTAGAAAAATACCTGTCTCATGCTAGGCACATCGAAATTCAAGTATTGGGAGATGGGAGGGGTAATGTCATTCACTTGGGTTCTCGTGATTGTTCTATTCAACGTCGTCATCAGAAGATAATCGAAGAGGCACCAGCACCTAAAATAGACGCCATTGAACTAGAAAAGCTTGCTCAAAACGCAGTGCGGGCGATGTCTGATTTACACTATCAAAGTGCGGCGACACTGGAGTTTTTATATCAAGATGGTGTTTTTTATTTTCTAGAGATTAATACCCGAATACAGGTCGAACACCCCATAACGGAGATGATTTATGGCGTAGATCTTGTTAAAGCTCAATTGACTATTGCTGATACACAGAAGTTGCCATATGAACAAAGTGATCTTAAGCCGAGAGGCTGCGCAATCGAGTGCAGAGTGAATGCGGAAAATGCTGATTTTCGTCCTAGTCCGGGACTTGTGACGAGATTTGATCCTCCTTGTGGTAATGGTGTGCGGGTAGACTCTCATGTATATGCAGGGTACACAGTACCGCATTACTATGATTCACTACTGGCAAAATTGGTTGTACATGGTGTTGATCGCCCGGATGCGGTTGTTAAAATGCAGCGTGCATTGAGAGAATTCCAGATAGATGGGATTGAAACTGGAATCGATAAATTATCTGATATTTGCAGATCATCAGATTTTGTCTTAGGCAACTACGACACTCAACTACTTTCGGATACTGTTTAAATGAATTGGTTAACCATTGGGGCAAGTTGTACTTCAGCCCAGTTAGATTCACTAGAGTCTAAGTTTTGGGAAACCGGCGCGGTTTCTGTGACCGTGATTGATGCGCAAGATAATCCTATTTTTGAACCCGGACCAGGAGAAATACCGCTTTGGGATAATGTCATTGCGACCGGTCTGTATGAGGATGGTATAGATGTAGATCTGATAAAAAGTACCCTAAGATATGCAGGTTTCGAAGTTCAATTTGTTGATTCCCTTGGTGATAGAATTTGGGAAAGGGAATGGTTAACGCGTTTTAAGCCTATGTTATTCGGGAAGCATTTATGGGTTTGCCCTACTGGCCACCATGTTGACGCCGAAAATGCGATCATCATGGATCTTGATCCTGGACTTGCCTTTGGCACTGGTACACATGCAACAACTCAAATGTGTCTAGAATGGTTGGATGCAAATGTTAAACCTGGTATGCGGGTATTAGATTTTGGTTCGGGTTCCGGCATTTTGGGAATTGCCGCGTTACTATTAGGTGCCGAATCAGTTTTGGCAGTAGATAATGATGTCCAAGCGCTGCGAGCTTCTAAAGATAACGCGGAAAGAAATAATGTAAGCGATCGCTTAGAAACGTCTCTCCCGAAAAAATTTGAACTTGAAAAATTTGATTTGGTCATCGCTAATATTCTAGCCCAACCCTTGATTGATCTTTCGGGTCAACTAACGAATTTTTTAAAGGTAGACGGAGACCTTGTTCTTTCTGGCATTATGGCGTCTCAATCTGAATGGGTTAAAGGTGCTTACGCCTTAAACTTTATTGCGGAGAAATTCGACGATGGCTGGGTTTGCTTACATGCGAAAAATACTTAATGCCACAGGATGAAATGATCACCCAATGCCCTAGCTGCACAACATCATTTAAAGTAACCGAGGCGCAGCTTAGTACGGCAGATGGTGCAGTTCGATGTGGCGCTTGCTTGCAAATTTTTCGGGGTGCTGATTATATTTTTGATCGAACAGATGCTGGAGTAAGTAATGAATCTGTTACTACTCAGGGCGAGGGTGCTTTAGAAGAAACGGATGAGGGTGCTTTAGAAGAGAGTTTTTTTGATCAAGTAGAGATTGAGAAACATGAAGACAAGTTGGGTAACTACACTGATAGCGACGGTCTTCAAGGGAAGCCTGGAGAAATTCACCTTGATGAAGCGCTTGATATTGTTGGTGATTATGTCCCTCCAAAAAAAAATAAAAATAGTTCACGGATAGTACTCATTCTTGGGCTTCTTCTATTATTAGTTATTCAATTCTCATGGTTCAATAAAGATATTCTCTCTCAGCACCCTCAGTTGAGAACTTATTTTGAGCACACCTGCAATTTGTTGGCTTGTAAGATTCCTCATTATGTTAATGCTGAGTTATTGTCAGTAGCCGGTTTACTCATACGCACACATCCGACAACTGATAGAGCACTAAAAGTTGATGCTATTCTTCGAAATGACGGTTTATTTAAGCAAAAGTTTCCGCGCTTACAATTACGTTTCACGGATATCAATGATCGAACGATAGCTTCACGAAATTTTAATCCAGATGAATACCTAAGAGGGGAGCTGACAGGACTTAAGTTTATTCCAGCTAGTACAGAAGTTAGGCTCGCCTTAGAGATTGTGGACCCTGATGCGGTAGGGTACTCGTTTATGATTATGCTTGACTAAAAATGCCGGAATAAAGGACAAATTCATGCTAAAAATTGGACCTTTTCAAAATCCCAGTAAGATAGTAATCGCTCCAATGGCAGGCGTGACAGATCAACCTTTCCGTAATCTTTGCCGAAGGAAGGGTGCATTCTGGGTTGTTTCCGAAATGGTAACAAGTGATCAGAGACTCTGGCATACATCTAAATCTAGTCATCGCTTACAATTTGGATCTGAAGCTGAGCCTCGTTGGGTTCAAATAGCGGGTGCTGATCCAGATATGCTGGCGGAAGCTGCGATCTCAAATGAACATTTGGGTGCACAAATTATTGATATCAACATGGGTTGCCCGGCAAAGAAGGTTTGCAGGAAGGCCGCTGGCTCTGCGCTAATGCGAGATGAAAAGCTTGTACAGCAGATTCTTGAAAAAGTTGTGAAGGCTGTATCCGTGCCAGTAACACTGAAAATAAGACTGGGATGGTCGCCTGAAGAACAAAATGCCACAAAGATTGCTCGAATAGCTCAGGATGCTGGAATACATCTTCTCAGTGTACATGGCCGAACAAAAGCCTGTAAGTTCGGCGGAAATGTGAACTATGACGCGATTGCAGAGGTTGTTGAAGCAGTCGATATTCCGGTGATCGCTAATGGCGACATTGGAACTGCAGAGAAAGCAGCTTGGGTATTAACACATACAGGTGCTGCGGGAATTATGATTGGTAGAGCGGCCCAGGGGCAGCCCTGGCTAGCATCTCAAATTGATTATTATCTAAAAACAAAAATAATTGAAAAAAACCCGAGTTTAGGTGAGATAAAAAGCATGCTCATGACACATATAGTTGACCTTAGCCAATTTTATGGCGAAGTCATGGGCCCTCGCATCGCAAGAAAACATGTTGGATGGTATTTTGCTGGGTTGATAGGAAATGAGGATACCATTGGTTTTACGAAGAGGTTCAATGGTTTGAATCAGGTTTCTGAGCAGATAGAAGCGATTGAAAGCGTATTCTTAGCGATGCAGAAGAGGGAGGAAATAGCCGCCTAAGGAATAAAGAGAATGAATGATTCTATCCAATTACAAGAAAGAGTAAACTTTGGAGACGAAAGCGCAAAACAAGCAGAGATTCAAAATCCTACACTTTCAGAAGCTGTAGAAAGAGCTATCAACAGACATTTGGATGCAATGCATGGCCAACAAATTGATAACTTGTACGATATAGTACTATCTGAGATTGAAGTTCCCTTGCTGGACTGTGTACATAAGTCTACAGGAAAGAACCAGAGCTTGACTGCTAAAATTCTTGGTTTAAACAGAGGTACATTACGCAAAAAACTAAAAAAGTACGACATGCTATAAATATGTCTTTTGCCCATCTGGGCGTGTAAACTCTCCCCTTTCAAAGGACGGTAACTACCGTCCTTTTCTTTTTCCCCATAGACAATAGGCTGGTTTTTAGACGAGCCCATCATTGGTTTCAGGATGGATCAATTCAAGATGGATCAATATAAGATAAAAACTGCTTTAGTCAGTGTGTCTGATAAAGCTGAACTACTCCCGTTTACGCTTGCCTTAAAAAAATTTGATGTAGATATCATTTCTACAGGAGGGACATACCGACTATTAAAGGAGGGTGGTCTTGCTGTTCGAGAGGTTTCGGAACACACAGGTTTTCCTGAAATGATGGACGGTCGCGTAAAAACTCTGCATCCAAAGATTCATGGTGGATTGTTAGGACGTAGAAATTCTGAAGGTGAGGGACTTGATGCTGATGTCATGCGGGATAACAACATTGGTGCCATAGACTTAGTGGTGGTCAATCTTTACCCCTTTGAAAGTACCGTTGCTGATCCCAACTGTTCTTTTAACGATGCAATCGAAAATATTGATATCGGTGGTCCTGCAATGATTCGTTCTGCTGCTAAGAATTTTGCCAGTGTTGCCGTTATTGTAGATGCTGCAGATTATTCTATGGTTTTAGACGAAATGATTACCTTAAATGGTAGCTTAAGTGCTGAAACCCGTTATCAATTGGCCGTAAAAGCATTTGAACTCATCGCAAGGTACGACAGCGCCATTTCAAACTATTTAGGCTCCATTAATCCAAATACAAATGAGCGCGAGCAATTTCCGAAAACAATGACTAAGCAATTTAAACGCAAACAGTTGATGAGATATGGTGAGAATCCACATCAAAATGCAGCATTTTATGTTGATGAAGATGAGAGTGTGTCGACTGGCAGTGTTAGTTTTTCTAATCAAAGCCATGGTAAAGCATTATCTTACAATAATGTGGCGGATACCGATGCTGCACTCCAATGTGTTTCTGCCTTTGAGGAACCGGCATGTGTGATAGTTAAACATGCCAATCCCTGTGGAGTGGCAACAGCAGAAAACTTATTAGATGCATATCGATTTGCCTTTGAGACTGATCCAACGTCGGCTTTTGGGGGAATCATTGCATTCAATCGAGTTGTTGATGCCGATGTTGCCAAAGATATTACGGATAAACAATTTGTTGAAGTAGTGATCGCACCAAAGATAAGTCTTGAAGCTAAGGAAGTCTTTTCAAAAAAGAAAAACGTGCGTGTTCTTGAATGTGGTGGAATTACAGCCTCTGAAGGTGGTTTATTAGATTACAAAAAAGTGGTAGGTGGCTTGTTAGTACAAGATGCCGATTCAGATTTACTGGATGATGGAAATTTAATAGTAGTGAGTAAACGAACACCAACCGCAGATGAGAAACGTGATCTATTATTTGCATGGACAGTTGCTAAATATGTCAAATCCAATGCTATCGTCTACGTTAAAAATCAAAGAACCATTGGCGTTGGAGCGGGTCAAATGAGTCGGATCTACAGCGCAAAGGTAGCGGGAATTAAAGCAAGTGACGAGGGGCTAGAAGTACCAGGATCTGTTATGGCATCTGATGCATTTTTCCCCTTTCGCGATGGTATCGATGCCGCTGCAGAGGCAGGTATCACCGCTGTTATTCAACCAGGAGGTTCTATGCGCGATGCCGAAGTTATCGAAGCGGCCGATGAAGCTGGAATGGCAATGATGTTTACGGGTATGAGGCACTTTCGCCACTAAATAATCTCGATATCTAAGGCAAACCTAAAGGCAAAATACAGGCAGAGTTTGATGAAAATATTGGTAACAGGATCGGGTGGTCGAGAACACGCACTGGCATGGCGTGCGGCACAATCACCTCTCGTCAGTCAGGTTTTTGTGGCTCCGGGCAATGCTGGTACAGCAATAGACGACAAAATATCTAATATCAACATTGATGTTATGGATTTCGATTCTCAGATTAAATTTGCTAAAGAAACCGGCATAGACCTTACTATAATTGGTCCGGAAGCCCCTCTTGTTGAAGGCGTAGTTGACCGCTTTCAAAGAGAGGGTCTTAAGTGTTTCGGGCCCAATTCTGGTAGCGCTCAGCTAGAAGGCTCAAAGACGTTCTCCAAGGATTTCCTCGCTCGACACAATATCCCCACAGCTGATTATGCAAGCTTCAATAAGGTTGCAGATGCCTTAGAATATGCACATAAAATGAATATACCCATGGTCATTAAAGCTGACGGGCTTGCTGCTGGTAAGGGTGTGGTTATTGCTCAAAGTCATGATGAAGCGACTCGAACCATTCGGGACATGATGGAAGGGAATGCCTTTGATGGCGCCGGTTCTATTGTCGTAATTGAAGAGTTTTTGGTCGGTGAAGAAGCAAGCTTTATTGTCATGGTTGATGGTAAAAACGCGATACCTTTTGCAACTTCTCAAGATCACAAGGCAGCTTATGATGGTGATCAAGGACCCAATACTGGTGGTATGGGAGCTTACTCTCCTGCGCCAGTAGTCACACCTACCGTATTCGACAAAATCATGGAAACAGTGATCCATCCAACGGTTTCAGGTATGTCAGCAGATGGATGGCCTTATGTTGGTTTTCTGTATGCAGGTTTGATGATTGATGCTGAGGGAAATTCCAAAGTAATAGAATTTAATTGCCGCTTTGGTGATCCTGAAACTCAAGCGATTATGATGAGAATGGAATCTGATCTGATTCAACTTTGTTTAGATGCAATTGATGGAGAATTGCTCGGGCAGAAAATTCGATTCAACGATGGCGCCGCATTGACAGTGGTTATGGCCGCTGGTGGTTATCCAGGAAGTTATGATAAGGACTTGGAAATATCCAATATTCCGGACGAAAATGAGTGGTCAAAAACTTTTCATGCAGGAACTAAAATTCAAGAGGACAAAACGGTTAGCTGCGGTGGACGAGTTTTGGGTGTCACCGCGATCGGAAGTGATGTAAAGGAAGCTCAAAACCGCGTCTATAAAATAGTAGAAAAGATTAAATTTCAAGACGCTCAATATCGATCGGATATTGGCTATCGCGCTATCGACAGAAAATAGCTATTGATCGAAAAATGGGGCCCTAGTTCTCAAATAAAATATTGAGTACATTACCGTTATATTCTACCGTGTCTCCGCTGACGATTTTTTTTCGTTTTTGTGTTTCGATTATGCCGTTTACAGAAACTAAACCTTCATAAATTACGAACTTTGCTTCCCCGCCACTACTGGCCAAACCCTCAAATTTTAGTATTTTGAAGAGTTCAACTGACTCTTGATTAATGATAACGTCACTCATAAGGCCCCTAGATAATCGTGGATACTATTTTTATTTGTGCTGCACGTAGTGCTTTACCCAATTCAGCGCCTGAGTAGTCTGCTAATAAACTTTGTGCGCGAATTGAACTGGCGACTTCATGTAGCTGAAGCCATTTTGCTTTATATTCTTGTGTCGTAGGATTTTTACCCAACAAATTTGAGATAGTACTAAAAAACGCGTTCAATTTGTAGAACCTCTCACTACGCCGGAAAGCATCTACGCTGTACAATGCTTTTACGATGTTATCTGCGCTTAGATTTTCTACGCTTTCCCATGCTTCGTAAAACCCTCGTTGTAACGCAATCTCCACTAAATGATTAGGTAGTTTTAACTTACTTTGCATGGCCTTGATTGTGGTTTTATCAAGTTTCCAGAGTAGGGCTGCTAAGCGCTCTTCTTTGTCGCGACTTATGCGCGTAACTTCATCAAGTAGTAAAAGAGCGCTTTGTTCAAGTTCTGGCCAAAGTTTCTCTGCAGCGCCCAAGCGGTCTAATACTCTGAAAAAGTTCCCCGGGGATTGGCTTACCAATGCTTTTTCAATTTCTATGTAGATACGCTCAGGTGCTAACTCGGCCAAATCGCAACGATCAACCATTTTTTTCATGAGATCCTGGGTGTTGGTATGAATCTTAAAATCAGGAAAGCGAGCAGAGAAACGAGCGATACGTAATATTCTCAAAGGGTCTTCTTCAAAAGCACTTGATACGTGTCTAAATAATGAATTTTTTAGATCGTCTATTCCACCATAAGGATCGATGAGATTTCCCTGAGCATCCTCAGCGATGGCATTGATTGTAAGGTCACGACGTTGTAAATCTTCTTCAAGTGTTACAGTTTCACTCGCATCACAGGAGAATCCAGTATGACCTGAGGCAGTTTTTCTCTCTGTGCGTGCTAAGGCGTATTCTTCCTTAGTTTTGGGGTGTAAAAATACAGGAAAGTCTTTACCTACTCGAGTGTAACCTTGATCTAGAAGCTGTTTTTCGGTCCCGCCGACAACGAGCCAATCACGATCTATGATTGGAAGATGCATTAATTTGTCGCGAACGGCGCCGCCTACTAGGTAGATATCCATAGATCATATTATCAGTTATTAAGGGCGGCGACTGAAAAAAGCTTTTTGTCATCAAGCCTCAAGCAGGTCAGTTCTCGTCCCCAGGCGCACCCCGTATCAAGTGCTTGAATATTCTGTTTACCTGTTTGTCCTTCAATTGCAGCCCAATGCCCAAATAGAATATGTTCATCGACTCTTTCAAATGAAAACCAAGGACTACATCCTTCTGGTTGTATTTTTGTTTTGTGTTTAAATTCCATTTGTCCTTTTGCATCACAGTAACGAAGTCTTGTAAGAGAATTCGTAATAACACGCAGCCTATCCCAGCCTTTTAACGTGTTAGACCAAATAGCAGGTTCATTGCCATACATGTGATTAAAAAATGTTTTGTAATCATTTCCCCGCAAAACAGCCTCGACCTCTGTACTATATCGAAGTGCCTCGCCTGCTGACCAGTTAGGGGGAATACCAGCGTGGACGAGGGTACAATTAAATTCATCTAAGTGCAGAATAAGGGGTTTTATTCTCATCCAGTCAATAATTGACTGTAAATTAGGGGAAGACATCAGATCGCTGAAAGTATCTTTTTTTGATATTTTTTGGCAACCGCTAGCAACCGCTAAGAAATGTAAATCATGGTTACCCAATACTATATTTACTTGCTTTAGAGACATCATAAATTGGATTGTTTCGAGGTTTTGATTCCCTCTGTTGATCAAGTCTCCGAGAAAACAGAGTTTGTCTTTTTCCTGATCAAATTGTATGCGTTGTAAAAGCGCAGATAGATCATCAAAACATCCTTGAATGTCACCGAAAACGTAGGTACTCATGAAGAGGTACTCATGAAGAGGTACTCATGAAGAGGTACTCATGAGGAGATCGTTGAATTGTGCTCTATTGCTAAAGCCGTGATCGAGAGGTAGTCA
>JBLHIH010000095.1:0-14638 GCA_047616645.1 Flavobacterium sp. | reverse complement strand
CAGAATCTAATTTTCTCTAATCGATGTCCGCTTTAAGTAGTTAGGATGCCTTTCCGGAAATACAAGATCAATTTCTTCTAGAGGTGCATGGGGATCAGTAATTTAGTAGATAAGCGTGATGATTTGAAGTTTCTCTGTTATGCGCTAAATAGCACAAACCACAACACCGCAGTGACAATATAGCCAGAAACTGCCCCTTTATCTTGAGAACCATTACCCAGTTGCCGATCAAGTTCTTCCTGAGGATTTCCGCCTTGAAAAACCCTCAATATAATAGGTCCTTCGAACACAAGAACGGCTATGAGCTTTCCCGCGACCATGGCAAACAATGCTGCCCTACCTATGTTATCAAGGGGTATTAACAAAAAGATCATAGCAACAAGTGCAAAATTTCCCAGAGGACCTCCTAAGCTCATCGACAAAAATTTGCTATTGGAATTTTTTACCATATCAAAACCAAATATAAATTCATCCTGGGGCGTTCTTACCATTGGTGATCTTGATTTGGAGACTCGCGCACCGATGAAATGTCCCCATTCATGGAAAATTCCTGAAAGGTAGTTTCCAGTGATTAAACCGATAACAACGGACAATAATGCGGCAATGGGTAATGTTGTAATCTCAAACCAAGCGTCGCATGCAGCAAAGGCTGCAAAATACATCGCAACCCTAAGACCATGGTACTTTGATACTTGCTTGAATCGCTGTGAATCGGGTAATGACGACGCCTTTACCTCAGACATAAAGATACTCCTTTTCTCAAATACACTATCAAATGATCATAGGGGATATTCAGAATAAAAGAAATCTTTGTTGGGATGAAAGACCTCCTAGAATGAAGCCAAAGCCTTTCTGCGGAGTTGCTTGAACTCGTCTTCTGAGATGATACCGAGTTTTCTCGCTTTCACCAGATCAACAATTTGATCACCAATGGTAGGCGCTTTTGTGCCTGTTTCAACTTGAATACAGGCAGTCGTCAACAGCACAACTAAAACTAAAAAGGCATGTTGTAAACTAAACCTCATTTGCATGGCCTCGCTTCCAAACAGTCAAGGCAATAAAAACGCTACCCAAAACTAATGCAGCCAACATATCTAATCCGAACAGTTCATGAGGTGAAAAATTACTAAATCCCCCTCTTAGCTCTTGAATGGATACGGTGTGATGAGCAAAAAACTGTCTTATATGCCCACCTCCTCTAAACAACATAGTTTCTAAGGTAACAAGTCCAAGGGGAATGCCCACTATCCAAAAGAAGGGGACTGATTTAACCCAGGACGATACAAAGAGAATCCAGGTATAGAAAGGCAAACACCAAAATGCGGTAAACAAAAAGAATCCAAGCATGCTCATCCATCTAGTGATCAAATGTGCAGGTGCCCAAAGCGTAGACCAAACATCTACCGAGTGGGTCATCGCAACAATACTTGCTATCAACAAAAATGTTATTTGAGTCAGCGCAATAAACGCCACGTATATTCCCGGCACTATTATCAGCGCGGTGAACAATTTAGACGCTACCGTCAAACCATCCGAAACGGGCAAGGATTTCCAAAACAAAATGCTTCTATCTTTTCTATCTTCATACAGTGCACCCTGAAGATAAAAAAATACGACAAACCAAAGCGTTACTATCAGCCCAAAACTGGAGACTGTATAGAACTGTTCAAACATACCTTCACGATATTCAAGGGACTGTTGGGAAAATTCTATTAACTGAGGACCAACAAATTCGGAAAGCGTAGTAGCACCATCACTAACAATGACAGAATGGCTTTCAGAACCCTTTGAACGGTCTTCGGCATCAATACTCATCTTTACGAAGGGCGTTGATAAGGCTGATAAAATGATGATCGCAATACTGAGTAAGGTTATCGTTATTGGCACATAGAAAAAGGCAACCTTGTGTTCCCAAAATTCTCTTTTCAACATTATTGGAAATTGCTTTAACATTAACGGGCTTTGCTGATTCATGACTTATCCTCGCTTCATCTTGGCAACAAATAGATCTGCTACGCTGGGAACATGTAACTCTCCTAAAGGTGCTAGTAATTCTCGATTAACACCCTCATAAATCATACTTTTTCTACCTAACATTTCTCGACTACTAATCGGCCCTAATGCCTCAGCTGCGGCGACCTGAGAGGGTTCAATAAATACTTCATGGTATTGTTCAGACAAATCATCCATGGCTGAATCTAATACAATCTTACCCTGATCGATAAAAAGCAAATGTGTTAACAAACTTTCAATTTCTTCAACTTGGTGAGTACTAATAATAATGCTTGTTTCATGGTCAAAATAATCATTCAGCAAACTATCGTAGAAAGCCTTTCGGTATAAAATATCCAAGCCCAACGTTGGCTCATCTAAAACAAGGAGATCAACATCAATCGCCATGATTAATGCCAAGTGCAATTGAGTGACCATTCCTTTAGAAAGTTGTTTAACTTTTTTGTTGTGGGCAATATTTGTCTGCGCCAAAAGATCGACCGCTTTATCGCGATTAAAACCCGGGTGAACCGCACTCAAATAATCAATGGCTTCTTTCACTTTTAGCCAGCTCGGAAGAACACCTACGTCGGCAACAAAACATACATTTTCCATCATGAGATGCCTGCCTGATCTTGGGTCTGAGCCCATCACATCTAATTCACCTTGAAAATCTGTAAGGCCAAGCAAGGCCTTTAAGGTTGTTGTCTTTCCTGCTCCATTGGGGCCAATTAGGCCAACAATGGAACCCTTTGAAATGTTAAAACTGACATCATCAAGTACATGAGCATCGCCATAGGATTTGGATATCCCTCTAACCTCTACGATATTTTCTCTCATCTTCTCTTCAAGATCGCTCGTTGAACTACTCGCTGAACTATCAAACATTAGCCAATACTCCTTTGTGATAACAACTCTTCATTTGATAAACCTAAACGGGTAATCTTTTCACAAATGATGGGCCATTCCTCATCGAGGAACCGCTCTCTTTCATGTTGTTTTAAGTTTGATCCAGCGCCATCTAGTACAAACATGCCTAGACCACGACGTTTTTCCACAAGTCCGTCATCTACCAACATCTGGAGCGCTTTGGAGACAGTAATAGGGTTAATTCGGTGATCACTCGCCAATTGCCTAACCGACGGTAATGAATCACCATCATTAAAGGTGCCTTCTAACATGAGCTCGACGATTCTGTCGTGGAGCTGCCTATATATTGGATCTTTATCGTTCCAGCTTATGTTCATGACATATATACGGTAGTGGTGGTGTAGCTGACTATAACACCATAACAGAAGATAGCAATACCAATATGGAAATAGTGTCGTTTTCTATTTGACGGTATTTGAAATGAGCTTACGGATAATGCTTAAAGTATCCGGAATCTCAAATTCCGTAAGTCTACTTTGATGGCTCTCTGCCTTTAAGGTGAGCTCCTCTAGGCGGCTCGCCAATAGAGTTGGGTTCAAATCTTCCTCTGCTATGACCATGCTCATCCCTTCACCCTTGAAGATTTCAGCATTGATAATCTGATCTCCTCGGCTGGCCATACTAGAAAGTGGGATTAAGATATGGGGCTTTCTTGTGGCAAGAAGCTCGTAAATCGAATTTGCACCCGCTCTTGATATCACTACATCGGCGGCAGCTAATACATCTCCAAACTCTTCTTGTAGAAATTCGAATTGTTTGTAAGTCGTCATGCTCGTAAGCTGATCATCCAAGTTGCCTTTGCCGACGATATGTACGATTTGATAGCTGTCTATCAGATCTGGTACTAAGACTCTGACACAGCTATTGATAACTTCAGCCCCCAAGCTTCCACCAAAGACTAAGAGCACTTTCCTCTCTTTATCATTCGCCTTATCAATCGCCTTATCAAATCCAAGAAAAGACAATCCTCTTGACGCGTCACCTTCCACAATTGATCGCCGTATTGGCGTTCCAGTCACTAAAAGTTTTCCACTTCGTAGATATTTTTTTGTTTGTGGAAAGTTGAGGCATATATGACGCGCAAAGGGGAAAGACAGTTTGTTTGCAAGTCCCGGCGTAATATCCGATTCGTGGCAGATAATAGGTATGCGGCATAACCAGGCCGCAAAAACCAATGGAACAGCAACAAAACCACCCTTCGAAAAAACGAGTTTGGGCCGATAGCGTAAACACAAATACACGCTTTGCATTAGGCCCCATAAAATATAGATTGGATCAATAAAATTTTGCCATGAAAAGTAACGTCGCAACTTCCCGCTGGCGATACCATGGAAAACAATGCCCAAAGGTTCAATCATGGATTTTTCAATCCCCCCATGTGAGCCTACATATTCGATTCGCCAATTCTCAGCACTTAGGGCTTCGATCAATGCAATGTTGGGTGTGACATGACCGGCTGTTCCACCCCCGGTCAGAAAAATCAATGGCGCACTTAAGTTTGTGCTGTTTGTATCAGAGCCCTTTGTATCAGAGACAGGATTCGAAGAATTTGATTTCATAGATTTAGGATTTTTTTAATAAAAGGTATGGTCACTGTCTTTCCTTGACTCAGCGTTTCGCCTTCTACTTTATCGAGTATATCCGCTAACTTTCTCATATCTCTATCAATACGAGCCAGAAGAAATCGCCCTACTTCAAGGCTAAAACCGTAACCTCGACGTTGGGCCCTCGCTACCATCACTTCTAGTTTTTCTTCATCACTAAGGTCATCGGTTTGTACAGCTGTTGCAGAAATTAAACGAGAGCGTAAGTCTGGCAGTACAACGCCTAATTGCGGAGCCGCTTTATCTCCAGATAAAATAATTTGTTTACCCTCGTCACGAGCGCTGTTCATTAGATGAAAAAGCGCTTCTTCCCATTCTTTGTCAGCCAATATTTCATGAATATCATCAATACAAATTATATCAATAGATTCCAAACCCGTTAAGATATCAGGGTGATATTGGCAGAGTGATTCAAGATAAATTGATTTTTCATGATGATGGCAAAGCGCTTGAAGAATGTGAGACCGACCGGTGCCGGGCAGTCCCCAAACATAGAGCCAGGGATCATTAAGCACTTTAATATTAGATGCTTCTCCTAGATAATTCGCAAAGGTCGCGTCATCCCTGAGAGCAATATCTAGGTGTAGCTGTTTTATCACTCCTCACCTTCGACAGGATGATTCTGTGCGCCATAATAATCACTCGCCTTGTATCGATTATGCAAGTGGCGAATAAATACCATGATGACGGCGGCTACAGGAAGCGCAAGCAGGATTCCGGTAAAACCAAATAACTGCCCACCCGCAAGAATAGCAAAGATAACTGCCACCGGATGTAGACCAATACGATCCCCTACCAACAAGGGTGTTAATACCCACGCTTCCAAGATTTGTCCAAAACCAAAAACAATGGCAACGTATATAAGAAAGAAAATGTCTTGGAATTGAATCATCGCTGCAATACTCGCCGCGGCTATCCCTACAAAAACACCAAGATAGGGCACTATGCTAGCAAGCCCTGCAACCATACCTATAAGTAACGCAAGTTCTAAACCAAACATCATCAAGCCGCTTGCATACACACAACCCAAAACAAACATTACAAGGAGTTGGCCCCTTATAAAGGCACTTAATACTTCATCACATTCCTTTACAAGGCCGACTGTTACCGACTCTTTGGTACGGGGTAAACTTTCACGGAGATATCCAACTAAAATATCCCAGTCTCGCATTAAGTAAAAACTAACGACCGGAATGAGAGCAAGATTAGCAACCGCTATTGCAATGGAAAAACCTGAAGCAGTTAATTGAGCAACAAGATTACGAGCAATAGTACTGACTTGTTGCCAGTTTTCCGTTAATTGAGATTTTAGATCAGTCAGCCCAAAGGCAAAGGGGTCAGTGCCAAAATTCTTAACAAGGATAGGACTGGCGGTTTGTTGCAACCATAGAATAAAAGTTGGCACACTTCGAACTAAAGAGGATACTTCAGAAATTAACATGGGTACTAACAAGAAAAAGGTCGCTATTAACAAGCCAAATATCAAAATGAAAACGACAATGACGCCACCTGTTCGTCCTAGACGTTTCTCCAATCGATCTACCAGTGGATCACCTAGATAGGCAATTCCCATACCCACGAGAAAAGGTGTCAAAATAGGCCCTAACAAATAGACAAGAAATAGCCCCAAACAAATCGAAGCAAGTATCAGAATGTTTTTAAGAGAGTTTTCTGTTTCCATTTTAAAGCAGCCAACGATAGTTCAGTTTTTGATTAGTAGCCGAGCCATTCAATAGGACCATCGATGCATCTATACTGATAATTTCTATTAATTGTTCAACTCGACCTTCTGTTTTTAATTGAAATACAACCTCACCCTCATCCCCATCTACTAAAAGAACAAAGCTATCCAAGACGGGTGTCAAGGATTGTAGGTATTTAGATAAAGCAGCATAATCTTCAAGGTTATTTATGCCCTCAACACGAAACTCTATTAAGCTTTCGGAGGAATCCACTGTATAAAGCCCAGCCAGATCCTCTACAAGTAAATCTACTATCTCGAGAACCAACTCATCTGCACTCAAGGCAAAATCACTAAATTCGCGCCATTTATCATCGACATGGTAGTACCAGCTTCCTGACCATTCGCCATTTTCAGACTTTTGAATTCTCGCAGATAACATGACATCAGGATTGTATCGAGCTGAGGCTTGTTCCACCCTTCCCAAAAATGCACCCCATACTTCCGCTGTAGAAATGTTCGATTCATCTTCAAGATCCAATAGAGGATAAAGCAAGGGCAAGCCACGTGATTTTGAATGCATCGAAAGCGCGATATTTAATTCAGAATGATCAGACTCGGATAAAATTCGCCTACCTTCTTCATCATTAATCGCCAACCACAATAAGATACTAGGACGATTACTTCCCCAAACGGGATAACCTGCAGATCTTAAAAGCTTCGCGATAGAACTGGGCTCAAAACGTAATCGTAAAACTCGAGCCGCTACGGTTTGATCCCCTATTTGAAATTCTTTGTCGCTCGCTTGGTAACTGTATTGGTAGTAATAAGCGCTTGGATTTCTGAGTGCATTGGACACAATAGGATTTTGCTGAACTGCATTGGATCCTGACACTCTCGTTAGCACCTGAATCAACCCAGATCTAGCGCCAGATTTAAGCTGATCTACACTTTGTGATGTCACATAAACATCCGCGACATAAAGATCATCAAAGGTTACGGCCTGTACGGTACTAAAAAAAGTACTTCCTACAATTGCCAATAAACTGAAAAACATTACTCTCTTGATGCTGGGCTTCCTCAGGGTAATCGCCTCATTCAGCTTGAATTCAGCAAGCATTCGCTAATATTTAATTGTTTACTTTAGCAATGACGTTTATTGTCAGAATCTACAGAAGGAATTAAGACATTCATGCAGAAACAGATAAACAAGATTACCATAAGTCTCCTACTGATTGGCATTTCCGTCACAATATTAGGCGCCGATAATAAAATGAAAATGCATGATGGACCTAGTCTTTATCGTGCAGAGTACAAAGCCGACTACAAAGGTTTACCGATAAAAGCGACAGGCATACGTGAACTCACCAAAGATGAAAGTGGTACCTATACGCTAAGCTCTACAGCCACGTCCTTTCTAGTGTCAATTTCAGAAAGCTCAGTTTTTAATGTCGTCGACCATAAAATCAAGCCTATTGAATATCAGTATCACCGCACAGGCATAGGAAAGAGACGAGACGCGGTATTGAATTTTGATTGGCAAAAAATGAAAGTACTCAACAACGTGCAATCTACACCATGGCAAATGGCGATAAGCGATGCAAGTATGGACAAGCTTGTCTACCAACTACAAATGCGTGAAGACCTAGTTGCTATCAAAGAATCCGGACAAGCATGGCCACAACTTAGCTATGAAATTGCTGATGGCGGAAAACTAAAAATTTACGAATTTGAAGTTGTAGGAGCAGAAGTTATCGATACGCCTATCGGCAAGGTTGATACATTAAAAATAGTGCGCATAAAGCACAGAAAGAATCGTGAAACCGCATTTTGGCTTGCACCAGAATACGAGTTCCTTCTTGTACGTCTTCAGCAATTAGAGGGGAATGGTAAGGGTTTTGAGCTGCTTTTGAAGAATGCCGTGTTTGATGGGAAGAAACTGTAGCTAGGCCTTTTTTACAAAGGCAGATTTCAATTTCATTGGTCCGATTCCATCGATTTTACAATCGATATCGTGATCCCCGTCTACCAAACGAATGTTCTTTACTTTAGTACCCACTTTAACGACGAGTGAAGTGCCTTTCACTTTCAGGTCTTTTATTACAGTAACACTGTCACCATCAGCCAAGGCATTGCCATTAGCATCCTTAATTGTGCCTTCGCTTTCCGAGTTTTCAGCGATCACCGTCGACCATTCATGTCCACATTCGGGGCAAACAAACATTTCCCTATCTTCGTAGGTACATTCAGACTCACATTTAACGCACTTGGGTAAACTTGTCACTCGAACCTCTCTTTGATGCTACTCACTGTTTCTTTAATTATGATCATTGATTAACACTATGCAAGAGCGCCATGCTAAAGTTTATTTCACTCTCCGATTGTATAAAGCAGCAAAAATAGGTATCAAAGATGCGCAATAAAATCCCCCCACCCATTGTTGCAATAGTTACAGCCCTCCTCATGCTTGGCGTTTCAATGATGCTACCGGAAGCCAAATTCAACCTTCCCTATGCGAGTGTCTTTGGTGGTATCTTCGTTATTTTATCAATCGCCATAATGGCTGCGGGGATTTTGGAATTTAGAAAAGCAAGTACGACTATCAACCCCTTAATACCCGATAGTGCAAGTGAGTTAGTGTCGAGTGGTATTTTTCATTATTCGAGAAACCCCATGTATCTTGGTATGGCAGGTATCTTGGCGGGCATATTCTTTTTTTTAGGCAACTTCGCTTCTGCTTTGATCATTCCGCTGTTCACCAGTTTTATTTATCAGTTTCAAATAAAACCTGAAGAAGAAGCGATGAAAAAATTGTTTTCATCTTCCTTCGAAGACTATTGTCATAACGTTCGCCGTTGGGTCTAACAAGGCTTCCAACCCAAACAGTACGCAACAATCTTATTACCATCAAGGTCTCGAAAGTACCCACCATAAAAACCCATACTTGAACCACGATCACAGGGTTTACCTTCATCTGTCGCACCCAAGGAAAGTGCTTTTTCATATAGCCTTTCGACCTTAGCGCCATTCTCTACATCCAGAGCGATCATGACGCCATTACCGATAGTGGCATCTTCCTCGTCAAAGGGTTTAATAACAGAGAACAGCGTGTCTCCCGACTTTCCCTTCCAAGCCAGCATACGCTCATCAGTCATGACACGCCTCACACCGATTTCCGCTAACAATTCATCATAGAAAGCACCTGCTTTCTCCAAATTATTAGTTCCAAGCGTAATATATCCAATCATCTTCTCACCTCTGTATCAGCAACATCAACTAACAGCTATCAATTTAACAGCTATCAATTTAACAGCTACAAAGCTTGCCGATTATGCCAATATTCACTCTCAGTTTCATTGAGATAAATTTTTGCACCTCCAAATTCAATACCGTCTACATCTGCCGGGTCGACGCCACAAATCAATTCAATTTCTTTGGAGGTTAGCGTTGGCCAATAAGCTCTCGCTTCATCAACATCCGGTCTATCACGCGCTTCTTTTAATATCCCTGGAGAAACTTCCTCAAGTGCCGTCTCGTATTCTTCATAGGGGCGATACCCAGGCACCGTTTTTTCCCCATTCGGTCCTTTAAATATAAAGGTGGGCAAGTTATATCTTTCATGTCCTTCTGATTTCATCATCGGGCCCGCAAGATGATCTGCGTCGGTATTTGCTAAATCCCTGACATAATCATTGGGTGCACGTGTTTCTTCCCAGTCAGCCAAATAAGCTGTCTTAACACTTTCTAATGCACAATCATTCAGCAGTTGTTGAACATCCAACTCAGGTAAACCCCTAAGCGCGTTTTCTACTTGATCCATATCATCTACTGGTGTGCCGTAGAAGAAGACTGCTTCTCTCAAACGGCGAAGCACACGCTCAGCGATTAAAGGACCTTGTCTTTCCGCAGCCTTTACAAGTAGACAAGGAGGGTCTGTTGTGAGTGCCATGTATTGCAAACCTTCGGGATACGGCATGCCAGTGATTTTTGTCACACGTTTCCATATCTTGAGGTAGATTTGGCCAGCATTGTAAGGATCCCAAGGTTGAAACATTTTGACGGTGGCGTTGTCTCGACATAAACCAGCCATAACAGGACGCCATGTGACTAGATCATCATAACGCCACTGAAGAAGCCTTTTGATGGGTTCTGTACCCCAGGCAATGGAACAAAGCGGATCAGTATATTCGACGATTTCAACTTTTGATGTAGACACCATTCACTCCTTTTCTGGGCTCTTTAAAGGCTCTGGGCAGTTTAGGCTCTGGGCAGCGTGACGCCTCGCTGGCCTTGATACTTACCATTTCTATCTTTGTAAGACATTTCGCAAGGTTCATCCGATTCAAAAAATAACATCTGGGCAACGCCCTCGTTGGCATAAATCTTTGCAGGTAATGTCGTTGTGTTGGAAAATTCCAACGTCACATGACCCTCCCATTCGGGCTCTAAAGGCGTAACATTAACGATGATGCCACAGCGTGCATAAGTTGATTTCCCAAGACATATGGTTAGCACACTTCTTGGGATCTTGAAATATTCAACTGTTCTTGCCAAAGCAAAAGAATTTGGCGGGATGATGCAAACATCACTTTTTATGTCCACAAAACTTTTTTCATCAAAGGCTTTAGGGTCAACAGTTACGGAATGAATATTCGTAAAGACCTTAAATTCGTCAGCACATCTCACGTCGTAACCATAACTGGATGTTCCGTAAGATATTAGGCGACGGCCTTCAGATTCTCGTACTTGACCTGACTCAAACGGAGAAATCATAGAATGATCTTTAGACATTTGACGTATCCAGCGATCAGCTTTAATAGACATGACTTACCCCTTTTATTTTCGCAGCATCATACACTACTAAAATTGCTCGACTAATCATTCGAGAATTTTATCGTGGGTCCAGGTTTTTGCACACCTTCGATCATTTCATGGATTTGTCTGGCGATATCTTTGAAGATAGTACTCACCTCTCCATCTGCATCGGTAACCACCGGCGGTGTACCATTATCTGACTGTTCTCGAATCGACATGGACAGAGGTAATCTGGCTAACAATTGAATTTCATACTCTGACGCGACAGAGTCACCACCGCCACTCCCAAAGATTGCTTCCTTATGACCGCACTCAGAACAGGTATGTGTACTCATATTTTCGACGATACCTAGCAAGGGCACTTCAACTTTTCTAAACATTTCAATCGCCTTTCTCGCATCAAGTAAGGCTATATCTTGAGGAGTAGTCACAATCAGTGCCCCGCTCATGGGTACGTTCTGAGCCATCGTTAATTGGATGTCTCCGGTTCCTGGCGGCATATCAACGATCAAATATTCCACATTTTGCCAATAAGTTTGTGTCAGTAGTTGCTGCAAGGCGCCACTGGCCATCGGTCCTCGCCAAACTGCTGGCGTACGATCAGAGGTCACAAAACTCATAGACATCATTTGAACGTTATGGGACATGATGGGTTGGAAAAACTCACCAGAAATTTCAGGCTTAGTTCCTGAGGGGATCCCCATCATCAATCCCTGACTGGGGCCGTAAATATCGGCATCAAGTAGGCCAACTTGGTGACCTTGCGCAGACAGTGCGAGTGCTAGATTGGATGATATCGTCGATTTACCAACACCACCCTTACCAGATGCAACAGCAATGATGTGCTTAATACCGGGTAAGTTAAATTTTTGCGGTCCATTGGGTTGACTGATAGCTATTCTCCGACTAAATCAATAAGGAGTAGATTGTAGAAATAATTGACTGTGGTTGAAAGGGCTCATCGCGAAAAAAGCAAAGAAAACTAATTATGAACTTAAAAATGTATCCCTAAATGCAAACTGAAATGCTTTCTTAAATGTCCTGATGATTAATGGTATATTTAGCTCCCTTAAAAACCAGCTACAAATATCATCAAATTTATGAATAAGCGCAATATCCTTGTTACTTCTGCTCTACCCAATGCCAATGGACCCATTCATTTAGGTCATCTGTTTGAGCATATTCAAACTGACATCTGGGTTAGATATCAGCGTATGCAAGGCCACGAATGCATATATGTTTGCGCTGATGATACCCATGGTACAGCCACCATGCTTGAGGCAGAGAAAAGAGGTATTGATGCCGAGACTTATATCGCCGAAATTAAAGCTGATCATGAGAGAGAATTCGCTGAATTTAATATCAGCCATGACAATTACTATTCGACTCACTCTCAAGAGAACGAAGAATACTGCAAGGATATTTATAATAAGCTAGAAGCTGCTGGGCAAATTATAGAAAAGTCGATTGATCAGTTATATGACCCAGAAAAAGAAATGTTTCTGGCCGATCGATTTATCATCGGTACTTGCCCCAAGTGCAAAGCGGAAGATCAGTACGGTGACAATTGCGAATCCTGCGGTGCAACCTATGCGGCAACGGATCTTATCAGCCCAAAATCCAAAATATCTGGCGCAACGCCCATTCTAAAAGCGTCAACTCACATCTTTTTTGCCCTATCTAACCATACAGAATTTCTGAGAGAATGGACCCGAAGTGGCACACTGCAAGACCAAGTTGCCAACAAATTAGCTGAGTGGCTAGATGTTGGCCTCCAAGACTGGGACATCAGTCGAGATGCACCTTATTTTGGAATAGCCATTCCCGGCCAAACAGACAAGTATTTTTATGTCTGGATGGATGCACCCATAGGCTATATCGCAAGTTTTAAAAACTATTGCGATCAATATAATACAACAAAAGTTGAAGATTACTGGGGCGAAGATTCAGACTATGAAGTTCACCATTTTATTGGTAAAGACATTATAAATTTTCATGCTTTATTTTGGCCTGCAATATTAAAAACAGCAAATTATAGAACACCTACACGCATTCATACTCATGGCTTTGTGACACTCAATGGCCAGAAAATGAGTAAGTCTCGTAACACCGTTGTTAACGCCGGTACATTTGCCAATCATCTTAACCCTGAATTTCTACGTTATTATTACGCCACGAAATTAAGCACCAGTATTGACGACAACGATATCAACATGGATGATTTTATTCAAAAAGTGAATTCTGACTTAGTCGGGAAAGTCGTTAATATCGCCAGCCGTTGCGCAGGTTTTATCAAGAAAAAATTCGACGGGAAATTAGCAGCCAGTGTTAGCACTGATCTAATAGATGAATTCATCTCTGGAAAATCTGTCATCGAAGACCACTACGAGGCGGGAGATTTCAGCAAAGCCGTTCGTGAAATCATGGCGATGGCGGACAAGGCAAATCAATATATTGCAGAAAACGAACCTTGGGCGAAGATCAAAATTCCCGGTTGCGAGGAGGAGGTACATAATGTCTGCTCTGACGGCATCAATATGTTCAAAATCATTATTGCTTATTTAAAACCCATTGTGCCTACACTCGCTGAAAAGTCCGAACAATTTCTCAAGATTGAGGCCATGGATTGGGCATCGATAGATGCACCGCTGTTTAATCACGAAATTAATAAATTCAAACCCTTATTAAGCCGCGCAGAAAGCAATGATGTTGATCTCATGTTAGAGAATTCATCCACTGAATTCGCAGCGCCTAAATCTGAAGCTCCTACAAAGTCTGAGAACGCTCAAACCATCGATGCTACCTCTAACGAAATAGAGTTCGATGATTTCGCGAAAGTTGATTTGCGCATTGTCACTATCTCCAATGCAGAAGAAGTTGAAGGTGCAGACAAATTATTAAGGTTGACTCTCGATCTGGGAGGCGAATCAAGAAATGTTTTTGCCGGTATTAAGTCAGCATACAAACCCGAACAGCTAATTGGGAAACAAACCGTTATGGTCGCGAATCTGAAGCCGAGAAAAATGAAGTTCGGTATGTCAGAAGGCATGGTATTAGCAGCGGGACCTGGTGGCAAAGATCTATTTCTACTTGAACCTCATGAAGGTGCGAAAGCCGGCATGAAAGTGACTTAAGGCTGTAATTGGACGAATTTCTATGACAGACGCATTCGTCATTTTATTCAGCACAATATTTGTTAATAATTTTGTCATGGTGCAATTTTTAGGCTTATGTCCTTTTATGGGCGCGAGTCAAAAAATGGAAGCCGCCATTGGCATGGCTGCTGCGACAACATTTGTTTTAACCTTAGGTTCTGCCGTCAGCTACTTAGTCGAGCAATACCTCCTATTACCTTTCGAGCTTGAGTATCTCAGAATAATCGCCTTTATCGTGATCATTGCAGCCTTGGTACAGTTTTCTGAAATTATAATTCGCGCAACTCAACCTATGCTGCATCAAATATTGGGATTATTTATTCCTCTCATTACCACTAACTGCGCTGTGCTCGGTGTCGCGCTTCTAAACGTAAAACATAGTCACAGTTTTTTTGAATCGATTTTTTATGGACTGGGCGCAGCACTTGGATTCTCCTTAATATTAATCGTATTTGCAGCCA
>JBLHIH010000094.1:0-14951 GCA_047616645.1 Flavobacterium sp. | reverse complement strand
AGTAGGGTTTACTGAATTGATTTTTGTGTAGAGTACAAGGCTGAGATGCCGGGCCTAAGTCGTGGCTATGCTGTACGCAGGTTGAGAGCTTGGCGGGCCTTCAAATGCTTGAGAAATTTTTGGATAACACAAGGACGAGCGGTATACCTAGGCGGCCCCCCTATTACCCGCCTAGTGCCCTCGCATCTTTGACATTGAGTAATCCGGATGCGGCCCCATCATTTGAAATATGCGCTTTAGCAGTTGGGCTCAGGTCAATGGTGCAAGAAGGTCTTCCTCAGATTGAGTCACAAGGGAAACATTGTCTTTTTCTCCTGACCTGCCCTTTTTCTTCGGTTTCTTACGCTGCTTAGGAACAATACAACTTCTCAACTTCGAATTAGGCGGGAGGCCGCCCCGCGCTAGGACACGGTGATACCTCACCAAATTGTACCGAGGTCGTGGAATCAGTACCGCTAGCTTGCTCAGAAAATCGAGAGGAGAAAACAGGACATGGGTTGTGCCGTTACTGTACGAGTTCTTGCTGATTTCCATTATGGCAGTCAAATAAACCAGCGCGGTGCAATCAGCGTAAACCGTAAAATAAAAACCTAAAAAAAGAGTATTAGACGACAATTAACTTGGCCGGTCGGAGTGAGCTTTGGCAGTGCTGCATCATCGCCTTTCGCGTTTTATAAATTTTACGCGGGTGAAGGCGGCATGCGCGTGCCACTGATCATTGCCGGCGAAGCCATTAAACAACAGCAGCAAAAGACCAACGCCTTTACATATGTGACGGACATAGCCCCGACCATCCTGGCGTTAGCCGGTGTGGCTAGCCCAACGTATCGCTATGGTGGTAAACCGATAGACAGCATCAGCGGGCGCAGCTTAATCCCCCTATTGAATGGCGAATCTGAAAAGGTCTATGGCGAAGAGGATTACATCGGTTATGAATTGGGTGGCAACCGAGCGCTATTTCAAGGTAACTTCAAAATCGTCCTCAATCGCGTTCCGGTGGGCGACAGACGCTGGCACCTGTTTAATATTGTTAAAGACCCGGGTGAAACCAACGACCTGAGCGCAGACATGCCAGCGCGACTACAGACAATGCTTGGTCACTATGAGCAGTACAGTCGCGACAACAATGTGTTGCCCGTACCCAAAGAGTACGACTCGGTAAAGCAGGCCATGACCAACGGTATGCGCGATAGAATACGTCCGACATTACTCCTGTTGTTCTTAACAGCCTTTTCACTCATCGGTGTTTATGCGACTTATCGACAGCGTTTTAATCATAAATAACGGTAACAATACCTATAATAGGTATTGCCATGCGGCACGAAAGAATATGATCTTGCTTCGTCATATCGTTAATTGCCTTGAAACCTGCCGATAATTTTCTTCGATTGATGCCGACCTAAATTGATGCTCTCAAGCGTAAGGTGTATTCATGTCTGGCCCAACCTGAGAAGTACAAATGCTAGATTTACCCCTCATCCTTCTCGGCAACGCTGAAAAAGATTTCAGCCACATCACCAGGCTCTAACTCCTCGCCATCTAAATCTGCAGCCCAATCCAACCCCATTAGCCGTTCATCATCATGCATGCCTGCGAGCCATTTATTCAGAAAATCATCTAGACTAATCAAGGCCGGTTGGTAGTCGCACCAATCATCACTGCAAAGTTTCTGTGCAGTGCGCTGGTCTGAGAAAAACAAATAGATCTCGGTGTCTTCATATTCTATGGCGTCACATACGGCCCAATCACCCTATGTGCTTTGCAAGCCCCACACGTGTTTAGCATCGAGTACTGAATTTACAAACAGTTGAATATTTTGTTGAGATTCAAATAATTTGGGCGTCATCGCTTGTGGCGCTTCCTGATCGCTGTGCATGTATGATGCTGACCGAGAACAGTTATTTTTTTCAGATAAGTCATTTTCCTTGTGGCCAACATATTTTTTTAGTTGCTTCATCAGAAATTAAACAACAATGAGAATGAAAGATTCGGCAAATGGCTTAGTTCTCGGTCAGCCTCCTAGGTCGCAACCACCACCGTATTAACCTGCAATAGCTATCCAAACATAAAACATGCTCGGGCAAACAAGCCAAATTACCCATGCCCGACCTTTACATCTTCTCAGCGCTCAACCCAACAGTTTGTAAGCCAGCAGATCAGCATCGTGACAGTCTTGACCATCTAAAGGATCACCACGCCACTGACGCCTAAATTTGACTGAGCATCAGCAATGACCATACTTGACCGTTCTTCGGAAAATGTGGTTTATTTCCCCTATTCTCAAGGATGGCTGGCGGACTCAACATCGCTACGTTTCAAATCGACGTCGCGACAAACGCGACGCTGAAGTTGATTTGAATGGGATCGCGTTGTAGCCCCATATTTACATCTTTTGTAACGCCATCACTGATACTTCTGCAATATTCCTAATCTGTTTGCTGCCAGCACCTGCCTTAACTTGGGTTTTTAGTCCAATGACGGTGGTGACTAAGTAGTCGGCGAGTACTTGAGGTTTTGCGCTCTTGGTAATGTCACCTTCGAATTGCGCCGAGGTGACTGCTTCGATAAACACTTCTCTTGATGCGTCCATACCGGCTTTGACACAGCGTGCAATACCCGGGTCACTCTGGGCGAACTCTGCGGCGGTATTCATGATCAAACAACCACGTCTCCTCCGTGGGTCGAGGGTCTCTTTTGCAATATCACTTAGCGCAGCGTGAATGAATGCCATAGCATTTGGCGCACCCGCTAAACCTTCTCTCATTGCACCAATGAGCATTGCGCTGTAACGCACGAGGCTTTGTTCAAATAGCGCGTGCTTGGATTCGAAGGTTTGGTAGAAACTGCTTTTTGACAGGCCCATAGCGCTGAGTAAATCGCTTAACGACGTTGCTTCATAACCTTGGGTCCAAAAAAGTTGCATCGCAAGTTCCCGTGCAGCCTCTTCATCAAATTGTCGCGGTCGACCAGCCATGGAAATGTTTCTCTCAATCTGTATGGATGTGAAGTGCGTTGATTGTAGCGCATTATTTTCGATGTTATTTGATGTATGGACTGATCGGTCCTATATTCGATTTCCGTCAATCAATCGTCTAGAGATCAGGCAATGAATCATTCAAATCGTGTCTTAGCGAGGCCAATTGCAATCATGGTAATGCTGATGACTTTAACCGCCGGTGTATATGCCGACCATCACGAAGAGGAAATCGATGTGAACGATCCCAACTATAATCCAGACTCGACGCTATTCAAGGGCGCTGCGAACAATCCCTATTTCCCACTGTATTTTAATGCGTTGCCTGAAGGAGGAGCGGAAACTGTTCCGACTCAGGTTCGACGAGTCGATTTAAGACCAGACCGTGAGATGACCTTGTACGTTGAAATCTACAATCCTGATGCAAAGATTCCCCTGATTGTCACTCCAGGTGGGATGGGCGAGATTAATGGGTTTCGTGGTTTTGCTCGCAATGTTGCTGCTGCCGATAGTGATCTAAAAGTAATTATTTGGGATCGTCGAAATATGGGGCGCTCGGAGGTGTCGTTTGGAAGCGAACCGCTCTCAATTGAAGAGGCAGAAGATTTGCATGTATTACTGCAGCGTCTTGAAGTAGGTCCGGCGACATTTTACTGCATGTCATCTGGTTCACGTTCAAATATGATTCTTGCAGAACGTTATCCAGAACAAGTCGCTGCGCTCGTCATTGCACCATTGACAGGTGGACCGATCGCGGCTGAGCGTTTGTCGAAAGAGTACTATCTAGATTACCTCAAAGATGACAGCCTTACCTCTATAGAAGCGGTTGCCAAAACACCGTTGTGGGCTGCATATTTGGAACGCAACACGCCAGAACTTCAAAAGGCTTTCTTCGAGCAGGATGTCGAAGAATTTCTGGCAGCGATGAAACGAACAGGCGAGCACTTGGCTTCTTATCATGCGAAAACAACCTTGGGTATGACTGACGACCAACTGGCAGCGCTGAATGTACCGGCTACTTTGATACTACATCACGGAGCAGAAAGGGACTTCCTGCATCCGATTGTAAATTCCCGAGCAGCAACAACATTGCTGCAGAATTCATCCTTTGCTATTGCGCCGACGTTAGATCCAGTGCTGGATGAGTTATTACCCTTTGTTAAGAAGTACACGCCGACAGAATAGGTTTTGGGGTACAGTGGAATGACGATCTAGTCATGATGAAACAAGCTGTCGTCAGTCGTGGCTACATCCAGATCGAACCCTTGCTTGGCTAAAAAAAGTTTACGGATCGGATAATACGCTGAGCATCAGCAATGACCATACTTGACCGCACTTCGGAAAATGTGGTTTATTTGCCTTGTTCTCGTGCTCATAAGGTTCACCTTTATAATGAAGTATGGCACAGAGCACCTAATATACGCTTAGTTTATTGCGGCTACAAAACGCCTACACCCATGGTTATTGAGCAGGTGAATCAAGCTGCGTCTCATGAGACTCTGCGCTTCAAGCAACTTTATGAACAAATGGGCACCTGTGTTGAAGCAACTGTAGATGCATTGAGCTCTGCAAACTGCCCAACCTTTGCTCAATGTATGGATCAATACCAAAGCCTAATGCGACACTTGGGTGTAAGCGATGACACCATTGAAACGATCATTCAGTTGGGTAAACAACAAGCCAAGAATGACGAGTTGTTTGGCGCCAAAATTTCTGGCTCTGGCCTAGGAGATTGTGTGCTCTTACTAGGTTGTGATCAGTTAGACTGGCCACACACCAAGATGTCTGTGCAAATA
The DNA here is from genome assembly GCA_047616645.1 of Flavobacterium sp. Lineage (GTDB taxonomy): Bacteria > Pseudomonadota > Gammaproteobacteria > Pseudomonadales > Azotimanducaceae > JAHRVQ01. The sequence continues at coordinate 10,181 of JBLHIH010000094.1, read as the reverse complement.
GATCCCCAAGGTTTGCATCAAGAACCACACCTGCCCAGTGACTCACACAAAGAGAAATTGTTATGAGCCAAGCCCCTGCAAACATCATTTCTGTTGATCAATGGATTGATGAAGTTTTAGGTAAAGCTAAATATAACTCCCCTGCAGCGCAATCCTGTGCTTATGCGCCTACTAGTAACATCGGCTTGAGCAAGTACTGGGGTAAACGTGAGGTAAGCTTTAACTTACCAGTAACCGGCTCTGTGTCTATCTCGTTGTCACAGCATGGCACTAAAACTAGCCTCTCTTTGATTGATGCGCCACAACACCAGGTGATACACAATGTTGAAGAGACTGATGCAGGCCAGGCTTTGCAACTAAGATTAGCCAGTAGTTAGAACGAGTGTTGCCAAATCATATACAACTACGGGTAGACAACCATAATAGCGTACTTACAGCCGCAGGCCTGCCATCATCTGACAGTGGTTTTGCAGCCTTAACGTTGGCTACAAATAGGCTTATGGGTAGGCAGCTACCTGAACACCAGTTATCTGCACGAGCTCGCTTAGGTAGTGGCAGTCCAAGCCGTTCCTTATGGCGGGGTTTTGTTAAATGGCAAGTTGGAGAACAGGTCAATGGCAGCGACAATGCTGCGTTTCCTTTAGAGCCTCAATGCCTGCAACTAAGGGTTGGCTTATTAACTGTTTTAAGCCAAACAAAAGTGGTGTCTTCTCGTGAAGGCATGGCACGAACCATTGCCACTTCAGCATTACACAAGCAATGGGCACAGCAGGCCGAATCAGACTTAGCTATCATTGAAGCTGCAATTGAAGTGGGCGATTTTGAAACTATGGCTATCACAGCAGAACATAATGCGATGAGCATGCACGCCACCATCTCGGCAGCCTGACCACCACTAGTCTATAGTCAGCCCGATTCCTTGATCCAGATGCAAAAAGTGTGGCAGCTACATGAACAACGTTTGCCCCTTTACCTCACTATGGATGCTGGACCAAACCTTAACCTGTTGTTTGAAGCTAAGCATAAGAGTGATGTAGAATCTGCATTTGAAGACGTGAAAATATTTACCCCGTTTAAGTAAAACGCATTTTTTAGGTTGGCTAGGTATTTTATTAAGAGAATAAAACATGAAAAAACTTGCCTTAGATGCGATTGATATCCGTATTTTGTGTGCGGTGCAAAATCATGGAAAAATAAGCAAATTTAAGCTGGCAGAGTTAGTAAACTTGTCCCCGACACCCTGTTGGGTAAGGCTGGATAAGCTTAAAAAATTGGGCCTTATTAAGGCTTACCGTGCTGAAATAGACCTTGATCGGCTGCTTGATATCACTCAGGTCATTGTCACTGTTTCACTGAAAACCCATAAAAAATCTGACTTTGAACGTTTTGAATCTTACATCAATGGGGTTGAAGGGATCGTTGAATGTTATGCCACAGGTGGCGGCTGCGATTATGTGATGACGGTAATCAGTAAAAATCTTTCGGGCTTTCAGGCTTTGGTGGAACAGCTGCTTAGTGAAGAAATTGGTATTGATCGCTACTTTATTTATATTGTTACTAAGCTAGTTAAAAAGACCTCGCCTAACCTTGCGGCACTTTTGTCGCAGTAGTCTTTATCAATCCCCAAACCTAAACCTCATTCTAGTAGTTCACAATGACCTTTATGGTTATAAATAGGGCCTAAATAGGCTCTAAAAAAGCTTAATTTAGCCCATTTTTAGTGTGTAGTTCACTTATAGTTCATTTATCAATTTCGCAATAGGCCGTGCCTAATTATGCGATTTACTTATCATCAAATGGACTATCTCATGAGCGCACCTAAAGAGTTTGGTTTTGGCACACAAATTCGTAAATCACCTTATTTTGATGCATCCATACGTTGGGGTGCAAAAGATTTTTCTGTGTATAACCACATGTATATACCAAGAGACTTTGGTAACCCGCAACAAAATTTTTGGAATTTGGTTAACGATGTCATTTTGTGTGACGTTGCTGTGGAGCGGCAGGTAGAAATTACAGGCCCAGATGCCGCAAAATTTGTACAAAGTCTTATTTCACGCGACCTGTCGAAATGTGCTGTGGGTCAGTGTAAATATGTTCTGTTGACCAATGCAGCTGGTGGCATTTTGAATGACCCTATCATGCTTCGTTTGGCTGAAAATCATTTTTGGATCTCCCTAGCCGATAGTGATGTCTTATACTGGGCACAAGGTGTGGCTGTGAATTCTGGATTGGATGTACATATAGGTGAGCCTGATGTGTCTCCTGTGCAGCTTCAAGGGCCTAAGTCTGGCGAGGTGATGCGGGCGTTATTTGGTGATGATATTACGGATCTAAAATATTACTGGCTGCGTGAATATGACTTAGATGGCATTCCTTTAATCGTTTCTCGTACAGGTTGGTCTAGTGAATTGGGATACGAACTTTACTTACGCGATGGCACGAAAGGCGACCTATTGTGGGAAAAAATAATGGCAGCAGGCAAACCTTTTGGCATTAAACCTGGCCACACGTCCACTATTCGTCGTATAGAAGGCGGTATGTTGTCTTACCATGCAGATATGGATATCAATACCAATCCTTATGAATTAGGTTTGGATCGCTTGATCGACATTGACGCAGACTTTGATTTTATAGGGAAGGCTGCATTACAAAAAATTCGTCATGATGGCGTGGTACGCAAACAGGTGGGGTTGGTCATCAGTGGCCCTGCTATGGTAGGTTCTAATACTCGTTTTTGGGGTTTGGAGAAAGACGGTGAATTAATAGGCAAAGTAACCTCTGCGGTCTATTCACCTCGGCTTGAAAAAAATATAGCTCTGGCTATGGTTGATGTACATTGTTCTGCCGATTTTACTGAAATAGGCACAGAGGTTGTGGTGATTAAGCCTGGCGGCAATACCACTGCTACAGTGGTGGAAAAACCGTTTTTTGATCCCAAAAAGAAATTAGCGGGTACCTAAATATATCAGACAGCCAGGACTTATTTCACACTTACTTGAGCCACAAAAGGATCCCCGTAAATGACTTCAATGCATGAAAGTGACCAGCCTATTATTTTGGCTAATCGTAATAAAAGCGGGGTGCTTAGGCTTACGCTTAACCATCCTGCTAAGCGCAATGCTTTATCGGAAGCGATGTTGTATCAGTTACATCAGGCGGTTACGGCAGCTGCAGTTGATCCGTTGGTAAGGGTTTTGGTGTTGGCTGCTAATGGGCCAGCCTTTTGTGCAGGACATGACCTAAAGGAGCTCACTCAAGCTCGTAAAAACAGTGACAACGGGCGTGAATACTTCGAGAAAATAATGCTCATGTGTTCACAACTAATGCAAGGGATTGTGAACTGCTCCAAACCGGTTATTGCTGAGGTATCTGGCGTTGCTACCGCAGCCGGCTGCCAGTTGGTCGCCAGTTGTGATTTGGCGTATGCGCAAGAAACAGCTTTATTTAGTACGCCGGGCGTTAATATTGGGTTGTTTTGCTCTACGCCCATGGTGGCCCTTTCTCGTAATGTAGCGAGTAAGTATGCGATGGAAATGTTGTTAACGGGTGACTTTATTTCTGCTTCAAGGGCTGTGGAAATTGGATTAATAAATGGGGTGACTGCTGAGGCTAATCTGACGTCTAAAACGATGGAAGTCGCTATGAAAGTTGCTGCTAAATCAAGTGACACCCTTGCTATTGGTAAACGGGCTTTTTATGAGCAGCGCGAGATGACTTTGTCTGACGCTTATGTTTTTGGTGCTAAGGTAATGGTTGAAAATATGCTCACCCAAGACGCACAAGAAGGTATTAATGCCTTTATTGAAAAGCGCTCACCCACGTGGAGTGACCAATAGATGGCTAATATGTTTGACGCATATAATAAAGAGCTCCCACGCCATCCTGAGAATTAGCAGCCACTTACGCCGATTGGGTTTTTAGAGCGAGCAGCCAGTGTATTTCCTGATCATGTGGCTATTATTCACGGTAAACTCAATCAAACCTATCAGCAGTTTTATAATCGATCACGGCAATAAGCATTGGCATTATTTTTGCTTAACATAGTCTCTGGAGACACTGTATTTGTGATGCTTGCCAATACACCAGCGATGCTAGAGTGCCATTATGGCGTGCCCATGTGCAGGTCAGTGCTTCACTCTATTAATACCAGATTAGATGCGAAGACGATTGCGTTTCAGCTTGACCATGCGCAAGCAAAGGTTGTCATGGTGAATATGTGGCGATCATGCAGCAGGCATTAACTTTGGCTCGGGTGACGCCACTGTTGATCGTATATGACGATAAGGAATTTACTGGCCAGCAAACAAGCCACACTAGCATTGATTATGACGCGTTTCTCACGCAAGGCGATGAACATTTTGTATGGCTAATGCCCGAAGACGAGTGGGATGCTATTTCAATCAACTAAACATCAGGCACCACAGGTGACCCCAAGGGTGTAGTTTCTCATCATAGGGGGGCTTACTTGCTTTCACAGGGTAATGCGTTAACAACCGCTATGCCTAAACATAGTGTGTATTTGTGGACACTGCCTATGTTCCATTGTAATGGTTGGTGTTTCCCTTGGACCTTATCCGCTGTGGCGGGAACCCATGTGTGAGCGCCTAAATAACCCACGGCTTGCAGCCGACGCATTTGATTGCTTTGTTAGGCATTTATTCACTATGCCTTGGTATAGGATCAAGATTAGCCTCAACAAATGCTTTTCGTGCTTCATCATATAGTCCTATCTATTTGGGATGCCTAACAATAAAGCGTTATTGTGAGTGCGCAGCATTCGCCATAACGCTCAGTTGAACTGAACCGACGCACATAAGGGGATTGTTTACTTTCTGTTAGGATTCTATTGTGACTTTCTACAGTCATGGCTTGTGATTGCGTTCCTATATGGCTAAGCGGGCAAGTTCGTTGCCCTCTATTATGCCCATCAAACACCGTAAAAACAGCAATTTCTAATTTACATCCGAACGCAGTCCTTAAGCTTCATTTATTCTGCTCAATCTTTGATCAACCTTGAGATACTACAGTTGATTTACGTCACGGGATAATTGCAGGCGTCATTGATCCATGTTGTAGCCAATGGGGCTTTGGCGGTAGCAAGCGCACTATACGCATGATTCCATGGCATTTTGTGCAAACCGGTTGGTATCGCTGTGTAGATAGTCCCTTTAGATGGTTACGTTTTTCAGCAACCTTCTTTGTCTTGTTGTCGAGTATTTGCCGTATCTGAATGAACTTTTAGCGTCGATGGACATTCGCAAGATAGCCATAGTAACGCACCCGCATAAACCCCGGCGGCAAGGTATGTAAAATAAATCGACGCAGCAACTCTACTCCTTTAAGTTTTAGTACACCATTAGCTTTCTCATCTTGCTTTGCTCGATATCGCAACCAAACGTGCTCGTTATCAACTTTCAGTAAGCGTGCATTTGTCAGGCCAATCCGTCTTGCGTAACGAGCAAGGTAAGCTACAACCGTTTCAGTTTTTGATATGACTGGTTTGCTATAAACATTCCAGTCTGTTGCCATTAATGCATCAAGTGTCACATTAAATTGATTGTCTTCAATATCATCAAAATTCTCACGTGAAGCCCTTATCAACGAGACCATCTTCCCCCTGTAATACCGTGACAAAGCTCGCACCGGGAACAGATAAGTAGATCTTGCTGCCTGCCAGCGCATATTACTTTGCAGCGCACCGCTCGGCACCTAGCAATGAATGTGTATATGACGCCCTAAATTTTGTCCCCAAGTATGTAACACAAGCATCGCACCCAGTTGCCCATCGAGGCGTTTTGGATCGTGGCCAAAGTGATTGAGCGTTGACCAAACTGACTTGAACAGCAAACGATAAATGAGCGTTCGATGACGCTGTACCCAATGGTTTATCGTATGCGGCAGGGTAAATACCAGATGATGGTAAGTCACCGGTAATACGTCCTCCATCCTTGCTTCCACCCACTGCTGGCTCGCTTGATAACCACAACATGGGCAATGCCGATTGCGACAGGAGTGATACTGGTAGTGTATTTTGTGGCAGTTTTCACAATCCAATACATGACCACCCATCGCGGGCGTCCGACAGGCTTGGATGTGATTCAAAATACGGTGTTCTTGATAAGTAAGCGTCGGTCGTATCTCGGATTCAAATTGCGTAACGATATCCGCAAAGTTGGATTTAGATTTAGCTAACATGCCATTTCCTCCCAACCAACTAACAACTGGGTCATTTCTCCTGGTTGCTCTTTATAACGGGGTAACCAATGGATATAGCGTAGTGTTGTCGTAATCTGTTTGTGCCCCAATAATTGCTGAAGCTTTGCAAGTGGCATTCCTCGTTCAAGGCTATGGGTCGCAAAGGCATGCCGTAGGCCATGCACGCCAACTTGTTTATGGACACCCGCTCGCTGCAAACATCGTCTAAAATGTTTGTACAAAGTGCGGCCGCTTGCCTCATAACGCATATCTTTCCCATAAAACAACGGACCCGTGGGTCGATAGAGTTGCCAATAACGACGCAGCACATCAAGTAACTGTGCATCTAAAATGACGTAGCGGTCCTTTTTACCTTTACCTTGGCTTATCCGCAGTACCTGACGATCACTATCAATGTCCTTCACTCTCAAATGGGTAATTTCATTTAAGCGAATGCCTGTGCCATAGCCCACCAACATCATGGTTTGATATTTTGGGTCTCTGCACGCACGGATGATGTCAAAAACCTCTTGGCGACTGAGTAGTTCAGGAATCTTCGAGCCCTGTTTCATGTTCGGCAATACAAGGCGGGAAATTTGACGATTAAGCACTTGTGCGTAGAAAAATCTAATGCTGTGAAGCGCCTGTCGGCAAGAGGAAGATGAAAGCTTTTTGTTTTCAATCAAATCTAGCAAAAAAGACTGGAGCTGAGTATCGCTTAATTTGTCGGCTGCTAAACGGTGAAACTTTGCTAGACGTTCGATCCAGCGGATGTAGGCTGATTGTGTTGATTTTGAAAAACCTCGAAGGGTCATTCGATCAAGCATTTGTTGTCTTAAATAAGACATAATAACTCTCCTATCTGAGTGGGAGAGTTATGCTACTAGACCTGTCCAAAATCAGATCATAGAAGCTACCGCGAAGCGGTTTAGTTCAACAGTGAGTAACTTCGCCTAACAAACGCTTCAGCGGCATTGAACGCCTGCTTTCTAGAAACAATGTCTTCGACATATATAAATTGGGTATTGTCAGCTTAACAGTTATTCAGCGAAAATCTGCCGATGAATAATTCAAACATGTACAAACGTTATCGATTCCCGGACTAGGAGGCTGACCGAGAACAGTTATTTTTTTCTGATAAGTGATTTTCCTTGAAGCCAACATATTTTTTTAGTTGCTTCATCAGAAATTAAACAACAATGAGAATGAAAGATTCGGCTAATGGCTTAGTTCTCGGTCAGCCTCCTAGTCATTGTCAGGCATTTAATATTAAAACCCAGTTACGAAAGTGACTGGATTGTTTTATGAGCGTAAGTATTGTAGTTGGTGACCACTTACTTATCAGGTGAGATAGTATTGATGGTTATATGGAGCTCTGGTCATCGATCCCTCTCGGTGTTTCACGAGGTGAAAAACCTGCCGGACGAGGCCTTCAGTCGCTGTACTCCCTGCAGACTCGTTATTGTTGTTTTACAATTATTAATTGTTCATAAAGCTTCTGTGCTGTTCTGCGGCCTCGCTTAGGCCTTGTAAGGTCAAATTCACACCATTGCTTGAGTGTGGCCTCATGAGCCCGAAGTTTATGTAGAGATAGCGGTATTCTGCTTTGGAAGGCTAGCAAGTATTCACTGGCGTCAATTTACAACTATTCCGTATGTGTAATACGCGATAGTTGGAGCTACTGTTGACTAATCCTTCTACTAATTATAACTTTCCTGCGGGTTAAATACGCAATAATTGGAATTATACTCTATCTTGTTGGTGAAAATATTGACAAGGATCGCGCGTACTATCAAGCCGAAACCGGCAAGGTCGTGCAGCTCATGCGCGGAATCTATGTCGATTCTTCCGATGACATTGAAGCCGTTGTACTACGTCACGCGGTCCGAATCGCCCAGTACTTCTGCAAGCGGGCATATCTATCTGCAGCTAGCGCTATATTGCTTGCACCGACAAATGATGGACGCCTGTTCATAAGTGGGCCCGCAGTCAACGAACCGAAATTAGGGTAAATTCTTCGGTTTTGTTTTGGTTTCTTTCATCAATTAATTATTACAAAACTTGAAGGAAAATTTGATTTTATCGAAAATATTCTCTGTATTTCAGCGAGATAGGTATTAATGGATGGGCACCAACTAACGATCTCAACAGTCTGATTCATCACCGTCGGTTTTCTTTTTGATTTCAATACAGGTTTCTTTTAAATAATCGTTACCTGCTTCTGTCATATCTGCCGTTTTTTCTTCAGTAGCTTGCGCCATTTCTCCCGCTTTATTGCTTAGCGCGGTTATTCCCCCTTCTGATCCTCTGTACATCCAGCTAACCCTAAACCTGCGACGATCTAAGCTAGTGCTAGTTTGTGTTTGATGTTTATCATAGTTGATTTTATTCTCTTTACTAAGTCGTATTTTTTATGTGTTTTTTATGTATTTATTAGCGTAGCCGTATTGCCGCGGTATTCGAGGGGAGGGATTTTGGATGGGGTATTCTAGGGGCTCTCATTAAGCATCAACAGAACTGTTTGTAAGCGCTCGGTTGGCTTTGTCATTTCCAGCATTTTCTGTTGCATTTCCCCTGACAAACCCAGCAATCCAATGACGGCAAAGCTGAAGTGATCTGAGGCCATATTTCTCCAAAAGTCACTTTTCAATAGTTGTTGATTTTGCTGATTGGCGTGTGTTATCGCTAATAGTCGCTTTAATATTTTCTGTTGAGTCTGAACAAGGTTGTGTTCCTCAGTCTCCGTCAGGGCTTCATCGGGCAATTCGTCGCATGCCCAAATGTTGAAGGGGAGGGTTTGCAGTTCGGTCTTAAGCTTGACTCGAGTATCGATGTCGACCTCTATCACCATGCGTCCATCTTCAAGCTCTTCCAGCAACGTTACAGGGCCAGCAGAGAATATGTTCACAGGTTTATAGGTTGATTGGTTACTGCTCAGCGCAGTCTCCATGCTCTGATTCTGTTCCGATTCACGAAGTACTTTTGCGGTATGGCAGACACCCATGGATAATTCATTATCAATGCAATACTTAACCATCCGCCTATATCGGGGTTCAAATACATGGAGTGGGCAGGGCACACCAGGGAAATTGACCGAGTTGGGAATAGGAAATACTGCTACTTTAATCATGTCTTCTTGCCAAGAAGGGTTGGCCTGACCCGTCCTGATAAAGGGTAGGGATCGAGAGCAAGGCTCACCTCGAGAGCATTACTAATCTCCGCAGGCGGCTGGTTGATCATCTCTTCATAAGCAGACTCGTGGCGTAAGGTAAGCGACAGAAGAGGCATATTTTTCAGTGCCTCACGTATGTGCATTTGGCTTGCGAAGCACAGTGGCTTGTCATTCTTGCCGACCAGCAGAAGCTCTTGACCATCGACTATTACCAAGGCCTGGTAGCCAACCATATCAATGGAACGAACGATGCATTGCAACTTGACTGGCCAGCTGGCGAGATCTTTTTGACGCATTTTATTTGGAGGTGTTTCATGCATTTATTACACAGTGTCCTTGGTTACCCACGTTCATACGCTCGGAGTCGTCCAGAGGATTAATGTTGACAAAATTAAATTGTCGAGAACGAATGCATAGAGCGCAACGGCGATGCGGAATCACTATGAACCAGCGATCAATTCGACTTTGTTGTAATAAGTTTGGTTCCAAATATGCTGCGAGACTGAGAAAAAGAGATCAGAAATAGTGTGATACTCCCTATTTTAAATTCAGATGTCGGCCCGCATACGAATTAGGTTCGTATCAATCTTCTAGACAAGAATGGTTTCTTGTATGGACAATAAGGCTGTGATGCCTGACCTAAGTCGTGGCAATGCTATACGCAGGTTGCGAGCTTGGCGGCCCCCAGCAATAACCCGCATAGTGCCTCCACATCGTTGACATTGAGTAATATCTATTTGAAATTCGCTCTTTAGTCGCTGGGCCCAGGCCTATGGCGAAAGCAGATCGTCCTCAGGCTGAGTCATGGGGG
>JBLHIH010000093.1:0-15273 GCA_047616645.1 Flavobacterium sp. | reverse complement strand
GAATATGAAATTGGATTTTTTATGAAACGTTCTAGAGTTTGTGAACATGCATTAGGCAATAGTGCATTCCACCGAGATCGTTACGGTTTGATTCAAGGGTACTGATTAGAAGGCTATTAGAACGGGGGAAAAAAAGCCCAGCATGAAGCTGGGCTTGATTGTTACACATGTAGCGCGCGCCTTCCGCACAATCACGTCTCGTACTGTTCCCGTACATTCGTCTGCTACGAAGCTATAGGCGATACGGAGTGTACTTCACAACTCTAAGACTCCATGGGAGTTTTCAGACCTTAGCGTTTTTCGTACACGGGCAGATTTAGTTGTCCGCCTTTAATAGAGATGTCTCCATCCCTAAGAAATACATTACTCCTATTGTGCGCATTTGTTAAAGATTAAAAGGGCATGAAGGATTGTTGTTTATAGGATTAACTTCTATAAAATACGGAGATAGAATTAAGAGCGAGTTAACAGTGGACATTCACTTGTTAGATATTTATCTGGGTTTGTGCCGTCACCTTCATTTTGGCCGAACCAGCGAAGAATTCCATATGAGCGCGTCTGCACTAAGTCGGCTTATCCAAAAGCTTGAAACGCAATTAGGACATCAGTTATTCGAGAGGGATAATCGCCGAGTTATCTTGACGGAAGCCGGTCTCCAATTTAAGAAGTTCGCATTAGAAACAAGAGGGAATTGGAATCAACTGATCCTAAATATGGCAGATGCAGACGCTGAAATTGCCGGACGGCTTTCATTGTTTGCGACTGTTACAGCCAGTCAAAGTATCTTACCTGAAGTCCTTAAACAGTTCCGTAAGGATTATCCGAGAATACACATAGCCCTTGAAACTGGATATGCAGTGAATGCAATAAAACGCCTTAGAGAAGGGGTTGATGTTGTTATTACCAACATAGACGGGCCTTTAAATGATAATTTTGAAAGCCGGATCATTAAATCAATTCCAATGGTCGCCATTAGTTCTGATCTAAGCGATGAAAAAACAAACAAAGTAGTTGATTGGTCAAAGGTTCCTTTAATATTGCCTACTAGTGGTCCCACTAGGGATAGTATAGAAAAATGGTTTGCATCGAAGGGTATTCGACCCTTAATTTATAGTGAGGTTCCAGGAAATGAGGCTATCTTGTCCCTCACTGCTTTGGGCTGCGGAGTTGGATTCGTTCCAGATTTGGTGCTCCAAAATAGTCCACTAGGTAGCGCATTGTCTGTAGTGAAAAATGGACCAGAGTTGGATGCAGTTGATGTTGGTTTCTGCACAGAGAAAAAAAGTTTATTATCTTCAAAAATCATACAAGCATTTTGGCATTCTATCTAAAAAATAAACGTGCATTACCAGAAAGAGGCGATTGAAAATATGAAGGGTTATAAATGGATAAGAACGGTTCTGGTGTTGATAGTACCGGTGTTGTTTGGTTTTGGTCCTTGTGGTCCATTGGCAGGTGGAATGTTGAATGGTGAAATTGTTACAAAAAAAATAGATGATTTTAATATTGTTAAAAATGTTGATCAATGTGCCTTAGAAGTTAATGCCACTGACCCTCATTCCGTTACTCTAAATTGTTGGACAGTAGGAAAGCAGCTTTTTGTGGGTTGCAAAGATTGCGATGGTAAAAAGTGGTCAAGCTTCGTCGAAAAAGATGCTATTGGGCGGATTAAAATTAGTAAGAAAATCTATCCTGTGAAATTGAGTAAAATGAGCGATCAGCTTGCTATTGAACGGGCTTGGAAATATCGTTGGGAAAAGTACGGTGAAGGCGAGGTAGAAAAAATGCCTGCTGGATACTGGTTATACCACCTCGGATCTCAAGGGAGCACGCGTTAATAAAATGGATACAGATAAGATCTTAGTGAAAATTGAAGGCCAGGTCGCTTGGCTTACTTTTAATGCCTCAGAGAAGCGGAATGCTATCTGTCTTGAAATGTGACAGGGCATTGGTGACGCACTGGCGTCTTTCGAGAATAATGCTGATATTAGAGTGGTTGTTTTACAGGGTGCTGGGGGAAAGTCTTTTGCATCTGGTGCAGATATTTCCGAATTTGATCAATATAGGGGAAATGCACAAGAGAAAAAGGAATATGGTCGAATTTCACAAAGGGCTAATTATTGGCTTAAGAACTTGAGTAAACCCGTGATCGCAAAAATTGATGGGTATTGCATAGGAGGTGGATTGGCGATTGCACTTGATGCTGATATCCGTTTTGCATTAAGTCATTCTAGTATCGCGATTCCTGCAGCCAAACTAGGCTTGGGTTATGAGTTTAATGGTGTCTCACGAGCATAAGGGTGTCTCGCGAGATATTCAATCATGTCGCATTCCTCTCCGCTTAAATTAGGAAATTCTCCCAAAATGTTTTGGATGATGATACTTGCAGATGGGGGTTCTCTAAGATCAGCTTGTTGCCAATAATTTTCTACCACCCAATTAAGTGCCTCAAGGCAAGGCGTTGTATAACCATAAATTTGTGTGTGTTGTTTTGTTTCTAATTTTGCCTTTAGTAAATCGTCGGGTATGGGAATGTGTTCTTTTTTGCCCAGCGTATAGGCGTTATATGATCTATATATACGGTTGAAAAATATTTTTTGCTTTTTATTACGTCGAGACCTTTACCCAATGCGCGTCTTATTCTGTTTTCCATGGCTAATATTTCTTTATCAAGTTGCTCATTTTCTGATCCAGGCAGTAGCATTTCTCTATGCGGAACGCAGGCGGAGAGTAGATTAGCAGCTTCTTCGATGGTCCATTTGGGGTGCATCGCCCATTGCAGTGCGTAACCCTTGTACTGTTGAGGATATTTTAGAAAAAGAGCGTTAACTGATGGCTTAGCTTTTGTGCCAACTTATTGAGTCTGTGAGGCCTCGAAATGATCATTCATGCCTCATTATACATCCTTGGGAAATAATATTCGTCGCTACTTAAACTCAAATCACCTAAATACTGATGCTAGAGGGCAATCTCGTCTAAGTTTAGCTTACTGATACTGGCAGATTAAAATAAGCACTTTTGTTCTTGAAACTTACATTATCTGGGTTACTTCCTTTGTGTGTGCTTAATAGTATTGGTTTATGTCTGAAACCTACAATCTCATATTCTTCCCAACAATTGTCAGTGGCACTGAGGAGGAGGTCAAAGAAAGGCTAAGTACCAAACTAAAGGTAGACAGCGCTAAAGTTAATGGTTGGTTCGCTGCGGGGAAACCCACTGTTTTGATGAAAAACGTAAGCCATGATGTCGCCGATAAGTACATGGAAGCGATTAGAAATTGTGGTGCTAATTGCAATATGCAACCAAGTGGTGCTGTCTCAGGCGTATTTTTAGAACCAAAACCTCAAGAAACGGAAATGTTTGTTTGCCCCTCTTGTCAATATGACGAGGAATTAGCCACAGATATAAGCTATGAACAATGCCCAAAATGTGGATTGTTCATCGATAAATGGGAAGCAATACGATTAGCAGAAGAAGAAAAACAAAAAATTCGCCGGCGTCTAATGAGAGAAGCCGGTTTCAAAGAAGAAGGAGATGATGAATCTGCGCAGGAAGATGATGAACTAAAGAGGTTAAGGGAGCTTGAAAGGGAATTGATGATTGAATTGGGGATTAAACCGCCCAGTCGATTCTGGAATTTTTACGCCAGTCATCCTGTTTCAATTTCTGCCGCTATTGCTACCTTGCTAGTTACTCTGACGCTTGTTTCAAGTGTTTTTGTTAATCAATATATCGAAAAAGGGGAAAAAGCTGAGCTTAATGCAGCTTCATCTGTGAAGGCAATTCAAGAAACCACACTGATGTTAGCTTAAGTCGTATCTCTAAAACAAAATGGTAATGAACCCTTAGTCTCAGAATTGGCTGATGTGACATCTAGCCTTAGACGAAATCGGGAGCAGGCAGGTGGTGTTATAAAAGCTGCAGAATAAATGATGAAGGGGGTAGGCGCTGATGCCTTTATTCAGACTGCGATTAAATCGCCCAATGAAAAGAAACTTACATTTAGTAGTCCTGGAGAGCCACTACAATCACCGGTAAACACGGATACTATTGGCGGAATCAGTGGATTGTCAGGCGAAAGCAGTTTTGAATACGCCATTTTAGGTGAAATGGCGCCTGCGATGGCTCAGCAAGGGAAAGATGAAATATTGTCCCTTATGTCGAAGTCGATAAGTGTGATAAATCCAGATAATCTAGGTGGACCCAATATTAGCGTGAACGAACTCTCCACCTTAGATGGTTCAAGCATCGTCAATTTGTTAAGATCGGTTTCGCAAGATCTTGAATGGGACTTATTTTTATCCAGCCATATAAAAAGCTATCTCGGCCGAGGTGATTTCACACTGGCATATGATACTGCTCTATACATTCAAACCCCCTTGATTAAAGTTCGCCAATTAATTCGGATTACGGATAAAGTTGTTGTTAATGATCCCCATGCAGATCTGAAATTTAAAATACCGAACATAAATGCAGCGTTAGCGAAACTTAACGATGTTGGTAGTCGAATAAGATTAAGATTAAATTTGGCAAAGCGCTTGGGAAACAATGGATTTGCCTCAGAACCTTATGACAGCATGAAGCTGATGGAAAAGGAGCTGGAAAGAACAAAAGGTGCACTGAACAAGTCCATAATTGCAGGACATTTGGCCTTAGCTTATGTCTCTGTTGTAGATAGAGAGCGAACGCAGGAACTATTTTCTTTGGCAATCAAAAATGCCGGAGACATCAATGATAAGGCGAATCGCATTTCAGCGTTCACCCTGATGGCACTGAGATATTATGATGTTCGTAATGTGACAATTGCTAATGAAATACTAACCGAAGCCCAACAATTTGCTGCTACCGATTTACCCTCAATCGAACGTAGCCAAGTATTTGGAAAAATCGCCCTAGCACAGTTATACCTTGATGATCTAGACGGTGCCTTTGCAGCGATTGGTAATGCGAGCAGGGATAAGGCAAAGGATCAATTGATAGTGCAACTATCTGAATCCCTTATTAGATATGATCGGACTTATCTGGCTCGAAAATTATTGAATGAAGTTGATGACGCGTTACTTTATCACCAATTGGCTTTAAAAATTTCCACGAGGCTCTATTATGATGACGCACGTGATGAGGCAGCCGGATTGTTAGGAATGACGATAAGCACGTTAAATGATATTTCAAGTACTTCCCAGCGTTGTTTGATCATGTCACATTATGCTCGACTGTCTTATGCGTTTTGGGCAAAACAATCGTTCCTCGGATCTATTTGAAAAGGCTCTGAAAGAGGCGAGTGATCTTGAGGGTCGGCAACTGGACGTTGTAAAAGGCTTAATTGCATTAGATCGGGCAAAGGCCTTAGATATTTCAAGCGCCAATGAAACCTTATCCTCTCTTGATGCGCAGTTTGTAAAAGATTCGTTGGGATCAGAAATTATTAAAACAGAGAGAATGATTAAACGTCTTGCACGACGCTAGTGCATTTTAGAAGTAATAGCTGAAATTGATCGAAACGGAATTTGGGCTACTTCCATATTCCGAGCCAAATGCTAAGACAGTATCCGATAATTGAATATCTTTCCCCGAGAAATGGTAGTAGCTAAGCCCCATATAGAAATTCTCAGAGATACTGTAACTTATGCCAGTGTTCAGAAAATATGATTCATCTCTAAGGTTAAAGATACCTTGTAACGAGATACTGAGAAGGGCACTTACTTGCCAGCTTAAACTGGGCATTACATAGTCTTTATTTGAAAAAAACACGCCGCCGGATTGGTAAGCACTATCGTTCTGCAAACGTTGATACTGAAGCGGCGAACCTGCGCCCGCGCCATTATAGTGATACTCAATCATGAGTAATGTGTTTTCCGTAGGCGCGTAATCAATACCTGTAGAAAGCCGTGAATAATTGTCGTCCCCAGCTACGTAGGCTATTTCAAACCAAGTACCTATAAGTCCAAGCGCACTTTGAATACCGAGGCCAATTAATTTTTGTTTACTAAATTGTATTGCGGTTAGTTGGATGTCACTTTTGGAAAAATGACTTAAATATTGAACAAAAATAGCAGAGCTTTCAGGCTTCGCATCCTCGCCAACAATTATTCCAAGGTCCAACTCACTCAGTTCTCCTAAGGGCTTCTGGAAACGTATCGCATCTATTCCTGTTCTATATTCTGTGTTCCTTGCACGGACATTAAAAGGCAGAAAAACATCGGTGGGGTTTATTATTCTTGCTGAACCTAAGGTAATTGCCTGCCGACCTATTGTTAGGTCCCCTGAATGTAGTTGCAATTGAACATTAAAACGATCGAGATTTTGAGCAAAGGCATTTTTACTTCCTCCACTGCGCGTTTGAAGATCTTTAAATCGGTAGCTATTTGGACTAAAACTGTTATTCACTTTTTGTTCTGGTAATTGCGAAGATTGTAGATCTAACCCTCCTTCGAAATGAATTTGCCACACTTTATTTTCGGTAAATACATCTAGCATTAATCTTGCGCTGTTTTGGGATTGATAGAGAGTCTGGGTATTCAGCAAGGGATTATTCAGACCCGCCTGAACATTGATATAGCTTTTCACATAGCCGCTCTTACTAATATCAGCAGCCAAAATGTTTTGACTGAATACCAGTAGTATTAGGCCAACTAAATAGAACAAGTCTACTTATCCTCGTCCAGTATGACTTTTCCGTCCTCTATATGGATTAGTCTTCTCGCTCTGTCCATGATCTTTGTGTCATGAGTAGAAAATACAAATGTCATATTTTGTTCTTCATTGAGTTTTTTCATTAGATCTAGTAGGGCGATGCCTGTTTTTGAATCCAGGTTAGCGGTAGGTTCATCAGCTAATATAATATCGGGTTTTGATGCCATTGCCCGGGCGATCGCGACTCGTTGCTGTTGCCCTCCTGATAACTCGGCGGGTCGTCGATTGCCTAGTCCCTCAAGACCAACTTGATATAACATTTCGTTGACTCTCTGTTTGCGCGTGTTTGCATCAGTACCCTGTAACAACATTATATATTCGATGTTTTCTTCTGCAGATAAGACGGGTATCAGATTGTAAGATTGAAATATGAAACCTATGTGATCTCGACGAAAATCTGATAAGTCGGATCCAGACATATTGGCTATGTTTGTACCTGATAAGAAAACTGATCCTTGCGTTGGATTGTCGAGGCCGCCGATTAAGTGGAGCAATGTGGTTTTGCCTGATCCTGATGGACCTATAATAGCTGTGAATTCGCCTTTTGATATAGACATAGACACTTGATCTAAGGCCTTTACCTGAGTATCCCCGGCGCCAAAATATCTGCAGAGGGAGTCCGTAGTGATGACCTTGGATTGAGCTTGAGCGGCATCTGACATCTTTTTTCCTAATCTCATATTAATAAAACGACAATGTCTTCTTTTGTTCTCCAGCTAAAGGCTTCTCCATAGCTAAAGGCTTCTCCATAGCTAAAGGCTTCTCCATAGCTAAAGGCTTCGTTGTAAAGCCTCCGCTGGGATGATTTTTGATGCAAATCTTGCGGGATAGAGGGAAGCCACAAGCGTTAAAACGATTACATAGAGTGGAAATTCAATAAACTGCGACAGTGTAGATTGCGTTTTTATACTATTATTGATGGCTATCCCCGAGAATTCTATTTCACCCACAGGTATGCCGTGCACCGATGTCCATTGCGTAATGAGAAGGCTTACAACGATCCCAAATATACAAGCGATAATAGCAAGGAAGAAAGCCTCGCATATTATCAATTGCGTTAGCTTGGTCGACCTTGTACCGATTGCTCTTATTACGCCAAACTCATAGATGCGCTCATATATTGACATGAAGAGAGAGTTGATGATCCCAAGAGTGGCTAACAGAAATAGAATGCTGCCTAAGATGAGCGATGCATAAGAACTCATTTCAATAACGGAGGCTATTTCTGGATTAAGATCTAACCATCCAAGTGCTTCGGTTTCATCATTGGTGAATTTGCTAAAGAAGGGTAGATTGCGGTTCATCGCGTACTGAGGATGCATAAATTGGACGACTATTTCGTGACTGTCTGTGCGCTTTAAACGCAGCATTTTCCTCGCTTTATCAATGTTGATAAAAATTAAGTTTTTGTCAATTTCCCTGATACCAAAATTAAAGAGACCAGTGACTCGGAATAAGGCTTGGGTCAGCTCGCCAGTATCTACCTCGGAAAGGGTGAGGACAATGCGATCCCCGATATCAACTTCTAAAAGCCTTGCCATCGACTCGCCCATTATGAGCTCTTTATCTTTGCCTGATAAGTATGTCCCAGAGCTTATTGCCAGTTTAAGCTTACTTACCTGCATTTCCTTTAGGGCATCGACACCATAGAAACCACCTGACGTGACATTGTAACTTGAAGATATCATGCCGCCACTAATCACTCGACTAGCGAATGAGGAAATGGACTCGTCTTTACTTAATGCTTCTTCGATTTTATGACTATTAGGCATGTAATATTTTACTTCATGGTTTTCTCTATACTGGTGGTGATGAATTTGTGCTTCTCCAGCCAAACTTTGAGTCACGTTTTCAATCATGAGCACTGACATACCCTTAACGACGCCATCGGTAATAATAAGTGCACTTAAACTTAAGCCAATTAGCATAACCGTTAGAATAGTTCGACGCGTATTTCTGAACAAATTTCGAATTGCCAATTTTATGATTAACACAATTCCTCCTTGGCGGTTCAATGACTTCTCCTTCAATGACTTCTCCCTCAATGACTTCTCATAGCTTCAGTGGGTGAAATTCTTGCCGCCTTTATTCCTGGGAAGATGCTGATGACGAAAGCAAAAGAGATAATAATAATCATTGGCATGCCAAATACGTAGGGCGATAATTCACCTGTCATTCTGCTGAATAAAATTCCGCCCATATCTATTGGTTTTTCTAATTCAATACCAACATACGTGAACCAAGCAATAAGGGGTACAGAAAAAATGAACCCCAGTGATGAACTCATCATGGCTAAGATGGTCGTTTCCAAAGTAATGAGTTTTGCCACTATTACCGGTCTAGATCCGATGGCTTTAATAACCCCAAATTCCCGCGTTCGTTCTAATACTGACATTAGAACAGTATTTAAGACACCGATAAAAACGATAAATATAACGATTAGCAGACCAATACGATTGCCTGCTTTATCCGCTTGCATACTTTTATAAAATGTTTCCTCAACTACCTGCCAGGGAGAAACAGTGAGCGTTGGAAGAAGATTTTGGATGTCGATCGAAACATCCCGTGCATCTTTGGGAGAGTTTAATAAGATCGCGATCTCGTGTACACGATTCGGCATGGATAGAAAACTTTGTGCTGCAAGAAGTGGAATATAGATATTATTTTTATCCAATGAGTCTTTGTTGCCTACAATGCCAGATATGATAAAAATATCATTGGCAATAGATCCATCGGCGCCTTGAGAAATAAGCACGAGCTCGTCTCCCATTGATATATTAAGAGAGTTGGAAATACTCTTGCCTATAAGCGCCGGATAATAACCGTTCTCATCAATCTGTCCGCTGAGGTAAGCGCCTGTCTTGACTTTTTCGAATAATCTGCTCGTCTGCCTTTCTCTATCGACATCAACGCCGATAAGACGGGCCGGAGAATTCCCTGTATCTGAATAGGCTAATACGGGCGCGTATACTCTTAGGGTATGAGAAACAATTTTTTTATGCGCATCCAATACCTTGCTGATAAGTTTAGGTTGATCAATTAAGGTGAATGTTTTTGGTTGTTGTAGATAGTTATCTTTGTGAATTTGTACATGTCCAGTGTGGTTAAGCGTAAAGAGATTGATTACATTGTTATAACTACCTAGTGTTGTCGAAAAAGATAAAGCACAAAGTATGTAACCCCCAGCCATACTCAATGCTGTTAGTAGCGATCGACGTTTCTGTCTGAAGATGTTGCGAAATGCGAGTTTTAATAAGAGCATTAACTTCGACTCTTTAAATTCCGGAGCGAGAATGTATTTTCATTAACATTAGGAGGGTCAAATACAAGTTTATCGTAAACGATTGTCGTTTTATGTCCTTCTTTGTTATGTGGGGTCATGACAAGTACAGACGGAAGCATTCTTCCCGAGAAACTTTTTATTTCCGTAAATTCGAGTGATCGAATCAGTTCAAAATTATCGTCATAGAAATTTTGAGCCTGGGGAACTTGGAAGGCTTTGTTGATGACATATTCAATTTTTCCCCAGACCGTAACTGTCTGTTCTTTTGGAATAAGGGTGACAGTGTAGGTAAGAAAATCCTCTGTAAGTACTAGATTATATTCGTCGGTCAGCGTTGTTTGTTTAACAAGGTCATCATTCGTGAAGTCGCTTCCCATCCACGAACCCATCATCATTGAAGGTGGCACTTTGATTTTTTTGTTTATTTTTGGAAAATAATTCCACATCTCCTTGTGACGTTTGAGGGTGGCAATCCCTTTATCTTTCTTTGGAGAAAGAATGCGAATAAAAGAGAATTCCTTTCCTAGATTTTTTGATGCCATTTTCATTGAGCGTTTATAATAAGGGCTGGTCACTGTCATGGTGAGCTCAGCCGAGCTAGATTCACCCTGGTAAAGCGTTTCCATATCATTGATAAGGTTAATGGCAGAGGTTTGCCTATTCTCTGCTGCATAAGATGGGAGAGTGAATATAAGTAATAGCAACGCTATATAATAGTTCAATGTCTTAAAACCCTTAGCTAACTTAGCTTTACTTTACGCTGTGTTCTGTTCTTAAGCAAAACTAGACAAAAGATCCATAAACGGTCAATAATCGGCCAATAAATATAGGGGGGCCTTTGATATAATGCCTGATCATCAATGTAGAGGAGGTAAGCGCGTCAACTATTTCAATATTTGCATAGGTTTTGTTTTGAGTTGTATTTTTTCTCCATATTCTTTCTCAGACGATCTTTGGTTTAGTGAGATAGCACTAGGTGCTGTTGCGACCTCAGGAAACACCCAGGAGAGAAATATTAAGCTGAGATTGGATGCAACGCGTGACAATGCGTCTACAGCTTATAGGCATAAATTTCATTTTAACATCTTGAATAACAATGCAGATGATGAACAAACAGCTCAAAAGTTCTACAGTGCTTATGCGCTTGATTATAAACTTGATGGGAATAATGCAATCTTCGGCCGAGCATCTTATGAAGATGATCAATTTAATGGTTTTGATTACCAGGCGGGTATTACTTTCGGTTACAGCAACGAAGTGATGAGCACTGAAACGAAGATTTTCAATCTCAATGCAGGCCTAGGCATGCGATTTTCAAAATTCGAACTTGCTGGAAGAGAAGATGAGTTCATATTTAGAACAGGCGGAGACTTTACTTGGAAGCTAAGTCCCAATGCAGTATTCAAGCAGAGCATCAGCACAGAAATAGGTTCTGATTCGACGATATCTCGATCTGAAAGTGCACTAAGTTCCGATATAGTCGGTAACCTAGCAATGAAACTGGCGCTAAATATTAAACATCAATCAGAAGTGCCTACAGGTAATGACAAAACAGACACAGAAACTTCAATGACGCTTGTATATAAATTCTAATCTCCCACCTTAGACCTGCTTTTGTTGTTGTTCTATATTCCTAATAACAATGTAAATAGATTTATTGGGAATATGCGAAATCTAGTTTAGTGGTATAAGTGATTGAAATATAAATAAAATATTGAAATTGGTGATAATGCCGCTTCAGCAATCGCGCATAATATATTCTTATAGTGAATCTAATATATTCATAAATACTATCTATTCTTTTATTTTAGAATATATAGAATCCCATCTTGTCACATGTAGACAGACAGTTAATTAAAATTTAGGAGATCGAGGTTATGTTTCGTTTTACGGGTTGTTATGAAAGACCCAAGTTATTCAATTGGATAACAGTTCTACTACTAGGCGCTTGGATGGGCATTGTCGCGACGGTAGTGATGACAACAGATGCAGTGGATACGGACAAACTTGAACAAACGTTTTACAAAGAATTGATAGGCTAGCAACCGCCGATACTAGAGCAGTCTTTAAGCTGTTCCGCAAAATAGTCGATGAAACATCGAACCTTTGAGGGTAGATGTCTCCCAGGCGGATACACAGCGAAGAGCTTGAGCTCTGGTGGGCAAAAATCATCTAAAATGGGGATCAAATCTCCAGCAGAAATCGCATCACCAACTAACCACCGAGGTGGGCGAGAAATGCCCATGCCTTCTATAAGCGCAGCCCGTAGGGCTTCGCTGTTATTGGTTGTGAACCTTCCCTCAGCCCTTACATATAACGGATTTCCATTTTCTCGAAATGCGATTTCCTGTCGACTTGCTCCGTCTGAATAAAATAGAAAATTGTGGTCCTTTAGATCTCTAGGATGTTGAGGAATACCATTTCTTTTTAAATATTCAGGACTGGCCACGGTGACAATTGGACTGGTGCAGAGTTTTTTTGCGATAAGTGAAGAGTCTGGTAGATCTCCCATTCGAAATGCGACGTCCACTCCCTCTTCGACCAAATCGACCACTCTGTCATTCAGTCGTACATCAACTTTGATGTCAGGATAGCGCTCGAAAAAGCCAGTCAGTCTCGGGACAATGTGAAGACGTCCAAAAGCGACTGCCGCGCTGACCCTGACGAGACCTTTTGGCTGGGTCTGCAGTTGGCCCACAATTTGTTCAGCTTCTTCAACATCCTGCAAAATCGCAACACAGCGCTCATAGTAGTCTGTGCCTGTCTCTGTTAATCGCAAGCTGCGGGTGCTGCGATTGAGTAATTTGGCGCCAAGCCAAGATTCCAGTTCAGCAACATTCTTACTAATGGTTGGCTGCGTACTGTTTATCTCTTTTGCTACTGCAGAGAAACTGCCAGTTTCAACTACTCGAACAAACATATTCATGGCGATTAGCCGATCCATTCCTGTATTTCCAATTATTTATTCGTAATGAGAATAAAGTGTATTGATTATTATCTGTTAACAAAGGTGATTGAATATAATATATTGTTGAAGTAATTAGTACTTATCTGGAAATTATCCTCGCGCCTATTTAGATGCATTAGGTAGGGTGAACCTCTGCTAGTATGCAGATACGGCTGCAAGATGCGTTTTTATAAAAAATTAGAACGAATAATAATATGTGTAAATGAGTACTCAAAACTTTCAAGATAAACTCGCAGAACTTAGATCTGCCCATTGCGATAAGCTCACTACTCCCGAGTTAGCGGCGCTGACGCGTGGGACAGCGATACTGCGTCGTAGCAATATTCTCGAAAAGTGTTTACAAAGGGGTGAAACTGCGCCGAATTTCACTTTCATAGGTCAATCCAACAATCCATCGAACCTGTATAAAATGCTAGAAAAAGGACCGGTCCTCATTAATTTTTTTAGGGGATACTGGTGCATGTATTGTAATTCGGAGCGTGAGAGTCTTTCGTCCATCCGTTCAGAATTGGAGGCAATAGGATGCCAATCTTTATCGATTTCTCCTCAACCTTCTAAGACTGTGACCGAAAATTTGAGCGAATCTGATGAAGTCATCTTTGACAAAAATAATCAGATAGCGGATTTGTTTAGGATTGTTTACCAACTTAGTCAGGATGAAATAGATTTATTTGAGAGCTGGGATTTACATATTGATGAAGTGAATGAATCAGGTAATTGGCTTTTACCTCTCCCTGCTACTTATCTTGTTAGCAAAGAGAGGGTGGTTTCTTTCCAATTTCTTGATGTGGATTTTCGAAGACGCTGCGGCCCTAATGAGCTGCTGGAAGCAATTTCTCAATTAAAGTAAACGCTTCGCTAGAATAATATTCTACATTTAATGGTTCCCTCGATTTGAGCTAAATATTCTAAAGCCATTTGACTGTAGTTCTCATCGATATCGGTTACTACGTATCCCACATTCTGATTTGTTTGCAAATGCTGAGCGCTGATATTTATCTGATGATCTGAGAAAAATTGATTGATCTTAGACAGGACGCCAGGAATATTTTCGTGAATATGTAATAGGCGATGAGCGCCTGCATGAGTAGGAAGTGTAACTTCAGGGAAATTTACGCTTGAAAGCGTCGACCCGTTGTCGGAAAACTTCACGATTTTGTGAGCAACTTCAGCGCCGATTTTTTCTTGCGCTTCCATGGTGCTTCCCCCTACGTGCGGTGTTAGCAAGCAATTGTCAAATTCTCTTAAGACTGAAATAAATTCTTCGTCTTTCGACTTTGGCTCAAGTGGAAAAACATCGATTGCGGCACCGCATAATTTTTTCTCTCTCAAAGCTGAGGCGAGAGCATCGATATCTACTACTGTTCCTCTGGATGCGTTAATTAAAACACTTCCAGTTTTCATTTTTGCAAACTGCTTCTCAGAGATCATGTTTTGAGTATTAGGGTTTTCAGGAACATGCAAGGTAACGATGTCGGAGACTGCTAGCATCTCATTAAGATTGTTTGCTTGTCTTGCGTTCCCAAGTGGCAGTTTGTTTATCGCGTCGTGAAATACAACATTCATGCCCATGGCTTCTGCCAAAACACTCACTTGGGCGCCGATATTGCCGTATCCAATTATACCGAGTGTTTTACCTCTGATTTCGTAAGCGCCGACGGCGGACTTTAACCAACCACCTCGATGAGCCACAGAGTTCTTTTCTGGTATGCCTCTTAACAATAAAATGGCTTCGGCGATAACCAATTCCGCAACACTTCGAGTATTGGAAAACGGGGCATTAAAGACAGCCGTACCCTTAATTAATGCAGACGCCAAGTCGACTTGATTGGTACCAATACAAAAACAACCAACAGCAATGAGTTTTTGAGCATGGCTTAGCACATTATCATTTACTTGGGTGCGCGAGCGAATGCCTAAGATATGAACATTCTGAATTTTTGATATCAACTCATCTTCTGTAATGGCACGAGGTAAGGTCACGATATTTGAATACGAGGCAGCTTCAAACACTTCAATTGCAGATGGGTGTACGCCTTCTAACAATAAAATTTTAATCTTGCTCTTATCTAGAGAAGTTCTAGTAGCTATGCTCATAGGGTAGTGTTTCGCAGTTAGTGAAATATAAGTTAGTGATGCTTAAGTTTTTGAGATAGTAAAAGGGGTTCAGATTTGTCTATTCAGGGTTTCTTAAACAATAAGGTAAAGCGATCTGTATTTCCCTTCACAGATTCCCTTCCAACTTCGTAGGTAAGTTGGTCGTCGGGATGGAAATGTAAATCGGAGTAGTCAACAAATTGGAAGCCCGCAGCTTCAATTTCCGTTATCA
>JBLHIH010000092.1:0-15340 GCA_047616645.1 Flavobacterium sp. | reverse complement strand
GTCGAAGGTGTCCACTGGAATTAGTTGAGCCATGTCAGATCCTTATTTTTGGGTAATTTCACTACATAAACTTTCAATAATCAAGATAAATGTAGATATAAGATTAAATAAGATGTAACTTTGCTACAAAATTTATGCTTCCTGATATGGATCAAAAACAGATGCAGCATTCAATGCACGAGAGAATTGAACGTCAATTACCGAACCTATCGAAATCAGAGCGACGTGTTGGTGAGTGGATCGTTGCCAATATCGGTAGAGCAATTGATGCACCCATCATGGAAGTGGCCGATGCCGCTGGTGTGTCTGAGCCGACGGTTATCAGATTCTGCAGAAGCATGGGTGTTTCCGGATTCCGAGAATTGAGGACACACTTGATTGCCGCGCAACAGCGGCCGGAAAGTTATCTGCACCACGATGTCAGTGCCGCTGATGATGCCAGTAATGCCGCGATGAAGGTACTGGAAAGCGCGATTCATGCCTTGGTAGGCTTGCGTGGTTTAATTTCAAGCATGCCATTTGAAGCTGCGGTTTCAGCAATGACGGAAGCACGCCAGATAATATTTATTGGTCTCGGTGCCTCTGGATACGTCGCCCGTGATGCTTGCCATAAGTTTTTTCGCTTGGGGATGCCCTGCACTACGGCACTTGATTCGCCAACGATTCTACAGCATTCGGCTATTGCTCGACGCGATGATGTTTACATCGTTATGTCTCATAACGGAGAGTGGCCGGAATTGATTGCGGGAATGAAGCTCGCGCGCGCGGGGGGTGCAACAGTGCTTGCGCTAACCGATCCTCAATCACCCTTGGCCGGTCAAGCGTCATGGGTATTTGACTGTCATCCCGCCGAGGACACGAATGTGTTTACACCAATGAGTTCGCGCCTGACCCAATTAACATTGCTTGATGCACTACAAGTGGCTTTGGCCCTAAAGCTGGGTACGTCAGCTGAAGAGAACCTTCGACTGACTAAACGTTCACTGGGACTAAGCCGCTTAGACACATGAATGAATACTTTTAAACTCAATACATTACTAATTATGGAGCTTGCGTGATGAGTACCGTACGCATCGGAATGATGGGCTTTGGCCAGATTGGCCGGCAGCTCTATAAGCTTGCTTTGCAAGATGAAAGGTTTGAAGTGGTCGCAATTTCGGATATTGGTCGACCAGAAATACTCCAGCACTTGCTCGACGTTACTATGGGTCATACGGGTGAAGTACAGCTGGTAGATAATTATCTGGTCAGTGCTACTCAGCGTACGAGATTGATGTCGACCCATCATCCGATTGAGATTCCCTGGGATATGTTCAATGTTGATGTTGTCATCGATGCCACCCCTCGTTTCCGCTCAGCTGAAGAGCTGGCTCCCCATCTTAGCAACGGTGCGAAGCGGGTGTTTACTACCGCCTTACCCGAGGGGGATATTGATCGAGTCGTACTTTACGGTGTCAATCATGATCAAGTGAGTGCAGATGACAGAATTATTTCTGCAGGTTCTGCATCGACAACGGCGACGGCGCTCGCGCTTAAAATCATTGCTGAAAAATACCAGATTGAACATGCGACGATGACCTCAGTACATGCCTACACTAGCGATCAGAGTTTGCAGGACTATGCTGGTTTAGATTATCGACGTAGTCGCTCGGGTGCTAAGAACATCATTCCCAATGATACACCTGCGCTCTACTGGGTTCAGGAAGTGATGCCTGCATTAAAAGGCAAGATGAGTGGTTACGCTCTCAATGTTCCTGTGCAGACTGGTTCAATGTTGGATATAACGGTAGCACTCAAGACACCTCCCAATAGTGTCGATGAGTTTCGTGAATTGTTTATTGATGCTGCTAGTAGATTCCCATCCTTAATCAGTACGATTAATGACCCCATTGTCTCATCCGATGTGATAGGTGACCCCCATTCTCTGCTGGTTGATCTTCTTGGTACGATGTTAGCAGGAAAGAGCATGGTGAAGTTGTTGGGATGGCATGAGTCTCTTGCTCATGCGCATCGTATTCTCGATGTCGTCGCGTGTTATTCAGACCTAGAGCCGAAAGGCATGTTGGAGGCATCATGATTAGAATAGCTATTAATGGCTTCGGTCGTATCGGTCGGGCCGTTTTCAGAATTGCTGACCAACTTGAAGAAGTTGAAGTTGTCGCGATCAATGATCTGTTTGATCATGAAGCGCTTAGATACCTGCTGATGTATGACACTGTCATGGGTCGGTTTAGGGGAGGTGTGGGTATTGAAAATAAGACGATGGTCACACCTCGTACGCGCGCTCAAATATTTGAGGAACGTGATCCGACTAAACTACCTTGGAAAGCTTTGGGCATTGATGTTGTAGTGGAATCAACGGGCGTTTTTCGCAGTCACGCTGAGGTTTCCATGCATTTAGAGGCTGGCGCTAAACGTGCACTGCTAACAGTTCCGGCGAAGGATGAAATTGACTACACGGTGGTATTAGGTGTCAATGAAAATGGTCTGCTACCCTCCCACAGAATAGTGTCAAATGCCAGTTGTACTACAAACTGTTTGGCGCCACTTGCTAAAGTGCTTAATAACAGATTTGGCATTCGTGAGGGGGTGATCAATACCGTTCATGCCTATACAAACGATCAAAGCCTGGCGGATGTACCTCATTCAGATTGGCGCCGTAGCCGTGCGGCAGCAGAGAACATTATCCCTACATCAACCGGTGCAGCAAAGGCAGTTGGAGAAGTCTTACCCGAGCTGAAAGGTCGGCTTGATGGCATTGCCTCAAGGGTACCTGTACCCGATGGTTCCGTCGTTGATCTGTTTGCAGAACTTGAAACCGAGTGTACTGCTGCTGAGGTGAATGATGCAGTGAAGTCAGCTGCCGCGACGCAGGAAATGAAAGGTGTACTTGAGTACACAGAGGAGCCTATCGTTTCTTCTGATATCATCGGCAATCCCCACTCATCAATCTTTGATGCGACATTTACGCAAGTAGGTGGTGGTCGTTTTCTCAAGGCGCTAAGTTGGTACGATAATGAATGGGGTTACTCGAATCGTGTTTGTGATGTGCTGCGATTAATGTCGAGACTTGACTAAATATAATCTCTGGTAAGGTGTCGCGTTCTAGCGACATCAAGTAGTAACATCAAAATATCGTTTGACATATTATGTCAAATAAATAGACTGTAACTACAATTCCAAAATCATCAAAGTTGCTATTTATGGAAGAGCAAGCATCAAATAAAACAGAGGTTGCTAGTAGTGCAATGACTAATGTCGTCAATATCTTTGTTTCACCAATGGACGTATTTAATTCTCTACAGCTTAAGCCGACCATTGTGCTTCCCTTTTTTCTACCCTTGATCAGTCTTGTTGTTGTTTATGTCTGGTATTTTACCATTGTGGATTTTCCTTGGTTAATTGAACAGATGCTCGTAAGGATGGGAGACATACCACAGGATGAAATTGCACAAATCCAAAAGGTTTTTGAGGATATGGGCAGCACTGGAATGATGGTGACACAAAGTATCGGGATTGTTGTCATGACCTTACTGCTTTATTCACTACAAGCGGGTTATCTTTCATTGATATCCGCGATTACTGGAGATGCAATCCGCTTCAAACAATGGTTTTCCTTAACTAGCTGGACTTACCTGATTGGTCTTTTAAGCGTGATTGCTATTGTGATAAACATATTGCTGAGTGAAAACGGACAAATAAGTGTATCTGAAGTTAATGCTCTCAGTTTCAGCGGTTTGGGTTTGGGTGTTGATGGCAATACCAGTTTACAATCTTTGTTTGATACTCTGAATCTGACGATGTTTTGGAGTTTGGGTTTATTGGTGGTGGGTTACCAGCATTGGGTCAAACCCGGATATGCTAAGGCGAGTTTGATCGTCCTTACTCCCCATGTGTTGATTTATGGCATTTGGGCTCTTATCTCTTTAATTTAATCCTTTTTTGCCAGGTAAGTAGTCCTCTATGGATGTCAAAAAAACAATATTACTCATCGTCATCATCGCGGGTGTTGTGGCGATCCCCGTCATTAATAAAATGGTGGGTGGTGGTGCAGCCAAAATAGTCGAAACTGCAGAACTCACTGAGCAAATTATTCGACCCTCGATATTGGCTTCAGGGAAGTTGAGTCATGACGAAGAGGTCAGATTGAGTTCTGAAGTCATCGGTAAAGTTGCCCGCATCTTAATTGAGGAAGGTGACAGTGTTGTAGAGGGGCAGTTAGTTTTACAGGTGGATGATCAAAACTTTGTCGCCGCTTACCAACAAAGTGAAGCACAGGTGAGGTTAAGTCGACTCGACATAGAAAGACAGTCCGAGCGAATCAGTAATTTGGAAAAACAATGGCAACGGAAAAACAAACTTTATGAACAAGGCATGGTGGGAGATGATGAGCACGAAGCCTTAACCCATCAACTTAAACTAGCAAGAATCGATCTTAAGTCCAGCAGAGAGCGGCTACTTCAGGCGGAAGCTCAACTAGAGCAAGCAGATGATCGTCTAAAGAAAACCCAGATAAATTCACCCTTAAGTGGTGTGGTGACAAGCCTAGACATTAAGGAGGGTGAGACGGCCATTGCCAGCGCTACCAATATCCCCGGTTCCACTTTAATGACCATATCCAATCCGAAAAGCATTTATACCGAAGTGCTTGTGGATGAAGCCGATGTTGCCAGCATTGCCGTCGGTCAATTAGTAGAAATTGTCGCCATTGCCTATTCGAATCAACCCATGCAAGGCATTGTTAGGTTTATTGCCAGTACTGCCAAGGTGGCTCAAGGAAGACAGGGATTAAGTTTCACGGTTAAAATTGACATAACAAATCACGGTGAAATACAGTTACATCCCGGCATGTCTTGTCGTGCTGAAATATTTAGTGGCACAGATCAGGCCTTACCTACGATACCGATCCAGGCAATACTGATAGATGAAGATCTCAGTGAAAGCAGTACTGAACATTATGTTTTTGTTAGCAATAATGGCTATGCACGTAAAACGGTTGTTGTAGTGGGTGTCTCCGACGATGAGAACCAAGAGGTGATTAGTGGGCTAGGTGAGGGCGTCAAAATTATTACAGGGCCTGCAAAAGTGCTTCGACATTTGAAGGATGGTGATGAAATAACGGTAGAAGACGCGCCTTAATGTCACTAATAAAATTCCATAATATTGCCAAACACTATTTTATGGGGGACCAAACTGTTCGCGCTCTCGATGGCATAGATATCTCCATAGAGACGAATGAGTACGTCGCATTTGTTGGTTCGTCCGGTTCAGGTAAGTCAACCATGATGAATATCCTTGGATGCCTCGATCACCCCACAACGGGGGAATACCATTTAAATGGCAGTAATGTCGAAATCATGAGTGCCAATGAATTAGCCGAAATCAGGAATAAGGAAATCGGCTTTATCTTCCAAAGTTTTAATCTGCTGCCTCGCGCAGACGCTTTAAGTAATGTGATGCAACCATTGATATACAGAGGCATTCATCTAAAGGAAAGAAAAGAGATGGCGATGGCGGCACTAGCGCGAGTCAATCTTGCGGATAGAGTGGATCATTTACCTAATCAATTGTCAGGCGGCCAACGACAACGAGTGGCTATTGCTAGAGCATTAGTGACCAATCCATCAATTTTACTTGCCGATGAGCCGACAGGGAACCTGGATTCAAAAACCACAGTCGAAATAATGAAATTGTTTGATGAGTTACAGTCAGAAGGCCATACAGTGATCGTCGTGACTCACGAACCTGAGATTGCAGGTCATTGCCATCGTTTGATTGAGATGAAAGACGGAAAGATCTTTAGTGATTCATTCCAGAAACCAAAGGGGTCGAACTAAAATGCTGTTTGCGTTGATGGAAAGTTCTAGGTCAGCTTTGGCCTCCATTTTAGCTCACGGATTTCGTAGTTTTCTGACGACCCTTGGTATTGTTATTGGGGTTGCCTCTGTTATTGCAGTAGTTTCACTGACAGAAGGCTTAAGTGCTTCTATTGGCCAACAGATTCAGTCTCTGGGTACTAATAACTTAACGGTTAGATCTTATACCCCCCTCGAAGATCGTATGAAAGGCATACATGCGCGACTGACCAATGATGACTTGGAATTGATAGAAAGCCGCGTTAACGGCATTTCATCCATTACACCTATCCTTTTTGCCCACCGAGCAAGTCAAGTTAAGTCTGGATCAAACACGGCCTTTAGCCAGATTTTTGGCACAACCTACGCTTACCAAGATGTTGAACAGCTCTATGCGAGCAAGGGTCGGTTTATCGCACGTAGTGATAGTCTAACCCGGAGAAGAGTGTGTGTGATTGGGGAAACTGTTCGCACGAATTTATCCTTGCCCGAAAATCCTATTGGCGAATATGTTGAGGTTGGAGGCGAGTGGTTAAAAATAATCGGTTTACTGGACCCCAAAGGAGAAATGCTAGGATTTGATCAGGATGATCTGGTGCTATTGCCTTACAAAACCATGCAAAGCCTCTTAGGTAATCAAACCCGCAGTGATATCCAGATTCAGTTAACTGTCTCAGACCAAGATGAAATGGAAGTAGTAAAAGAACGCATTAGAACCTTGCTGCGAGTGGAGCATGGTTTGAAGGTAAATGATGCGGATGATTTTCGCATTCAGACTGCAGAGCAACTCTCAGAAACCTTTGACACCATCATCAATACTGTCACGGTAGTGGTGGGCGGCATTGTCAGTATTTCATTGTTGGTTGGTGGTATCGGTATTATGAATATCATGCTTGTCTCAGTGACAGAGCGCACGCGGGAAATTGGTATCTGCAAAGCCATTGGCGCTAAACGTCATCACATACTCATGCAATTTTTAGTGGAAGCCTTGTTGCTTTCACTTATTGGCGGCTTTATTGGATTGGGTTTGGGTTATGGCCTAGGGGTGCTGATTGCGATGACTATTCCCTCGTTTCCGCCGGCTACTATTCCACTATGGGCAGTTGTTATGGCACTTGGTTTTTCAGGTTTGGTTGGTATTATATTCGGCATACTGCCCGCGGCAAAGGCAGCCAATCTTAATCCGATTGACGCTTTGCGTTACGAATGAACATCATTTACCTGCCTATTTATCGGCGGCAATAGCTTCCATTATCATATCTGCTGCTTTCTCGGCGATCATAATCGTCGGTGCATTTGTATTACCGCCGATAAGGGTGGGCATGATTGAAGCGTCAATTACACGCAATGCATCTAGGCCGTGGACGCGCAATTCGGCATCCACTACTGCCATTTCGTCCTGTCCCATCTTACAAGTGCCAACAGGATGATAAACCGTATCTGCTCTCTCTCGAATAGCTTCTTTGATGTCCTCATCGCTCTCTATGTTCAAGGCGTAAAGCAAACTACTGGCATATTTCGCAAATGCGGGCGCTCGCAAAAGTTGATCCGTTAGTTTGACACCTTTAACCAGCACGTTCATATCATCGTCTTCTGCAAGAAAATTAGGATCAATCAATGGGTCCTCGAAAGGATCGTTACTGGCGAGTTTAAGCGTGCCTTTGCTTTTTGGACGTAGTAAGCATACATGGCAGCTGAAGCCATGTTCGGTATGCACTTTACGACCATGATCATCAACCAAGGCTGGGCCAAAATGGAGCTGTATATCCGGTCTCTCAAGCGACGGGCTGGTCTTTAGGAATCCACCGCCTTCAGCTACATTCGATGTTAAAATGCCTTTATTTTTAGTGATGTATTGGTATAGACCTTTGATTAAGCGGGGAAATGCTGCCAGAGAAAAGCCTAATAATTCTTTGTCTTTTGAAGTATGTGAGATAACAAAATCGATATGGTCCTGCAGGTTTTCTCCCACCCCAGGCAGATGATGAACGGGCTCAATATTGTGCCCCCGCAATTCATTCTCAGCGCCGACACCAGAGAGCATTAGCAGCTGAGGAGAATTAAAAGCCCCCCCGGATAACAACACTTCTTTCTTTGCAATCACTTTTTCCTGTTTTCCTTTGTGGATGTAGGCAATGCCCACTGCTTTTTTACCCTCAAAAAGAATTTTGCTTGCATGAGCCCGAGTGAACACGGTGAGGTTGGGTCGATCCAGATGCGGTGTTAGAAATGCGCGAGCGGCGGAACACCTTTGACCATTCAAAATGGTGGTTTGATAAATGCCAACACCTTCTTGTTGTTCTCCATTAAAATCGTCCGTGATAGGTAATTGCATCTCCTCGGCTGCTTGGCAGAATGTTCTCGTGGCACTATGAGGTTCCTGCAAATCAGAGACGTTGAGTGGCCCGTCTGTCCCGTGGTGCACATCAGCGCCACGTTCCTGATGCTGGCTTTTCTTGAAATAGGGCAATACATCGTTGTAGGACCACCCCACATTGCCAAGTTCAGCCCATTCGTCATAATCTTTCGCATGTCCGCGAATATAAACCATTGCGTTGATGGAGCTTGAACCGCCCAGAGTTTTGCCCCGAGGTTGAAAGCCATTCCGATTATTCAAGCCTTTTTGAGGAACAGTTTCGAAAACCCAATTGTATTTTTTTGAGGGCAGTAGGGCGGCAAAGCCAGAAGGCATATGAATAAAGGGGCTTTTGTCCGGAGGTCCAGCTTCAAGAAGACAAACAGAAATAGCGGGGTCTTCACTCAGCCTACCTGCTAATACACAGCCCGCAGATCCTGCACCCACAATCACATAATCAAATTCCATATTCCGACCTGTCAGTTCTCGAATGAAGAGGCCCACTCTATGGGAAATTGAATCAAACTGCGAATATTCATCAATCCAATATTGCGCCAAATGCCATTAGTAGATCCGTGTTCATAACACGGATGTCGTGAAATAAAAGGTCTACTAACAAAGAGGTTTCTCTGCAGTTTTGTGTACCAGAAATTTGTGCTGTAAGCCCTCATGCTCTTTTTTTCCGCATATACCGGTATGATTTTGGTCCTTTTTGCTCTCTAACTAAAAACAAAGATATTTTTGAGGTTGATACTGACCACCAAGTATTTTCACCAGCCAGTTCAATTGCATCCAATTTAGTGGCGTCACTATGCCCTAGTTTGAATACCCTTTGAGTACATTGAAAAGAGGCGTTTGTCAGTATTCCAGTTGTTGCCTAAGCTGATCTTTTCGTGTGCTAAGGCTTCAAGTATATTTTGAATTCTCTGGTCTAAGTCGATGAGGGATAGATTGCCTGATTGTTTAATCAGTTGTGAGCTCGAAGTTATCGCCGGATAGTGAGCTTTGAGAGATCCCAGTAATGCGAGATAAATGTAAAGGGGTTCATTCTTTGCGAATTGTTTCACAAGACTTGCGTCTTTTAGTTCGGTGAATTCAGCTTCATTGAATTCAACTACGCCTTGACTCATCGGGGCCAAAAAATTCACATTCTCTTTGTGGGTAATGGCGAGAGCGGGGTTCTCTCTTTCAACAAGCAAATACTTGGCTTCTGCGCCTGTGCCTGCCTTGATAATAAGTTGTTCAACCACGGCACTCATAGCGACCCATGTCTTGAACCCGCTTAAGCGATTGAGTTTGATCTTGACGCCTGGTCTGCAGCTTTCTGGGTTTCTGTCTTCCGACGCTGCGTATGCCACCCATTTGTTATGCGTAATTTCAGGGAAGGTCGCACGGATGGCTGCTTGGTAACCTGCGATAAATATGAATGCTGGCTCGACTGTGAGGGCTCCGGCTTCTAATGCAAGATTTTTGGGCTCGAGTGATTTATCTAGTGCTTTCCAAGCAGTATGGTATTGGGCTTCATTCATTATATATGTGCTCAGCGTCAAGGTCTGTTATGTGTCATTGTGGAGTATTGCATTTTTGAGATGCTCACCAGCTATGTAGGATACTTCGTCGCAATGTGATTTCGCAATGCTTGTAGACCTTCTTTAAAAGTTGTTGAACGTCCAAAGCCAATGCGGAAGTTTTCATCGGGTATAGCGGTTAATTCTGAGGCGTACAAGGAGGCTGGCAATAGCAGTACTCCACTTTCTTCAATCAATGACTTACAAAAAGCTTCTACACCATCCGCCCCAATATATCTGGGGAAAGCAATGCAGCCTCCTTTAGGGCGCTTCCAATCAAATAACCTATCGTATTCCGAAATAAAACTTTCAAGATCGACTAGGTTTTCCATAATAATGGCTTTGTTTCGAGAAAATATTTGTTTTTGATTTTTGAGGGCGATGATGGCCAAACAATTCTTAAACCAGGTAGGCCATAAGTTTTTGAGAGGACGTTAAGGGAAATTCCTTTTTCGTATATGTCAGCGATTTGCGGCATTTGATCATGAGTGTCGATTTCCACACCACGATAAACTTCATCGCTAAATAAATAAATACCTTTTTGTCGGCATAATGCGACCAGTGTATCTAAGTCGTCTATAGGCATGACTGTACCGGTCGGATTGTGGAGGAAATTAATCGAAATTATTTTGGTATTGGGCCTTATTGCTTGTTTGATATCGTCAATGTCGAGATGCATTTTATTTTCATGTCTAATCGTTACGCCACTAACCTGACAAATATCTAGTGGTACTGATTCAGCGCTTTGATAATTAGGTACGATGACAATGATATGATCACTTTTTGTCAGTAATGCCCTCATTGATGCATAAATTCCTTCTCCTGCACCCGCCATAGCCAATAATGATTGCACATCCATGCTCTCCATATCAGATGCGGTCATGTGATGGCGAGCTGTAAATTCCCATTTTGAAAAATAGGTTTCAAGTTCGAAATTGCGCATCATTTCTCCTAGATGTAAGTTTCAAATTGATATTTGGAATATAGTCGAGAAACATTTCGCTTAAAAGGTAGGGAAACAATCTGTTTCGAAAATCATTTGATTTTTTTGCAGTCTAAAGGTTAATGGTTAAGTTATAGTCAGCCATGGCTAAATTATATAATTTGCTAGTGCCTTTGAGACCCGTCTTTCGATTCATCATTGCTGCTCTCTTGGTGACTACAGCTTCGCGCTTGTTGTTAATCGGTTTGCACTGGCAGCGAGTGAGTGATGTTGAGGCCTTGTGGCGCGTATTGCTACTAGGTGTGCGTTTCGATATTTTGTTGATAGCCGCGTTAGGCTTGCTGCCTGCTTTTTTCACACCCCTGTTTGCTACTCACTTTGGCTCCCCACGTATTTGGCTACCCGTTCAGCGATGGTGGTTCGCTGTGTCGCTGATTCTGATTCTGTTTATGGAGGCGGTGACGCCATCATTCATAGCAGAATATGACCTTCGTCCAAATGGATTGTTCCTTGAATACCTAGAATATCCCCGCGAAGTTGGGGCCATGCTGCTAAAAGGCTATAAAACAGAGCTGTTGCTCATACCCGCGTGCGTCTTGATTTTCGGATACATTTTGTTGGGCTGGATGCGATCGCCATCTATTTCAGGCTCGTTATCTCCAGTGACTGCGATCTTTACCTCTTTTCTTATCTTGGTTATAGGAGGGCTTACGGTACGCTCCTCTCTTGGACATCGCCCAGCGAATCCGAGTATTGCTGCTTTCTCGCAAGACATGCTGGTCAATGATCTGGCCTTGCCATCCTTGTACAACACTTTGTATGCGGCCTACAGAATTTCACGTCACGAGGGCAAAGTGAGCGCTTACGGAGAGATGCCTGCAGCTACTGCCATTAGGCTTGTGCGTGAGCAAATGCACGTGGCCGAGGACGACTTTATTTCCGCCACCTTACCCACCTTACATCGTCAGGTCCTTGTCGCACCTGAGCGTAAAAACTTAGTTATTATTTTAGAGGAGAGTCTAGGCGCAGAGTTCGTGGGCAGTCTGGGTGGCGTGGGTGTTACGCCTGAGTTGGATCAGCTGGCTGAAGCGGGTATTTGGTTCGACAATTTGTATGCCACCGGCACTCGGTCAGTACGTGGTATTGAGGCTGTTATCACGGGTTTTACTCCCACACCTGCTCGGGCTGTAGTGAAGCTACCAAAAGCCCAGCAAGGCTTTTTTACTATCGCGGAATTGCTTAAACGTAAGGGCTTCGATACCAGTTTTATGTATGGAGGAGAGGCACACTTTGACAATATGCGCCAATTCTTCATGGGCAATGGATTTCAACGCATTATCGAGCGAAAGGATTTTGTTGACCCTAAGTTTGTTGGTTCTTGGGGGGCGTCCGACGAAGACTTGTTTGCCCGTGCCCATCGTGAGTTCTCCCAGATGGGAGATCAGCCATTTTTTAGCTTGGTATTTACCTCTTCAAATCACTCACCTTTCGAGTTTCCAGAGGGTAAGATTGAGTTACATGAACAGCCTCAGCCGACGGTTAATAATGCGGTGAAGTATGCCGATTTTGCCCTCGGTCAGTTTATTGAATCTGCGCGCGAGTCCAATTATTGGGACAACACGGTGTTTTTGATTGTAGCGGATCACAATACAAGAGTGCGCGGTAGTAATTTGGTTCCTATTGAGTACTTTCACATTCCCGCACTGATTTTAGGTGGGGGCATCGAGCCGCAGCGCTATAGCCGTTTGGCCAGCCAAATTGATTTGCTTCCCACTGTGTTAGGGCTTATCGGTGTGGACTCTGAACATCCGGCCATTGGCCGGGATTTATTAGCAGAGGGCACAACATCCCGCCCCGGCCGCGCGATCATGCAATACGATGGCACCCAGGCTTACCGTCGTGGTGATGATGTAATTGTGATGGAGTTGGGCAAAGAGCCTAGACAGTATTCCTATTCGAGAGAGAGTGGATTAGTCGTCAGTAAAGAGACTGACAGAGAATTGCTTGATACAGCCGTTGCTCACGCGCTGTGGAGTTCTCTGGCTTATCATAAGAGACTCTATAGATTGCCTGCTCCGAATGAATCCTGAAACGCTTACAAAATCTTGGCTTCGGTATACCGATCTGAGAATAATGATGCTTCATCTGTGTAGTGTATAAAATACACTTCAATTCCCTTTATTAGGAAGGCTTACCTACTGTGAAAAAGTTTTTGTATGTCCTCGCTGGCATTGTCGTTATTGTTGCCGTAGTCGCTGGAATAGCCTACCTAGCGCGTTTTGAGATAACACGTATACAGGAAGACTTGCCAGCCTTTACCGATTCCGCTGGTGACAGCTATTACAAAATGGTCGCCATGGGTGACGATATTGAACTCAATACCTACGTTGCTCTTCCTGCAAGTGATGGACCCCATCCAACCATTTTATTACGTAATCCCTATGCTAACTTCGGTGCATTTATGAGGGATGGTCTTTGTGGTCGATTTGTTCGCTATGGCTATGCCTGCGTATTTCAGGATGTACGAGGTCAGGGTGAGTCCGGGGGGGAATGGCAGCCAGGTGTGAATGAAATTAAGGATGGCAGCGATACATTGCAGTGGTTGATTAAGCAGGACTTCCAAGACAAGAATATCGCTATGGTGGGCCCATCCTATTTAGCTGCTGTGCAATGGGCCGCAGCCAGCGTCGGCTTACCAGCAGAAGTGAAAACCTTTGTACCTGCGGTTTATACCACTGACAATTATGGCGTGATGTATCAAGATGGTATGTTCAGGCACGAAACATTTACTGCCTGGGCCAGTATGATGCGATCAAGCAATGCGAGCGTAGACAATGCTGGTAAGGACTATCAAAAAGCCGTTCGGCATCGTCCACATAACGAAGTAGATACCAAAATATTTGGTACAGAGATGCCCTGGTATCAGGACATGATTAACAGCGCGTCTCCCAATGCTGCCTTCTGGCATCAGGCAGATAATATGTTATTGAAAACCACGCCGGAAACACTGACTGTTCCCATCTTGATGATAGGTGGCTGGTATGACGTTTTTTTTGGTCCACAGTTCGAAGACTGGCAGCGATTAGCTACGCGCTCTGGCAGTCGCTTTGTTATTGGCCCTTGGACACATATTGGTAGCGGTGGAGAAGCGCTAGAGACACCGAATGCTGAGGGTGGCTTGTTCCAATGGATGGTTATGCTGAACTGGGTCGATCATCATTTGAAAGGCATGCCCCTCGATTACAAGCCCGGTGTTGCTACCTATGTCATGCAAGAAAACCGTTGGAAAGAACGAGCAGTATGGCCGCCAGAAGGGGATGCTCATCGTCTATACCTAGGAGCACCCGTGTCAGCACAAGGGTGTAATGGAGGCAGTCTCACTCGCGATCTTGGAAAAGAAGTTGAATCAATTTCTTATCAATATGATCCCGACAACCCCGTTCCAACGCTCGGTGGTGCCGGTATGTTGGCCTTTATCCTGCCTGGATTTAACGGTGCAAAGCCAGCCAACGTTGAGCAAGGCGAAATATGTAATCGTGAGGACGTCTTAAGTTTTACAACTGAAACTTTTAACAAATCCTTACACATTGCCGGAAACATCAAAATTAACCTAACAGTATCAAGTAGCGCCGCAGATACTGCCTTTACTGCAAAATTAGTCGAGGTAATGAGTGATGGTAAGTCTGTAAATATTCGAGATTCAATTACTTCTCTGGCGCTTACGAGAGGCGCAATAGATAGAAGAACTTACACACCTGGCGAGAAAGTAAATATTACCATTAACCCATGGCCCATCGAATGGACAATACAGCCAGGCTCCAAATTACGGCTGGATATTTCTTCTTCTGATTTCCCCAAATTTCATGCCCATCCGAATATCGCAGGCAACTGGGCTGAAGCCAAAAAAGCAATCACAGCCCAACAGACCCTATACACAGGACTTGAAAACAACAGCTGGCTTGAATTTAATGTGCTCCAAAACGATTCAGTAAATGACCACAACCACTAAGCTATTACGAGAAGTTATTACGGGAACAGTTTACTCATCTTTGATTGATTTATAATTAAGTAAACTTGTATCTGAAATTTCTATCATTTCCATTGCGTATTCACTGCTATTTATGTGGGTGAAAATGTCCTTAGTATGCGTGTAGTACAACCGGCACATCCGATATACCACGGATGAAATTGTTAGGTACTCGTTTAACTTCACCCACTATTTCTACCTTCCGGAAGCGCTTTTATATTTCTTCCCAAAGTACGCGTAGTTGCATTTCAGCAAGGCGATTACCCATACAACGATGAATGCCGAAGCCAAAAGAGACATGTTGCCGGGCGTTCTCCCTATCGATGATTAATCGGTCCGCTTCAGGAAAAATACTCTCGTCACGATTGCCAGACAAATACCACATAATGCCCTTGTCACCTTGCTTGATGTTCTTACCATTTAGATCAAAATCTTTTAGGGCTGTGCGCCTCATATGAATAACTGGGCTTTGCCATCGAATCATTTCAGATACCATGTTCGGAATTAAGGCGTCATCATCTCGCAGCTTTTGGTATTCGTCGGGATACTGATTGAGCGCAATCTTGTAGACCTGCTTGCCGTTC
The DNA here is from genome assembly GCA_047616645.1 of Flavobacterium sp. GTDB lineage: Bacteria > Pseudomonadota > Gammaproteobacteria > Pseudomonadales > Azotimanducaceae > JAHRVQ01. Next base: position 7 of record JBLHIH010000092.1, on the reverse strand, counting down.
ATCCATA
>JBLHIH010000091.1:0-15372 GCA_047616645.1 Flavobacterium sp. | reverse complement strand
GTGCGCCAGCGGAAGCCGCATCAATAACATTTGAAGCGTTATATTCATCATCATAGTCGATGTTGTCCGCCACATTGACGGGCGTATCAACTTCGGGTTTGATAATCTTAGCCATGAGTAAGCCGCCCGGCGCAGCCATGAAACTCGCAGCAATGAGGTACTTCAGCTCGACTCCCATACTGGCGTAACCGACCAGTACAGCGCCAGCAACCGATGCCATTCCCCCCACCATGACAGCGAATAATTCTGAATTTGTCATGCGGTTGATATAGGGTCGCACGACGAGTGGTGCTTCGGTCTGACCGACAAAAATATTGGCAGTAGCAGAGAGAGATTCAACTTGACTAGTACCGAGCACCTTGGAAATAAAACCGCCCATTACACCGATGACTTTTTGCATGATGCCAAGGTAGTAGAGTACTGCCACAAGTGATGATAAAAATACAACAATAGGTAATACGTTAATTGCGAATATAAATCCCTGCTCGCCGTTAAGTAAATTTCCAAAGAGAAATTGTGTACCTACATTTGCATAGTCTATTACATTCTGAACGCCGCTCGCAGCACCAGTTAGCACTTGCTGTCCCAGAGGTACATAGAGGACTAATGCCGCGAAACTTGCTTGCAAAGTAAATGCGCCAATGACTGTTCTTGGATTGATGGCGCGACGGTTGTCAGATAACAAAACGGCTATTGTTAGTAGGGCGATAATTCCGAGAAATCCGATCACTGAAAATGTTTCCTTTTTTTGTTTTTATTATGTCCGCTATTGTTGTAAGTACAGAGTTAAACGATTAATCTGCCACGAAATATATAAGCTATTTGGTAGTAAGGCAAGGTTAACCTATGGTTGATAGGGTGCCTAGAAAATAGCCCAGAGAAAGCGTGCAAAAAAGAGAATAACAAAATAGTCTGAAGAAGCAGGAGACATCGTGGCAACATACTTTGAAAAGCTAAAAAAATTACAAAATAATGCATATGCGCCTTATTCTAAATTCAGAGTAGCGTCCATTCTCACTATGGATGATGGTCGTGAGTTTCCTGGTGTTAATGTGGAGAACGCGTCTTTTGGTGGCACCATTTGCGCTGAGCGGTCTTCCTTTGTTTCTGCTATCTCAAGCATTGGGTCAAAAGCTAAATTTAAGTCAATGTACCTCCTAGCAGGGGATGGTGATAAGTTCGCGATGCCTTGCGGCTTCTGTCGACAAGTGATTAATGAATTTGTTGAAGATGATTTTGTCATTGTAGTTTACAACAACAGAGGAGAGAGCCAAGCGTGTACGATTAGTGCTTTGTTACCTAATAGTTTCTCCAAGGAAGACCTTTTGTAGGCCTTTACCGGGTAAATTCATTTTTCTTTGTTAATACGCCTTGTTTGTTAAAGATGGCGGAAAGCTTATACTCTACTGAAATAATTAAACATCCAAGATAAGAGGATTCAATGTCAAAATCGTTTCTCACTGCCCAGCAACTGATTGAAGATTCTTTCCGCTTGGCATCCCTCGTCTATGAGGATGGTTTTAGGCCCGATTTTATTGTTGGTATTTGGCGCGGCGGTGCACCCATCGGAATTGCAGTTCAGGAATATTTTGATTTTAAGCATATTGAGACAGATCACATTGCAGTGCGGACATCCTCATATTATGAAATTGGCAAACAATCTAAAGAGATAAAAGTCCATGGTTTACACTATCTAATTGAGAATATGAATTCACAGGATAATTTGTTAATTGTTGATGATGTGTTTGATACCGGTAGAAGTATCGAGGCACTGGTAAAACAATTAAGAATCTTAACTCGGCTAAATATGCCTCAAGATATTCGCATAGCTTGCCCATGGTTCAAACCCGCTAACAATAAAACAAAAATCATTCCCGACTACTATGTTCACGAGAGTGATGAGTGGTTAGTCTTTCCCCATGAGTTGTCCGGATTAACGCCAGACGAAATTATAGAGGGGAAGTCAGATCTATCAAATATACTTGATATTCTTGTTCCGGAAAAAGGAACACCAGAAAAGACGGTTCCCGAAATGATTTAGTCCTCGTAGATTTCGTTTAAGTAAGCAGCAATCCTAATACCTGCTTTTTGTAAGCGCTGCTTAACAATAGGCAGGTTGTGATACATATAATCATAAGAAATAGAATCTGATTCAGGGTAGATCCCAGGGCGAATAGTTGCGCTTTCCTCAACCCAAATCATAGGGTCGGCTTGATACGATACCTGAAAGTCCTCGACGCTAATTTTTTGACTCAACCACTTAGTCCATTCTGTATAAGATAATTTCTTCTGATCTATCATTCCGCTATCCCAAACGCGATGAAGGTTTGAATCTGCCCAGAAAAAGCTCAGTTTTCTATCATTTCCACCTCTATCTGTACCATTACCTACATGTAAAGGCTGATGTAAGTCGCCAATAATATGGATGATAAAACGTAAGGCTAGCTGTTTGTCCTCTATGCTCGCTTTCTTATTGAGAAGTACCTTCTTGAACTTTTTTAAGGCGCTGAGGGAATCTCCTTTCTTGGGTGCCTTCTCGTATTTTTGACCCTTTGGAATAGTGACATAGTGAAAAGATGATGCAGTCCTTTGCCAATACTTTGAGGGGTTTGATCTCATTTCATCCGCATAAGTCGAAGCTTCTGCTAATGATTCATTGGGTAGGATTTTTTCAATTGCCAAGCGTGCTTTATCGCTTAGATACGCATTCGCAATACTGCCAGTGACACGATGTCCTGTTTGGCCCCAGGCGAGGACAGCAGTTGGAGATAAGAGAAGGAAGGCGATAAGTATATTCAAGAGCCCTGACTTAAGCATAAGTATTTTTTCATTCAAAAGAGAAATTTTAGCATAAAAAAAGGGTGGCTAAAGCCACCCTTTTTAAACTACTTAACTGAGTCTTTTAAAGACTTTATCCAAAAAGAATAAAGCTTAGAAAGAGAACTCAATTCCTACACGTGCTTCCCAAAGAGAGCGATTTTCGTTCAGGTCTGTAACATCACGAAGATTAAATCGTTCGAAAACATAACGTCCGCTATTATCGATTGATGCATTAACAACCTGCTGAGAAAAGAACTGGTTGTCATTTGCTTTACCCCAATCATCATTGATGAGATTAGACAAGTTAAAGACTTTAAAGAAAACCTTACCCTTTATGTCATCTATAAATGTTGGTAGCTCTTGATCAAAGCGGAAGTCCATTCTATAGCTCCACTTAGCGTTAGTTTCGTTACGTTCAACGAAGCCACCACGACCTAGGTCATTGTCTCCAACAAAAGCAAAGAATCCAGCTTGATCAAACCCTGGTTCAAATACAACATTTGGATCATTTGCGTCACTAGGAACATAAAGTAGATGGCGACCGAAGAAGCCGTCTCCTTCCAAATCGGATCCAGACATCACGAAGCTCTGTGGTTGGCCTTCAACAGCTGTACCAAAGAGAGAGAACCTTGTCCTAAGACCTGCGAAAAACTCCTTTGCATAGATCAACTTAAAGGTGAATCTATGAGGATTCGCATAGTTTGAGTTTGCAGAACCAGGATCATTGATGTCTAAAGTGGCTAAATTATCAAAATTTGAGCCAGCAACTGAACTCGTCATTGGGCTAACGTCTTCAGTATCAGAAAATGCATAACCTACGAATACATCTAAACCAAAATCGAAGTCTTTCTGAAATGATATTGATAAGACGTCAGATTTCGATGTGTCATTTGCATTGGTTAACATTAAGTTATCTTCTCCATTTACGAAGTCGTAAATAGGCTGTCCTAATATAGTAGTACCAACAATAGCTTGAGAGAGATCAACATAAATAGCAGCATCCTTTGTTTCGGAATGCAACCAATCGACATCCATTTGAACATTGCCCCAAGGTAAGTCGTAAGTTGCACCTAAGGCAAATTTCCACTCAGAAGGCTGATCGTAACTCGGGTCTAACAATACGACGCCACGAGTATTACCATTATCAACTGTTGTTGCTGCAACTTGATCGAAAAGTGTTTGAGGTACACCTCGTCCTGGTCCACCGGGTGTGAACGGAATTTCTCCGTTGAGTACTGAATCACCTTGGAAGTTATTCAAACGCAATTGGACATTTGTTATGCCGTCATTGCTGTAGGAATTTGATATCCAAACCAGTGGGTTACCACCAGAGTAAAGACCAAGACCACCGCGAACGCTTAAGTTGTCTCTCGCTTCCCATTCAAATCCGATTCTAGGCATAAGCATATCGAGATCATCAATGTTGGCGTCGTTACGCAATCCAGCGTTACCCGTTGTAAATGCTTGATTGAATTTAGGTGTATCACTGCTTTCAAATGTTTCGTAACGTAGTCCGTAAGTAACCGTTAAGTCATGATCGGCAAGATACCACTCATCTTGAAGGTACAAGCTATGCAGGGTATTCGTAAAGCTTGCTCCTGCATCAGCGGCGACATTGGTGCCTCCTCCGCTTCCGTAATAGATCCTGCTAGGCGTACCCAGTTGGAACTTATCAATACCTGAAGTACGACAGCCGAGTCCAAGTGTGTCGTTAGCACGATCTTGCGCGCTCAGTGCTGCACAACCCGGATCATTATTAGATGAATCGTCAAAGAAGTCATATTCGCCACCTCTTGCATGCTGAACAAACTGATTGAAGATTGCTCTCTCCTGACGTTCGTATCCAGCAGTCAGTACATGATCTCCTATGAGATAACTACCCACTAATTTGAAGAAATCAGTTTCCGTATTTAGGGAATTTGCCTGCCGAGAATCATCAGCACCTAAATAGATCACATTGTCTCGACCGTTAACACTAATTTGGAAGTCAGCAAAATCACCAGGGCCACGCGTAACTTGTGAGTCATCAATCGTATTATTGGAAAGGAAAACCTCTGTTGAAAACGCGTCTGTCCATTGTGATGACAAAATGGCAGTTGTTGTTTCAGTTTCAGTACCTTTTACATAAAAGTGATTTGAAAATTCAAACTCATCGCTATCCCCATCTGAAGCTCTGTCTTGAAAGCCGTCAAAATAAGCGTAAATCACCGCTAAGGAATGTTGCTCGTTAATATTCCAGTCAAAACGGAGCATATACTTTTCGTTTTCCTGAATTCCGTCAGATGGCGCGCCGCCTGGATCATAATTATAAGTATTCTGAGCAATATTGGTGACTAGATCAAAGTCTGCCTTAGACAGCCAATCACGCTCTGTTCCAACACCTGATCCGTTAAATCCTTGACCTATAAATCTTGGCTCATCAGATTTTTCATAAGAGCCAAAGAAAAATAGTGTGTCTTGAATGATGGGTCCACCAACACTGAGACCCCATTTTGTTTCATCATACTTAGGTGTCGTGACATCAGCTTCGCCGTCGATAGACTCACCGCGGAAATCATTGTCTGTATACTCATAGAAAAAAGTCGCTTCCCATTCGTTAGATCCTTGCTTGGTAACCGAGTTGATACTACAAGCAGAAAAACCGCCGAATGTGACATCAAAAGGCGCCAGTTCAACAGAGACTTGTTCTATTGCATCAAATGGGAATGGCATTCCAGTTGCTGCCGAGTAACCATTAGCATTTAGACCAAATACGTCATTTTGGCTAATGCCATCGAGCGTGACACTATTGAATCGATTGCTCTTGCCGCCGCAGTTTATAGACTGACCATCTTGGTCAAGGCTAATGCGAGGATCAAAAGTATAGACCTCGGTAATGTCGCGATCGAAAGCAACTGCATTTTCCAAGTCATACCTGGAAAAATTAGCGGATGGCCCTGACGTAGAATCCCCAACGTCGGAAACACTGCCGTAAGCAATAACTTCTTCCATTTTACTGGATTGCATGTTCACAGTAAGGTTATAAATATCGCCTAGGGCAATACTTGGCACTGTGATTGAACGATTACCATTGACAGTAACCTTATAAGGACCGCCTACTGGTAAGTTACCGGCATAAAATGTGCCGGAGGCATTTGAAGAATATGTACGTTCTACGCTGGTCCGCAAGTCTTGTACAACGACTGATGCTTCCGCAACGCTATTTCCATTACCGTCTACTATATTGCCGCGAATGGCCGATGTTGTTCCTGCTGCCTGGACGAATCCAGGTATCAAAACAAACATCATCATTGCTAGCTTAAGCAAACGATCTAGTTTGACATAAGGCATTTTCATGTCCTCTCCCATCGATAGATTAATTTTGTGATATACACAGAAGCGTATTAACCAGGCTATCTATTATATTATTGTCTGCTTAGTAACGATTTCTGTGCACGGAATTATACGCTTTTTTTTCTGTGATTAGGTAAGGGATTTTCACTTATTTTAATCGTTTAAGTAGGTGAATTATGGCCATTACCGGAAAAAGATTAAACCCAGATTAAAAGGGAGGCAGAATTTGATAGAGGTGGTTTAGTGTTAAGCGCTTTCGGTACTATTGTTAATCCTGCCAGACCAGCTCTCTAAAGTGTTTTCGGCACATGGACTCGTATTTTTCGTTTCCCCCAACATCCACTTGGGCACCCTGGGTGACAGCCTGACCTTCGGCATCTAGCCTAACCACAAAATTGGCCTTTCGACCACAATGACATACCGTCTTCAGCTCAATAATTTTGTCACTCCACGCTAGTAGGTGATGACTTCCTTCAAAGGTTTCTCCTAGGAAGTCAGTTCTTAGTCCGTAGGCAAGTACGGGTACATCGAGATCGTCAACAACGCCAAGTAGTTGTTTTACTTGAGCTTTACTTAAAAACTGAGCTTCGTCAATCAACACGCAATCGACTTTTTGCTTAGCGCCGAGCGCAGTGATTTGTTCAAAAAGATCGTCGCTGGCGTCAAAAAGATGTGCATCCGCCTTTAGCCCGATTCGTGAGGCTACAACCCCCATGCCATAGCGGTCATCCAAACGCGCAGTAAAAACTTCAGCATGCATGCCCCGCTCTTTATAGTTATAGGCACTTTGAAGTAAAGATGTCGACTTCCCCGCATTCATTGCGGAGTAGTAAAAATAGAGTTGCGCCATGAAAACTGACCTTTGACTCAGCAGTGGAAGAAAATTGTAAGTAGCGTATTGTAATAAATATTAGTTTGAGATGTCAGAATTTACTGGCAACTGCCTGTGGCAAAGCGCTCAGCGCGATTGGGAAAAGCAGAGCTGATGAAGATATTGAGTGCGTCACGAGAAACCTTGGCTTGATGAATGTCTTCTGGGCTTATGCGCTTGTCTACGCCGGTGTAGTGAAATATTCTCACATCCGTTGATCTATCTTGCCAAGCTTTTTCCATATCGACAACATTCTTGCGACTATCATCGACAAAAAATATCGCTGAATATTGGCGATCAATTCGCTTTAGTAAATCTATCAATACTTCTCCCTTATTTAAGCCAGTAGACATTACAATGCCATTTTGATAGCTCACCGCTCTTGTGCTTTTCCCGTCAAAGAAAGCATAAGCCAAGGCATTTGATGTTGTTAGCAGGTGTGCGTTTTTAAAATTGAACCCAGCGCGCTTTAATTCTCTTTCAGTTCCACCACGGTAATCTGGTGAACGAGAGGTTAAGGCCATAAGGTCAAACTTTGCCAAATACTTTACGATACCCGCTGCGTCAGGCTCTGTTGCGTGATACATGCCAAGTTCATAGAGCATGCCGAGTTTTGAAAAAAGGCAAGTGACTTTGTCAGCTTCGTCAATTGTGATTTCAGCCTCTTCGGTACTTTTTAGCACCTTGCCTCTCTGCCAGTTGTACCAACTATCCCCTCCAACAAAGCTGTCCGATGCTAGAAGCGTATCGTCGATATCAAAAACAATCAGGATTTCACCCTTTTCTTTCGCTGCATACGCTTCAGCACTTTGTCGGATGGTACTGAGTTCGTTCACATGGTCCATAACGGTCGATTTTGCGATGACAGCGTCAGTCACACCAAAATAGAGGCCTGCTGTGAGACCCAAGGCCATGCTAATAGCAGGAAGGTTTCTTGTGAAATTTCCTAACATATAAAATCCTAAAATAGGGGATGAATAAGCAACTTTGTTGAATATTAAGAAGGCCCCGGATCAACCCTGCTTTGACTCAGGCGAACACCAAGGGGCCCCCTCGGAATATCAAGACGGATTTCTAGTCCATCACGCAGGATCGTCATGTCGGTCAACTCACCCTTCACGCCAGTGGTGGTTTTACCTTGTAATTCCCTCCATTGAAACAAACGTTGACCTCCATAGGATAGCAAGGTATCACCATCTTTGATCCCTGCGATTTCCGCAGCAGAGCCCTTCATAACAGAACCGATCGTGACGCGGTTGGCTTGTCCGCTAGAGTACAAAAAGCGATCAAAATAGTCCTCGCCGATATCCTCCCGTAGGGATGTACTAGCATCGTTCAAACTTGAGAGTTCTTCCCGGTATTGATCTGTACCGAAGTAACCTTCGCGCATGGCCTTGTCACGAAGATCTAGCCTGGATAATGCGAGTTCATTTTCTTTGTCTGCGATTTGTTCTGCAATAGAGGGATCGAGGCCTGCAGAAATAAGACTATTCTGGATACCGCCATTTGTCGAGGGAGAGTGTGACGGAGTAGTAGTTTGATGGTTGGCAGGGACTGCAAAATTACTAGCAAGTTCGATGGGCGCAGCTTCCGTTGTTACTGGCCCAGACAGCTCTCTGATTGCACTTTTTTCTATTCTATTCAATCTCAATTGAAGTGTAATGAGATGGCTTTCAAGTTGGTCTATCCGAGTCTCATTGGATATCCTATTTTTTGTGTTTTGTTTGTCTGATGATATATCCGTTAAAGCGTCTGTTTTCTCTATCTGCCATTCATACACGCTGACGGTGATCCCACTCACTGCAAGGAAGCCTAGGGCTATAAACCCGAGTATTTTTGGTCTGGTCATTGTTTGTTCCTAATCATTTTAGCGCTAAGTCACGAGGTTTAGTTCACTGTAACCTTAAGTGACAAATTTAGGGAGAAATGTTCTATTAACACATCATTATGTGAAAATACATACATAGAATACCCTTACAATAAATAAAAGCGCGCTACCCCAAGCTAATGTTTGGATACGCTAGTGGAATGAGAAATAAAATGATAAATGGGAAGTGGAAAGCGGAATGAAGAAAGTCATAATAATCTCCTCAATTGCCCTTGTAGTAGGTCTGCTTGGCATGCACCAAATATTAGGATTTATGAAGCCTAACAACTTCGACGCCAAGTCCTATCTCGACAAACGTAGCCTATATGATGTAGAAATAAAAAGAGATGTTTGGGGCGTTCCTCATATCGAGGGCCCTCGAGATAGAGATGTCGCCTTTGGCTTTGCTTATGCCCAAGCTGAGGATCACTATCTTCTGATTGAAGATGCCATGAGCGTCTATCGCGGCCATAAAAGCGCTTCTGCTGGATATAAATCGATGCCTTTAGACTATTTAATTCAGCTTTTGGAAATCAGAAAGTACGTCGATACAAAATATGACAGCGATCTGTCTGATGAAATTAAAGCCGTTTTAGTTGGCTTTGTTGATGGTGTAAATTATTGGGCTGCTAAGCACCCGGGTAAAGTTGATCAGCACCTCTATCCAATAACATCGAAAGATCTTGTCGCCTCTTTCTCTATCCAACATTTGTTATTTTATGGGTTTCAAAAACCGGTGTCAGAATTGTTTGAAGATGCTCGCCAACAACAAGTGTCCGTGGATTCCCTAGAGACTGCTTGGCAGCCACGCAATGACGCTCCCCTGCCGATAGGGTCGAATGCCTTTGCTATATCTCCCAATCGTTCTAGCGACGGAAGTACTCGAATATTGATTAATTCTCATCAGCCTTTAACGGGTCCGGTGGCCTGGTATGAGGCGCATTTAAAAAGTGAGGAGGGCTGGCATGTCATGGGGGGTGCCTTTCCGGGTTCTCCTGTCATTACAGTTGGCAGCAATAAGCACCTGGCTTGGGCTGCGACGGTTAACCAACCTGACCTCGTTGATATCTACGTATTAGAAATTAATCCTGAGAATGAAAATCAGTATCGACTTGATGACCAATGGAAAGATCTTGTGGTTAAAGAAGCCAATATTCGGGTCAAGCTCATCGGCAATTTCTATTGGACGATTTCCCAAGATCTTTATTATTCTGAGCACGGGCCCGTTGTGCGGCAAGAACATGGCGATTACGCCATTCGTTACGCGGGAAGAGGTGAGATTAGACAGGCGGATCAATGGTTTAAAATGAGTCGCGCGCATAGTCTTGAAGAATGGCACAAAGCCATGGAAATGTTAGCAATATCCAGTTTCAATTTTATAGCCGCGGATGATCAAGGTAATATTGGCTTTGTGCATAATTCACAATCTCCTCTGCGCAAAGAAGGTGTAGATTGGCGTCAATATTTACCTGGTGATAGAAGCGATCTGATTTGGAAAGAATATCTTCCCTATAAAAACCTGCCTCAAATTACTAATCCCTCAAGTGGATATCTGTTGAGTACCAATCAATCTCCCTTCCACGTTACAGCAGCGGAAGATAATTTACTGCGATCTGATTATGCCGAATCATTTGGCTTCCCAAAAAGAATGACAAACAGAGCAACAAGAGGCTTAGCGTTATTTGAAGAAATGGGTATGTTAGATGAAGCGGGCTTTAAATCTATTAAGTTTGACAATGCTTACGCTGTTAACTCAAGGGCAATGAAATATCTTGATGGTCTCTATGAATTTGAATTTCCAGAGGGCAGTGCCTATGCAAGTGCCCAAGGAATGCTCAAAGCTTGGAATCTTAAAACAGATATCGATAATACCTTGGCAGCGCTAGGGGTCTGCACCATTAGCGAAGAGTGGATCGCTGAGCAATCGAGAAAAGCCCCACCTTCCGTAAAAGGCGAATTTGAAAAGTGTGTGGATCTAATGCTAGAAAAGTTTGAACGCGTTGATGTGCCATGGGGTGAGGTGAATCGACTGGTAAGAGGCGAGAAACAACTTGCCCTTGCTGGCGGACCTGATGTGATGAGGGCAATCTACGGGCGCGGTCTTGAGGAAGATGGATATTTAACTGCTCTGGGAGGCGATGGACTGTTTATCTTTGTGAGTTGGGATAAGGATGGAAAACAAAGCATAGAAAGCATTCATCAGTTTGGAAGCGCAACCCTTGATGAAAAATCCCCACACTTTGATGATCAAATGCACAACTTTGTGAAGCAAAAGATGAAGCCCGTTTTCTTTGAGAGTGATGAGCTTGATGCAAACTTAGCGCGTCGATATGTGCCTTAAGTTTTTTATCTCTATAGGCTCAATGTGGTCTGCAGTGTTGAAACCAAAGACCTCGGCATAAAAGTACAATTCAAGATCCAAGCTGCGTTTGATATTTTTACCCTGTCGAAAGCCATGCTGCTCCCCCTCAAAGGGAACGTAGGCGACAGGGAGACCTTTATCTTCTAAAGCTTTTACCATCATCTCAGCTTGATTAGGTGGAACAACCTTATCCTCTAGCCCCTGGAAAAATATACAAGCGCTGTTTAACTGATCCGTGTGATGTATTGGCGATCGTTCACGATAGATGTCTTGCCTTTCAGGATAAGGGCCGACCACACTGTCCAAATAACGAGACTCGAATTTATGTGTGTCTAAGGCGAGCGCCTCTAAATCACTCACGCCATAGTGGCTTGCACCAGCCTTGAATGTATCAGTAAAGGTGAGAGCGCATAAGGTGGTGTAACCGCCTGCACTACCACCTCGAATAGCCAACCTATTAGGGTCTGCAAGTTGTTGATCAACCAGGAAATCACATACGGCGACACAATCTTCGACGTCTGTAATTCCCCAATTCCCCCGGAGTTTGTCTCGATATTGCCGACCATAGCCTGTAGAGCCCCGATAGTTAAGATCGAGTACGGCTACACCCCTACTTGTCCAAAATTGTTTCGCGAGGCTCAGTGCATTGCTCGTAGCGCCGGTTGGACCCCCGTGTAACATGAGTAGTAGTGGGGGCAATTCATTGTCCAGACCTTGGAAATCTTTGTTGGTAGGTGGGTAGTAAAACCCGTGAGCCACTTCTTGATCTGTTTTGAGCGGGTTTGATTTGCGCTGTCCGGTTTTGAATTCAATCGTTGTGGGCTTGGAAAAATAGGCCTCATCTATTTCCAACTGGTTGCTGGTTTTTATTACCTTGGTTTCTAAGGTATTGAGGTCTTGTATCACAACTGAAGGAAAACGGCTTGAGGACGCGCCAATGTACGTTAGCTGACCATCACAAATATTGAGTCCGGATATACTGGTAAAGGGTGTTTCTATGACTTGGAGATTAAGCGTTTCTAAGTCAATGGTTGCCAATATGCTTTCATTGTTTATTCCGTAGACACACACTATTGTGCCATCGGGTGTGAACTGATAAGTACACTGTCCAAAAACCCAGTGAGGCACGCCAAACTCGGCTTTTACATTGCTCACATTAATATCACTATCGTTTTTCTGGTATTGATAAATGTTCCACCAACCTGATTCGTCAGATATATAGTAGAGCGCATTATCGGGTGAAAAATAGGGTTGCTGAAAACTAAGGTCTTTTGATCTTTGCACACAGCGTTGGTTCTCCAAGTCACCATCTTGGTTGATGTCAGCAAGCCATAGTGTCGTTTCATCCCAAGGCATATTGGGGTGTTGCCAAGTTATCCAAGCAAGTTGTCGTCCATTTGGACTTAAGGCAGGTGCTGCATAGAAATCCTCTCCCTTTGTTAACAAGTCTATCTTTCCGGTATCCAAATTCATGGTGGCAAGATAATTCTCCGCTTCTTGTCCGCTTTTGCTGTGATCTTCTACGACGTAAATGATGCGTTGATGAGAAGGATCTACTGTGCCGTCAGCAAATCTTAATTGCGGCTCATCGCTCATGTGTTCTGGCTGACCTCCGTTAAGCGCTTGTTTATAAACTTGATGATCTTCAAAGTTAGAAAAATAGTAAGCGTCTTCGTGTATCAAGCCGGCGCCACCGCCATATTCATGGACACGTGTTCTTATATTGAAAGGGGCTGGATTTACATCCGATTCTAGACCTTCCTCATTACGTTTAACGAGTACATTTCTCCCGCCTTCTTGAGGCCGACTTTCTGTCCAGTACAGCGCGTTTTTGTGAAAGCTTGGGCCTGAAACGCCGATAGATCCTGCCACTATGAGTGCTGAGGTAATAGGAGATTGCCATGAACCGTAAGGCGTTCTATTTTTTTTGATTTCCAATTTTTTGATTTCCCTTGTAAGGATGTGCTTTGGCCTAAGCTAGTGTAAGGTGAAACGCAAAAATTTGCTTGATGAATCTAAAACACAAAATATGAGAGCCCCAAAAAAACAAAACCTGCCTTCGATAAAGTTCCAAGTTGAACATCTAGATCCTTTCGGTCAAGGCGTTCATAAAGACGGGAAAACCATCACTTTTATTGCCGGTGTATTGCCTGGCGAGACGGGTACTGCAAAAGTGTATAAGCGTAGCAAGGGTGTGCAATTTGCGCTTCTTGATTCGCTAGAGACAAGTTCTAGTGAACGTATAAGTCCAGATTGCCCCCACTTTGATCAATGTCCGGGTTGTCAATATCAACATACGCGTTACGAAAATGAACTCGGGTACAAACAAGCTGCTTTATTGCGCCACCTAGCTGATATTAAAGCAGAACAGTTAACCATCCATGCAGCACCTGCGCGCTTGGCCTACCGAAATAGAATTCAACTGCATTATCGTCATAAGTATATTGGTATGCTCGATGGTGCTAGGGACACCATTGTTGAAGTACCTCATTGCAAGATCATCAAAAAGGAGTTGAGGGAAGAATTCGACAAACTTTATCATCAAGATGACTGGCGAGAAGAACATGTTGGCCGTGGTCACTGTGAAATATACCTGCAGGATGGTGAGGTCCAGATGAATTGGAATACTGCTTACGCTGAAGGCGGTTTCACTCAAGTTTATCCTGAAATGAACGCATGCCTGAAAGACGTTCTAGGCTCAGCATTTGCAGGTAAAAAAATAGACAGTGTCTTAGATCTATTTTCTGGCGCTGGGAATCTTAGTGAAGATTTGGATGTTGGAAAACGAATATTAGTTGATAGCTATCGTTCAGAAAAAGTGGTGTCTGACAATTTTGTATCATTAGATTTGTTTTCTGAAGATGCACTATCAGCTTTCTCTAGAAAATTCAAAAAAACGTCATTCGATGCACTACTGATTGATCCTCCAAGAAAAGGCTTTCCCGATCTTGATAAATGGCTTCGTCGAATAAAGCCAAAGTATTTATTTTATGTGAGTTGTAACCCTGCTAGTTTAGCAAGAGACTTAGGTAGTCTAAGTCAGCGCTATAAAACAGAGCAAGTACACTTGCTGGATTTTTTCCCTGCGACATCGCATTTTGAAACCCTTGTCTGCATTCGCTTTAAATGATGTTGTCGCATAAAATTTCAGGTACCGGAGCCCACCATATCTCCGCTAATGTTATCTTCAAGTGTTTCTATTTGTTCTTTGTGTTGCTTGATTTTTACGCACATGAGTAAAATAGCGGCAACAATTATCATTAAGCCCATGATGTAAAACTCTTGCCCCTGAGCCAGGGAAGGTTTGATTTCACCGTAAATTGAGGCGCCGATTGATCTGGCGAGATTGGCCCAAGCCATATAAATGGCAAATTGCGTAGCGGAAACTTTGTCCCAACAAATACTCATATGTAAAGCGATGAAGCTAATAAAACAAGCCTGATAGATGATGGAGTGTATCGCGAGGACGCCAAGAAGAAAGACACTGGAATGCCAAAAACTTAATGACGATCCAATAAAAATATAGACAATGCCAATTGTCCCTAAGGCTGTGATAAAGACAATTCGTGCGCCAATCTTGTCAATAACCGGGCCTAAAAACAATCCCATTATGGCTGCAATTCCTGTGCAAATTGAAGTCCAATAGGAATACTCAGTGCTTTGAAAATGTAAATCTTGGACGACAATGATTGGCGCGCTAACTAGCCAAAAACCGTCGGATACGCGCCATGTGAATGTGATTAAAATCAGCAGTAAACTCGTAGGTAAGAATAAGACTTTTCGTAGATTGGAAAAAATACTTAACCAGTTCTTTGCTTGAAGATTGAGTGATCGACTCGAAGCTTGGCCCTCGGTCCAAGGTAATAGACGTTCTCCAATGCGCTCTCGAACAATCAGAACCCACACAAATATGATTGCGATACCTATTGTAAGAGATAGGACTGCCCCCTGTAGGCCGTATGAAACCAACATCATGGCGCAGAAGGCCCCGGATAATGAGTAACCTGCAACTTGACCAAAAGCCATAAAGGAATTTGCACGACCTCTTTCATTTTCGGGAAGCGTATCAATTGCCATACCGTCAACGGCGACATCCTGCATGGCGGCAAATGTATTGAC